>NZ_JBJXHJ010000002.1:0-523079 GCF_046487845.1 Pseudomonas sp. PHC1
GGCTGCTTCTTTCGTCTTCTTCAATGAATCAAGCAATTCGTGTGGGAACTTATGGAGCAGCTGATGTCGTCGATTAAGGAGGTGATCCAGCCGCAGGTTCCCCTACGGCTACCTTGTTACGACTTCACCCCAGTCATGAATCACACCGTGGTAACCGTCCTCCCGAAGGTTAGACTAGCTACTTCTGGTGCAACCCACTCCCATGGTGTGACGGGCGGTGTGTACAAGGCCCGGGAACGTATTCACCGCGACATTCTGATTCGCGATTACTAGCGATTCCGACTTCACGCAGTCGAGTTGCAGACTGCGATCCGGACTACGATCGGTTTTATGGGATTAGCTCCACCTCGCGGCTTGGCAACCCTTTGTACCGACCATTGTAGCACGTGTGTAGCCCAGGCCGTAAGGGCCATGATGACTTGACGTCATCCCCACCTTCCTCCGGTTTGTCACCGGCAGTCTCCTTAGAGTGCCCACCATAACGTGCTGGTAACTAAGGACAAGGGTTGCGCTCGTTACGGGACTTAACCCAACATCTCACGACACGAGCTGACGACAGCCATGCAGCACCTGTCTCAATGTTCCCGAAGGCACCAATCCATCTCTGGAAAGTTCATTGGATGTCAAGGCCTGGTAAGGTTCTTCGCGTTGCTTCGAATTAAACCACATGCTCCACCGCTTGTGCGGGCCCCCGTCAATTCATTTGAGTTTTAACCTTGCGGCCGTACTCCCCAGGCGGTCAACTTAATGCGTTAGCTGCGCCACTAAGAGCTCAAGGCTCCCAACGGCTAGTTGACATCGTTTACGGCGTGGACTACCAGGGTATCTAATCCTGTTTGCTCCCCACGCTTTCGCACCTCAGTGTCAGTATCAGTCCAGGTGGTCGCCTTCGCCACTGGTGTTCCTTCCTATATCTACGCATTTCACCGCTACACAGGAAATTCCACCACCCTCTACCATACTCTAGCTCGCCAGTTTTGGATGCAGTTCCCAGGTTGAGCCCGGGGATTTCACATCCAACTTAACGAACCACCTACGCGCGCTTTACGCCCAGTAATTCCGATTAACGCTTGCACCCTCTGTATTACCGCGGCTGCTGGCACAGAGTTAGCCGGTGCTTATTCTGTCGGTAACGTCAAAATTGCAGAGTATTAATCTACAACCCTTCCTCCCAACTTAAAGTGCTTTACAATCCGAAGACCTTCTTCACACACGCGGCATGGCTGGATCAGGCTTTCGCCCATTGTCCAATATTCCCCACTGCTGCCTCCCGTAGGAGTCTGGACCGTGTCTCAGTTCCAGTGTGACTGATCATCCTCTCAGACCAGTTACGGATCGTCGCCTTGGTGAGCCATTACCTCACCAACTAGCTAATCCGACCTAGGCTCATCTGATAGCGCAAGGCCCGAAGGTCCCCTGCTTTCTCCCGTAGGACGTATGCGGTATTAGCGTTCCTTTCGAAACGTTGTCCCCCACTACCAGGCAGATTCCTAGGCATTACTCACCCGTCCGCCGCTGAATCCAGGAGCAAGCTCCCTTCATCCGCTCGACTTGCATGTGTTAGGCCTGCCGCCAGCGTTCAATCTGAGCCATGATCAAACTCTTCAGTTCAAACATCTTTGGGTTTTGAGAAAACCCTAAACTTGGCTCAGCAATCGTTGGTTACATCTTTGATTTCTCGCGGAGTAACTTGTGATGCTGATAATCTTGTTGACTATCAGTCTGACTCCACAAGCACCCACACGAATTGCTTGATTCAGTTGTTAAAGAGCGGTTGGTTAAGATCTTTCGTCTCAACCGAGGCGCGCATTCTACAGCAGCCTCATTTGCTGTCAAGTGATTATTTTCAGAAGTTTTCGAAGATTTCTTCAACAACTTCAACCACTTGCGCTTCCGATCTCTCGTTAGCGGGAGGCGAATTCTACAGCGTTACACGCTGCTGTCAACACCTCTTTTTCTCCGCTTTCGACCGAGAAGATCGAACCGTTGAAAGCGCCGTAATAATCCGGCATTTCCAACTTCTTCCAGGCCTCGATGATCTGAAGCAATCCGCTTTCGAAACCTACTTAACTCATTGATTCTCAAGGAGTTTTCCGTTTCGACTGCGCCGGAAGTGGGGCGAATTATAGAGACTCAGAATCTGCCGTCAACCCCTTATTTCAAATTTACTCAGCTTTCAGCGTAATCCGCGCAAAAGTCTTTTTGCCAGCCTGACAAACGTGAGTCGAGCCCAGCGCACACACAAAGGAGCGATCAACAACCTCACCGTCCACGCGCACACCACCGGAAGCCAGCAAATCACGAGCAGCCGCAGAGTTCTTCACCAGCCCTGCCTTATTAAGAACAGCAGCAATCGGCATATCCTCGGCAGCACTCAGTTCGACCTCTGGCAGATCATCCGGCAACTCACCATCCTTCATACGGTTACCCGCACCGCGGTGAGCATTGGCCGCAGCCTCTTCACCGTGGAAACGCGCGACAATCTCCTCAGCCAGCTTGATCTTGATATCGCGAGGATTAGCTCCCGCCTCTACATCCGCACGGAACACGTTGATCTCATCCATCGAACGGAAGCTGAGCAATTCGAAGTAGCGCCACATCAATGCATCAGGAATCGAGACCAGCTTGCTGTACATGACACCCGGAGCTTCCTGGATACCGACGTAGTTGCCCAACGACTTGGACATCTTCTTCACACCATCCAGACCTTCAAGCAATGGCATCGTCAGAATGCACTGAGCTTCCTGACCATAACCACGCTGAAGCTCACGCCCCATCAGCAGGTTGAACTTCTGATCGGTGCCACCCAGTTCCACATCAGCGCGCAATGCTACAGAGTCATAACCCTGCACCAGCGGATAGAGAAATTCGTGGATCGCGATCGGCTGATTGGTGGTGTAGCGCTTGTCGAAGTCGTCACGCTCGAGCATGCGAGCAACGGTGTACTGCGAAGTCAGACGAATAAAGTCCGCCGGCCCCATCTGATCCATCCAGGTGGAGTTGAACGCGACTTCGGTTTTCGCCGGATCAAGAATCTTGAACACCTGAGTTTTATAGGTCTCGGCGTTTTCCAGAACCTGCTCACGGGTCAGCGGAGGGCGGGTGGCACTCTTGCCGCTCGGATCACCGATCATTCCGGTGAAATCACCAATAAGGAAAATCACCTGATGCCCCAGTTCCTGGAACTGGCGCAGCTTATTAATAAGCACAGTGTGACCAAGGTGCAGATCCGGCGCAGTTGGATCGAAGCCAGCCTTGATTCGTAGCGGCTGGCCACGTTTGAGCTTTTCGATCAGCTCGGACTCGACCAATAGTTCTTCCGCACCACGTTTAATCAGCGCTAGCTGCTCTTCAACCGACTTCATAACAGACCCGCAAGGCTCAGATTCAAAGGGAACCAACCATACAAGATCGCGCACCAAATACAAGTTTTGCCCGGCGCACGGACACCAATCCACGGACAGAGCGTCCGCAGACTTGCTTCAGAGATGATTTGGTTATATTTTATACAGTTATTTCATCTTCATCATGTCATTCATCTTTTCCAATTCATTTTTTTCAAAGTCAAATTACTTATGACCACTGAACCGTCTAAAGCGCCACCGCTTTACCCGAAGACCCACCTGCTCGCCGCAAGTGGGATCGCCGCCCTTCTCAGTCTGGCGCTCCTGGTGTTTCCATCCAGTGATGTTGAAGCCAAAAAGACAACGCTGAGCCTTGAACTGGAAAGTCCTGCTGAACAACTGACACAGGATCAAGACGCCGCAGACTCGGCTCAAGCCACAAATGAGTCCGTAGCCTCCCCTTTCGCACAGATCGAAAACAGCACCGAAGAAGCGCAGGAAACCGCTCAGGCCGCAACAGCACCGATGTCGGCAGCCGAAGAAAAGAAGGCTTCAAATCACAGGGAAGTGATCGTTTCCAAGGGCGATACGCTTTCTACATTGTTTGAAAAAGTCGGCCTCCCGGCCGCCGCCGTCCATGAAGTGCTGACCAGCGACAAACAAGCCAAGCAATTCAGTCAGCTTAAACATGGCCAGAAACTCGAATTCGAATTGAATTCACAAGGCCTGCTGACCAACCTGCGCAGCAAGGTCAGCGACGTTGAAACCATCACTCTGACCAAGAACGACAAGGGTTATGTGTTCAACCGCGTCACCGCTAAACCGACTGTTCGCACCGCGTATGCGCACGGAGTGATCAACAGCTCGCTATCGCAGTCCGCCGCCCGCGCTGGCCTGTCACACAGCCTGACCATGGACATGGCCAGTGTCTTTGGCTACGACATCGACTTCGCCCAGGATATCCGCCAAGGCGACGAGTTCGATGTGATCTATGAGCAGAAAGTGGTCAATGGCAAGGCCGTTGGCAACGGCCCGATCCTGTCCGCGCGCTTCACCAACCGCGGCAAGACTTACACCGCAGTGCGTTACACCAACAAGCAGGGCAACAGCAGCTACTACACCGCCGATGGCAACAGCATGCGCAAGGCGTTCATCCGTACACCGGTAGACTTCGCCCGCATCAGCTCGAAATTCTCCATGGGCCGCAAACATCCGATCCTCAACAAGATCCGCGCCCACAAAGGCGTCGATTACGCAGCCCCACGCGGTACGCCGATCAAGGCTGCCGGCGACGGAAAAGTGCTGCTGGCCGGCCGTCGCGGCGGCTACGGCAACACCGTGATCATCCAGCACGGCAACACTTACCGTACGCTGTATGGCCACATGCAAGGCTTCGCCAAGGGTGTGAAGACCGGCGGCACTGTTAAACAGGGCCAGGTGATCGGCTACATCGGCACCACCGGCCTGTCCACCGGCCCCCACCTGCACTATGAGTTCCAGGTCAACGGTGTTCACGTCGATCCATTGGGCCAGAAGCTGCCGATGGCCGACCCGATCGCCAAATCCGAACGCGCTCGCTTCCTGGCGCAGAGCCAGCCGTTGATGGCGCGCATGGACCAGGAAAAGGCCACCATGCTGGCTTCGAGCAAACGCTAAGCCATGAGTCTGTATATCGGCGTGATGTCCGGCACCAGCCTCGACGGGCTGGACATCGCCCTGATCGAGCAATCCTCGGCGATCAACCTGATCGCCACCCACTACATTCCCATGCCAGACACCCTGCGCGCCGAGCTGCTTGGCTTGTGCGCCAGCGGCCCTGACGAAATCGCCCGCTCGGCGATTGCCCAGCAAAACTGGGTAAAGCTCGCCGCGCGGGGGATCCACACCCTCCTCGAACAGCAGCAGCTCAAGCCCGAAGCCATTCGCGCGATCGGCAGCCACGGCCAGACTATTCGCCATGAGCCGGCTCGTGGCTTTACCGTACAGATAGGCAACCCTGCCCTACTCACTGAACTGACCGGTATCACCGTCGTCAGCGACTTCCGCAGCCGTGATGTAGCCGCCGGCGGCCAGGGCGCCCCTCTGGTTCCAGCCTTTCATGAGGCGTTGTTCGAAGAGCGTACCGGCAACCGTGCGGTTCTGAATGTCGGCGGTTTCAGCAATCTCAGTCTGATCGAGCCGAACAAGCCTGTAGCCGGTTTCGACTGCGGGCCGGGGAATGTGCTGATGGATGCCTGGATTCATCAGCAACGGGGCGAAAACTACGACCGCAACGGGCAGTGGGCAGCCAGCGGCAAGGTTGAGCCTACCCTCCTGAAGGCCTTGCTCAGCGATCCGTTTTTCATGACACAAGGCCCGAAGAGCACCGGCCGCGAAGTCTTCAACCTGCCCTGGCTGGAGCAGCACCTTTCACGCCTGCCAGTGTTCCTGACGGAAAACGTGCAAGCAACGCTGCTGGAGCTCACCGCACTGACTATCGTCGGCTCCCTGCAAAGCGCCCAATCCGATACTCGGGAATTGTTGGTCTGCGGCGGCGGCGCTCACAACATCGCACTGATGAATCGCCTGGCCAGGCTGCTGCCGAACACCAAAGTCGCCAGCACATCGACCCACGGCGTCGATCCGGACTGGGTCGAGGCCATGGCCTTCGCTTGGCTGGCCCATTGCTGTCTGGAAGGCATCGCCGCCAATCGCCCGAGCGTCACCGGCGCCAAAGGCTTGCGCGTACTCGGGGCCATCTACCCCCACTGACAAATCGCAGATAACAAAACGCCGCAGAACCGTGAGGTTCTACGGCGTTTTATTGTGTTCGGCGAAGCGCGATCAGATCGAGAACGACGAGCCGCAACCACAAGTAGTAGTGGCATTCGGGTTCTTGATCACGAAACGCGAGCCTTCCAGACCTTCCTGATAATCCACCTCGGCACCCGCCAGGTACTGGAAGCTCATCGGATCGACCACCAGACTGACGCCTTCGCGCTCGACGATCGTGTCGTCCTCGGCCACATCTTCATCGAAGGTGAAACCGTACTGAAACCCTGAACAACCGCCGCCCGTAACGAATACGCGCAGCTTCAAGCGATCATTCCCCTCTTCATCGACCAGGCTCTTCACCTTGTGCGCGGCACCCTGAGTGAATTGCAAAGCCGTGGGGGTGAAGGATTCGACGCTCATGCTGACTCTCTCCCGGCGTTACGCCGCCATAATGCGTGATGACGCGCATTATCCGCTTGTCCTAGAAAATCGGTCAACTATTGTTACGGTATATCAATAAAGCTGATCAACCGACCAGAATACGAAAAGGCCCGTTAGACGGGCCTTTTTGCCAAGCAAGTTCCGTCGTTACGGCAGCATGCCCGCGTGGGACAGACCCAGACGCTCATCCAGCCCGAACAGAATGTTCATGTTCTGCACTGCCTGACCCGACGCCCCCTTGACCAGGTTGTCGATCACCGACAGCACCACTACCAGATCGCCATCCTGCGGACGGTGAACGGCAATGCGGCAGACGTTCGCACCACGCACGCTGCGGGTTTCCGGATGGCTGCCGGCCGGCATCACATCGACGAACGGCTCATTGGCATAACGTTTCTCGAACAATGCCTGCAGATCCACTGAGCGATCCACAACGGTCGCGTAGAGCGTGGAGTGAATGCCACGGATCATCGGCGTCAGGTGTGGCACGAAAGTCAGACCGACATCCTTGCCCGCCGCACGACGCAGCCCCTGACGAATCTCCGGCAGATGACGGTGACCTTTCACCGCATAGGCCTTCATGCTTTCCGACGTTTCGGAATACAGCGAGCCTACGGCAGCACCACGACCGGCACCGCTGACACCGGACTTGCAGTCGGCGATCAGGTGGGAAGCGTCGGCGATGCCCGCTTCAAGCAACGGAAGGAAGCCCAGCTGCGTCGCGGTCGGATAGCAACCCGGCACCGCGATCAGACGCGCCTTCTTGATCTGCTCGCGATTGACTTCCGGCAAGCCGTAAACCGCTTCGTCCAGCAGCTCCGGCGCACCGTGCGGCTGGCCGTACCACTTGGCCCATTCATCGGCGTCCTGCAGACGGAAGTCTGCCGACAGGTCGATGACCTTGGTGCCGGCCGCCAGCAATTCGCCGGCCAGTGCGTGGGCAACGCCGTGGGGAGTGGCGAAGAACACCACGTCGCAAGCGCCCAGGGTCTTGATGTCCGGCACGCTGAATGCCAGACCATCGTAGTGGCCACGCAGGTTCGGATACATGTCAGCCACGGCCAGACCGGCCTCGGATCGGGAAGTGATGACCACCACTTCTGCCTGCGGATGCTGTGCCAACAGACGCAGCAGTTCGACACCGGTGTAACCCGTGCCGCCGACAATACCGACCTTGACCATAAACCTGCCCTCAACGAACCCACTGGAAAGCCGTCGATAATAGGGGCCGCGCGCGCCTGCGACAACCGCCAAGGTGACGTGCGGACGCTCAAGCCTCTACTATCCGGCCTACCGTGAATCAGGGAATAACCAAAAATGCTCTATCTGTGGATCAAAGCGCTTCATATCGTCAGCATCGTGTGCTGGTTTGCCGGCCTCTTCTATCTTCCTCGATTGTTCGTTTATCACGCGCAAAGTGAAGACACGATCAGCAAGGAACGCTTCAGCATCATGGAGCGCAAACTGTACCGCGGCATCATGGGCCCCGCCATGATCGCCGCGCTGATCTTCGGTGGCTGGCTGATCTACCTGAACCCGAGCATCTTCGGCAGCGGTGGCTGGATCCACGCCAAACTGACCCTGGTCGTGCTGTTGATCGGTTACCACCACATGTGCGGCGCGCAGGTAAAACGTTTTGCCCGTGGCGAGAACACCCGCAGCCATGTCTTTTATCGCTGGTTCAATGAAGTGCCGGTTCTGCTATTGCTGGCTATCGTAATTCTGGTCGTGGTCAAGCCGTTCTAACTTCAACAAATACAACTTTCCGGGGTACTTCCGATGTCGCTGCCCGCTCTGCTCGAACAACGTCTGCGTCTGCCTGTGGTGGCGGCGCCGATGTTCCTGATCTCCAATCCCGAACTGGTCCTGGCGTGCTGTCGCAACGGCGTGGTCGGCAGCTTTCCGGCGCTGAACCAGCGCGAAAGCAGCGGTTTCAAGGCCTGGCTGGAACAGATCGAAGCGGGACTGGCGACATTGGAAAACCCGGCGCCGTACGCGGTGAACCTGATCGTCCACCACAGCAACCCACGCCTGCAGGCTGACCTGAACATCTGCGTCGAGCACAAAGTCCCCATCGTCATCACCAGCCTCGGTGCCGTGAAGGAACTGGTAGACGCCGTGCACAGTTACGGTGGCCTGGTCTTCCACGACGTGACGACCCGTCGCCATGCCGAAAAAGCCGCCGAGGCCGGTGTCGATGGTTTGATCGCCGTCGCGGCCGGTGCCGGGGGGCACGCCGGGACCTGGAGTCCATTCTCGCTGATCGCCGAAATCCGCGAGTTCTTCGACAAGACCCTGTTGCTTGCAGGATGTTTGAACCATGGGCATGAGATTCTCGCCGCACAACTGCTCGGCGCGGATCTGGCCTACTTCGGCACGCGATTTATCGGCACCACTGAAAGTCACGCGCCTGACGCCTACAAGCAGATGCTGCTGACTGCCAAAGCCGCCGACATCATTCATACTCCTGCCGTATCCGGTGTACCGGCCAGTTTCATGCGCCAAAGCCTGGAGGCCGCCGGTTTCGACATGGCGTCTCTGCAAGGTAAGGGTGAAGTGAATTTCGGCGACAAGCTCAAGCCGATCAACGATGAAGCCAAGGCCTGGAAAACCGTTTGGTCGGCGGGTCAAGGCGTCGGGCAGATCGACGATCTGCCAAGCGTGGATCAACTGGTGGCGCGTCTCGATGCCGAATACCGCCAGGCCCTGGAACAAGCGGCACAGTTACCCAAACGCTGGCCACGCTGAACAAATCCGGCCAGTCGCTGCCAGAGGACTGGTCTGGCACTTACAGACTGCAATCACTCAACTTATCTCGCGACAAGGATGCCTCGGCCATGAGCGAAACCCGTTACAAGATCGTTTTCGGCGCCGCGCTCCAGCCCGGCGTCGATATCACCACGGCCAAGCTCAACCTGGCCGACCTGTTCAAAAGCGATGTCGCCGCCATCGAGCGTCTGTTCAATGGCCGCACCGTCGCGCTCAAGCGTGATCTGTCCCACAGCGATGCGCAGACCTACCTGCAAGCACTGGGCAAGACCGGAATCGATGCCCGGATCGAAGCGGAAACGCCCATCGAACTGAATCTGTCGGATGTCCACGAGCAAAGCACAGCCATTACAGAGCCCGACTCGCCTTATGCGCCCCCTCGCGCTGCGGTAGGTGAAAACCTGCCGGCATTCGCGCCGCTAAAGCCGTTCAGCGTCGAGGGCCGGATCGGCCGCCTGCGTTACCTGGCGTGGTCGATGGTGTTGAGCCTCGTCACCTTGCCGATCGTCAGCGTGTTCGCACTGATCGGCCTGGGCCTGGTGAGCGCCGACTCGACCACAGGCTTGATCATTGGCGGTCTCTTCGCCTTCTTCCTGTTCCTGGCCTTCGCGATTGTCGGGATCCTGTTCAGCATCCAGCGCTTGCACGATATCGGCTGGTCGGGATGGCTCTGGCTGCTGACGCTGGTGCCTTTCGTGGGCAGCTTCTTCCCGCTGGTGATCATGGTCGTGCCGGGTAATACCGGCGCCAATCGCTATGGCCCACCGCCTCCGCCGAACAGCACGGCAGTCAAAGTGCTGTGCTCTCTGTGGATCGTATTTATCGGGCTGTTTTTCGTGGGTGGCATGCTGGGCGGGATTACTGCCATCCAGCAGGAATATGAAAGCAGCCTTGAAAGCAGCTACGAGAGCGGTTCGGTGACCACCGATGAAATCGATGTCGAAGTCGAACCCGCCGCGAATTCGGCAGACGATGCAGCCGAAGCTGCTCTCGCCCCTGTAGACTCTGCGAAAGAATGAACAACGCGCCCCGCCGTGACACCTGCGTCCACGGCGCGGCGCTGTTGCGATGGAGATTTGCATGACCCGTTACGCTCTGATCACCGGCGCCTCCAGCGGCATCGGCCTGGCCATGGCCGAAGCCCTGGCGCGCCGTGGCCGCAGCCTGATTCTGGTGGCCCGCCAGCGTGATCAGCTGGAAAGCATTGCGATTGAACTGACCCAACGCTTCGGCGTGGAGGTGCTGTTCCGCGCCTGTGACCTCGGTGAGCCGCTGCGCCTGTCCGGCTTTCTGCTGGAGCTCGAGGAAGGCGACCGGCAGATCGATCTGCTGGTGAACTGTGCCGGCATCGGTACTTGCGGCCCGTTCCTGGCCCAGGACTGGATGACCGAACAGGACCTGATCGAAGTGAACATCCTCGCCCTCACCCGCCTCTGCCATGCCATCGGCAACAGCATGGCGTTGCAGGGTGGCGGGCAGATTCTCAATGTCGCGTCGGTGGCGGCCTTCAACCCCGGGCCCTGGATGAGCACCTACTACGCCAGCAAGGCCTACGTTCTGCACTTCTCTGAAGCACTGCGGGTGGAACTGAAAAAGTGTGCGGTCAAGGTGTCGGTGCTGTGCCCCGGCCCGACCCGCACCGCGTTCTTTCGCACTGCACAACTGAACAACGACAAGCTCAACGCCAGCAAATTGCTGATGAGTCCCGAGGAAGTCGCGCTGTACACCGTGCGCGCCCTGGAGAAAAACCGCGCGATCATCATTCCAGGACGCCGAAACCGCTGGTTCGCCTTTCTGCCACGACTCGGTTCGCGCTGGCTCAATCGCACAATTGTCGGCATGGTCAACAAGGCCTACTGCCCGCGCTGAAAAGCCCTACGGCAAAACCCTGGGCGGGCTTATCCCCGTATGAGTACACTCAGGCCAGTCCAAACAACGGAGAAAACAGCTGTGGATACTCTGTTCACCAAGATCATCAACCGGGAAATCCCGGCGAAGATCATCTACGAGGACGACCAGGTTCTGGCGTTCCACGACATCGCCCCACAGGCACCGGTGCATTTTCTGGTGATCCCGAAGAAACCGGTACGCACCCTCAACGACTTGACCGAAGACGACAAGGCACTGGCCGGGCATATCCTGTTCACCGCCCAGCGTCTGGCGCTGGAGCTGGGTTGCGAGGAAGGCTTCCGAGTGGTGATGAACTGCAATGAAATGGGCGGGCAGACTGTCTACCACATTCACATGCACGTTCTGGGTCAACGCCAGATGAACTGGCCTCCGGGCTGATCGAACCTGGAAATCGGTGGGAGCGCCCTGCTCCCACATGACCCAACGCAAACCTTCCCCGGCCGATTCGGTTAAACTGGCCGCCGAGATTCTTCCCGGAGGTCAGCATGACTACCCAACGTCACTACTCGCCCATTGATCGTCTTCTGCTGCAAGCCGATGCCGCGATGCGTACCCTGTTGCCCTTCAGCGGCCAGCCGTACCGTCCGTCGCCGGCGATCGTGCAGCCCGATGTGCAGATGAGCGATGAGGACACCCGCCATGTCGCCGGTCTGATGCGCATCAACCACACCGGTGAAGTCTGTGCCCAGGCGCTGTATCAGGGCCAGGCCCTGACCGCCAAGCTGCCACAGGTGCGTGAGGCCATGGAGCATGCGGCCGAAGAAGAGATCGATCATCTGGTCTGGTGCGAACAGCGTATTCACCAGTTGGGCAGCCACACCAGCGTGCTCAATCCGCTGTTCTATGGCATGTCGTTCGGGATCGGCGCAGTCGCCGGGCTGATCAGCGACAAGGTCAGCCTCGGGTTTGTCGCCGCCACCGAGCATCAGGTGTGCAAGCATCTGAACGAGCATCTGGAGCAACTGCCGGCCGAGGACGAAAAGTCCCGGGCAATTCTGGAACAGATGCGTATCGATGAAGAACATCACGCGGAAAGTGCGCTTGAGGCCGGCGGCTTCCGCTTCCCGGCGCCGGTGAAGTTCGGCATGAGCCTGTTGGCCAAAGTGATGACCAAAAGTACTTATCGGATCTGAAAAACACCCACAAAAAAGGCGACTGCCGCAAAGCAGTCGCCTTTTTTTGTGCCCGGACTTCTTAGCTTGGCATATTGCGCGCGTAGAAGATTTCCAGCATTTCGTGTTTCACACGCTCGGTCACCTGAGCGCGCTGCTCGGAAGACAGGTTGCTGGTGGCATCGCCGAACAGGTAGTTGTCCAGTTCGAAGTTCTTCAGCAGCATTTTGGTGTGGAACAGGTTTTCCTGATACACGTTCACGTCGGTCATCTGATACGCGTCGCGAGTGTCATCGGAAAGGTAGTTCTGGATCGAGTTGATCTCGTGGTCGATGAAGTGTTTGTTGCCTTCAACGTCACGGGTGAAGCCGCGCACACGGTAATCCACGGTCACGATGTCCGAATCGAACTGGTGAATGAGGAAGTTAAGCGCTTTAAGCGGTGAAATGACACCACAGGTCGACACGTCGATGTCCACACGGAAGGTCGCAATACCGGCATCCGGATGGATTTCCGGGTAGGTGTGCACCGTGATGTGGCTCTTGTCGAGGTGGGCCAGGATGATTTCGGGCAACGGGCCCGGAGACTCTTCGATCTGGCTTTCGGTCGGGGTCACCGGCTCTTCCGAGATCAGAATCGTGACGCTGGCACCCTGAGGCTCATAGTTCTGACTCGCAATGTTCAGAATGTTGGCACCAATGATTTCGACAACTTCCGTGAGGATCTGCGTCAGGCGTTCGGCGTTGTACTCTTGATTGATGTACTCGACGTAAGCCTGCTGGTCTTGCGGGGTTTCCGCGTAGCAGATGTCATAGATGTTGAAGCTCAAGGTCTTTGTCAGGTTATTGAACCCGTGGAGCTTGAGTTTGCTTTTCACCGTTAAAAACTCTCTATGTATGCGGCACAGCCGCGTGATCAAGCATGCCCGTCAAGTGCGAACAACGCACCTGCGTAGGACGGTTAACACCTCTTCGCGATGGCGATTTTGGTTATCTGTTCAGGCGGATGACCCGTCGATTGACTGATCACGGCCCTGAAAAAAGTGGCGCATTATGCAGACGTCAGCGGGGGATCGCCAGAGTCTGCACTGCTTTTATGATAGTTGAATGTCGCTTCAACCGAGTTCGACGATTTCGTAGTCGTGGGTAATCGCTACACCGGCGGCGCCGAGCATGATCGAGGCCGAGCAATACTTCTCGGCAGACAGTTCGATGGCACGTTTGACCTGGGCTTCTTTCAGACCACGGCCCTTGACCACGAAATGCATGTGGATCTTGGTGAACACCTTCGGATCTTCGGTCGCGCGTTCGGCTTCCAGAAACGCTTCGCAACTTTCAACGGCCTGCCGAGACTTCTTCAGAATGCTGACCACGTCAAAATTGCTGCAACCGCCAACGCCCAGCAGAAGCATCTCCATCGGGCGCACACCCAGATTGCGACCACCGGCGTCGGGCGGACCGTCCATGACCACGACATGACCGCTGCCGGATTCGCCGAGGAACATGGCTTCGCCAGCCCATTGGATGCGTGCCTTCATCGCCAAGACTCCACTGTAGAAAAAAGGGTCGCCAGCTTAGCACAGGGCCGCGCCCGGACAGCGAGCAGGTTCCTAGGACGAATGCACCTTGAGCGTAGGTGATTTCTCGAAATTTCGACGAAGTGTCTGGTAAGCTGGCGCCAATTCACTGGCGCCTTCGCCAGTCTGTGTAGCGACCGCCTCAGCGCCTCATATAAAAACCAAATATAACCGTGCAGTCTTTTCGGGATACAACCATGGTTGGTATTACCCCCACACCCAAAATCAAGAACCTCGACAAGCTGCTGATGCATTGCCAGCGCCGGCGTCACGCGGCCAAGAGCAATATCATCTGCGCCGGGGATCGCTCCGACACGCTGTACTTCATCATCCGCGGCTCGGTCACGATCCTGATCGAGGACGACGACGGCCGCGAGATGATCATCGCGTACCTGAATGCCGGAGACTTCTTCGGCGAGCTGGGTCTGTTCGAAGAAGCCGGGCAGGAACAGCAGCGCAGCGCCTGGGTGCGGGCCAAGGTAGAGTGCGAAGTCGCAGAAATCAGCTACGCCAAGTTCCGCGAACTGTCACAGCAGGATCCAGACATTCTTTACGTGCTCAGCGGACAAATCGCACAACGTCTGCGCAACACCACCCGCAAGGTCGGCGACCTGGCGTTCTTCGACGTCACCGGCCGTGTCGCTCGCTGCCTGCTGGAGCTGTGCAAACAACCGGACGCCATGACCCACCCGGACGGCATGCAGATCAAAGTAACCCGTCAGGAAATCGGCCGGATTGTCGGTTGTTCGCGAGAGATGGTCGGTCGCGTGCTCAAGGATCTTGAAGAACGCAACCTGGTCGATGTGAAAGGCAAGACCATGGTGGTCTTCGGCACCCGCTGAGTTCTCAATCGCAGCCGGCGTAGATCTGCGCCAGCATCAAACGAAAGCGTTCATCGAGGCGTGCCAGTGCATGGGGCGCCGGGAATTTTTCGTGCAGAGCGATGTGGCTGGCGGCACGTACCCGTTGCTCCAGACCGCACGCCTCGTTGAAACGGTTGACCGCCGCCACCATCGACTCACGCTCGTCATCCAGCAGCATTGCCCCGTGAACCAGGCCCACCGGACGCTGACCGCCCTGACTCTGGCGCCAGCGCTGGGCGGTACCGACCATCTTGCGACCGTCGAGATTGACGTTGAAGCGACCGTCGCAGAACGCACCGTCGATTTCACCCAGCGACGAAGTGCCACCCAACTCATCCAGCAACTCACAGATTGGATCACACAGACGCCGGTAACCGGTTTCGATGCGGTTCAGATCACCTTCGCTGCGAGGCGGTGCGTAGACCAGTGCAATATTGATGGTCGAAGCCGATTGCGGAACAGGTTCACCACCGGTTTCACGCAACAACACCGGCCAACCGGCCGCGGCGGAGACTTCGCAGGCGTGATCGAAACCGGGCAAGCGGTTCAAACGACGGGGCATGACTAAGGCGCGATCACTGGGTTGCCAGAACAGCAGGCCGAACTCGGAGTCGCCAGCGCAGATCGAGGCCAGTAAATCCTGCTCGGCTTGCAGGCCGGCTTCGATGGTCAGGGACGTGGGGATCATAAGGTTTCCATAGGACGTTGAGCCTGAGGTGAATCTTATGCCGCCTTCGCGGGCAAGCCCGCTCCCACAGGGAGAACGGGCGCCTGCGAAGACTCGATCAGTCGAGAGTCGAACCGCTCACCGGTACGCCGCGTTCCGGGAAGAACAGACGCTGCAGTTCGATGCCCGGGCTTTCGGCGCGCATGAATGCTTCGCCGACCAGGAACGCATAAACGTCGCTGATTTCCATCAGCTCGACATCGGCACGGTTGAGGATGCCGCTTTCGGTGATGACCAGACGATCGCGCGGGATGCGCGGCAGCAGGTCGAGGGTGGTTTCCAGGCTGACGTCGAAGGTGTGCAGATTGCGGTTGTTGACCCCGACCAGCGGCGTGTCGAGGGTTTTCAACGCGCGCTCCAGCTCATCGCCGTCGTGCACTTCCACCAGCACATCGAGACCGACGCCTTTGGCCACCGAAGCCAGCTCGGCCATTTTCACGTCATCCAAAGCGGAGACGATCAACAGCACACAATCGGCGCCCAGGGCACGGGCTTCGACGATCTGGTACGGATCGATCATGAAGTCCTTGCGGATCACCGGCAGCGAGCACGCCGCGCGGGCCTGTTGCAGGTAGGCATCGGCGCCCTGGAAATAGTCGATATCGGTCAGCACCGACAGGCAGGTTGCCCCACCCTTCTCGTAGCTTTTGGCGATGTCGGCAGGAACGAAGTGCTCGCGGATCACGCCCTTGCTCGGCGACGCCTTCTTGATCTCGGCGATCACTGCCGGTTGTTTCTTCTTGGCCTGCGCCAGCAATGCCTGGGCAAAACCACGGGGTGCATCGGCCGCCTTGGCCAGACTTTCCAGCTCGCTCAGGCTCACACGGGCGCTACGCTCGGCGACTTCCTGAACCTTGCGGGCCAGAATGTTTTCCAGAACCGTCGGTACACTCATCCCTCATTCTCCACTTTGAATACCGCGGTAAAGGCACCCAACTCCTCGAGCTTTTCCCGAGCAAGACCGGTGTGCAGAGCGTCGTGGGCCAATGCCACGCCCTCTTTCAGACTTGTCGCCAGGTCAGCGGCGTACAGCGCCGCACCGGCATTGAGCACGATCATTTCGGCAGCCTTCTGGCCGTTCTCGGTCTTGCGCTTGCCCAATGCATCGCGGATCAGCGCCAGCGACGCTTCCGGCCCCTCGACCGACAGACCGTGCAGGCTCTGGCTCTTCATGCCCAGATCTTCCGGCTCGACCCAATACTCGGTGATCTGATCGTCCTTCAGCTCGGCGACAAAGGTCGGCGCCGCCAGACTGAATTCGTCCAGACCGTCCTTCGAATGCACCACCAGCACGTGTTTGCTGCCCAGACGCTGCAAGACTTCAGCCAATGGCCGGCACAGTGCTGGAGTAAACACGCCCACCACCTGATGCTTCACACCGGCCGGATTCGTAAGCGGGCCGAGCATGTTGAACAGGGTGCGCAGGCCGAGATCGCGACGCGGGCCGGCGGCGTACTTCATGGCTTTGTGGTGAGTCTGGGCAAACATGAAACCGATGCCGACGTTGTCGATGCAGCGCGCCACCTGAACCGGGGTCAGGTTGAGGTAGATGCCGGCGGCTTCCAGCAAGTCGGCACTGCCGCTCTTGCCCGATACCGCGCGGTTACCGTGCTTGGCCACGGTGCAGCCGGCCGCAGCGACCACAAAGGAAGACGCGGTCGACACGTTGAAAATGTTCGCCCCGTCACCGCCGGTGCCGACCACATCGACCACGCCGTCGAGGGTCTTGAGTTCGACCTTGTCCGCCAGTTCGCGCATCACCGACACGGCGCCGACAATTTCGTCGATGCTCTCGCTCTTCATGCGCATGGCCATCATGAACGCGCCGATCTGCGCGTCCGTGCATTGGCCGGTCATGATTTCGCGCATCACGTCGCGCATTTCATCGGTGCTGAGGTCGAGGTGATCGACGATACGGCTCAGGGCTGTCTTGATATTCATGAAAAGTCCTTAGCGCGTGCCGCCGGTTTGTTTGAGGAAGTTGGCGAACAGTTCATGGCCCTGCTCGGTGAGGATCGATTCCGGGTGGAACTGTACGCCCTCGATGTTCAGGGTCTTGTGACGCAGGCCCATGATTTCGTCGACCGAGCCGTCATCGTGCTGAGTCCACGCGGTCAGCTCCAGGCAATCGGGCAACGTTGCGTGTTTAACGATCAGGGAATGATAGCGGGTGACGGTCAGCGGGCGGTTCAGACCGGCAAACACGCCCTTGTCCTCGTGGAATACCGGGCTAGTCTTACCGTGCATCACCTGGCGGGCGCGGACGACATCGCCGCCAAAAGCCTGGCCGATGGACTGGTGACCGAGGCAGACACCGAGAATCGGCAGTTTACCGGCGAAGTGTTTGATGGCTTCGATGGAGATGCCGGCTTCGGTCGGTGTGCACGGGCCTGGGGAAACCACGATCCGCTCAGGGTTGAGCGCTTCGATTTCGGCGATGGTCAGTTCGTCGTTGCGCACCACCTTGACCTCGGCACCCAGCTCGCCGAGGTATTGCACAACGTTGTAAGTAAAGGAGTCGTAGTTGTCGATCATCAGCAACATGGCGTTTCGAACCTCTTGAATTCTGACTTGAAGACAGCCTTCGGATGACTTGCCAGGGCGCAGCACACGGTCGGACGCGCAGGTCACAACGGCACAGCGGCATTTCAAACGGGCAAGGAAGGCAAAGCGATACAGATCCGGCGGGGCCGGTAGAAAAGATTCAGGCGCGCCAACGCCAGCGGGCGTGTGCCTTGATGACTTGATCCAGAAGTTTGCTGGTGATCAACACGGGGAAGGTCTCGTTCATACGTTTCGGCACAGTAACTTAGCTGGGCGGAGCGTGCAATATGGCCGGGGCCGTGGGGGATAAAACAATGGGAGGGTTGACGACCGATGGCAAAACGCCGGAAGTTTTTGGTACTGTCGTTTCGTTCACTACAACAATAAATAAACGGACTTGCTCATGATCAAACAGACGTTGTTTGTACCGCTCGCCGGATGCCTGCTCGCGATGGCCTGCGCCCAGGCGAACGCCGCACCCAATCCTTATTCGAATTTCGTGGTCTTCGGCGACAGCCTCAGCGATGCCGGAACCTTTACCGACAGCGGTGGCCCGGCCGGCGCCACCCAGCGCTACACCAACCGTACCGGCCCGGTCTATCTGGACGGCAGCGGTGAACTGCGCTCGTTGAACTCGACACAACTGCTCGGCGGCCGTCTCGGCTTCACCCCTGATCAAACTGCCTCTTCGTCCTCTGCGGTACGAGCCGGCCAAGGCCAGCCGGACGGTAACAACTGGGCCGTAGGCGGCTACCGCACCGACCAGATTCTCGACTCGATCACCAGCCAGTCCGCCACCGGCGAACGCACCCGGGCCGGCTATCTGCCGTCGAACGGTTTGCGCGCCGACCCGAATGCCCTGTATTACCTGACCGGGGGCGGCAACGACTTCCTTCAGGGGCGCGTCACCAGCCTGGCCCAGGCCAACGCCGCCGCTGACCGACTGGTCGACAGCGTACAGACACTGCAAGGTGCCGGCGCCCGTTACATCATGGTCTGGCTGTTGCCGGACATCGGCCTGACCCCGGCCATCAACGGCTCGCCGCTACAAGCCTTCACCTCGCAACTCAGCGCCCAGTTCAACACCGAACTGGTCAGCCAGTTGCAAAGCGTCAATGCCAACGTCATCCCGCTGAACGTCCCGGTTCTGCTCAAAGAGGCATTCGCCAATCCGGCGCAGTTCGGTCTGGCAACCGACCAGAACCTGGTCGGCACCTGCTTCAGCGGCAGCGGTTGCACCGAGAACGCCCGGTACGGGATCAACAGCGCCACCCCGGACCCGACCAAGCTGATCTACAACGACGCCGTCCACCCGACCGAAGCCGGGCAGCGCCTGATTGCCGATTACGCTTACTCGCTGCTGGCCGCACCATGGGAAGCGACCCTGCTGCCGCAAATGGCCCAAGGCACCTTGCGCTCGCATCAGGATGAACTGCGCAACCAGTGGCTGGCGGATTGGGAAAACTGGCAAGCCGTTGGCCAATGGCGGGCGATTGTCGCCGGCGGTGGCCAGCATCAGGACTTCGACAGCCAGCGCAGCGGCGCCAGCGCCGACGGTAACGGTTACAACCTGAACATCGGCGGCAGCTACCGACTCAACGACGCCTGGCGCGTGGGCGTGGCGGCCGGTTTCTACAATCAGAAGCTCGAGGCCGGCGACAACGACTCGGACTACAAGCTGAACACTTATCTGGGCACTGCGTTCGCCCAGTACCAGCAGAACCGCTGGTGGGGTGACGCCGCCTTGACCGCCGGGCATCTGGATTACGACAGCCTCAAACGCAAATTCCAGCTGGGGGTCAACGAACGCGGCGAGAAAGGCGATACCGACGGCTATGTTCTGGCGTTCAGCGGACGCGTGGGTTACGACATTGCGCCAGAAGCGAGCAGTCCATGGCACCTGTCGCCGTTCGTCAGCGCCGACTTCGCCAAGGTTGAAGTCGATGGTTACTCGGAAAACGGTGCCGACTCCACTGCACTGACATTCGATGACCAGTCGCGCATCTCCCGCCGTCTCGGCCTCGGGATCCAGGGCAAGTACCAGATCACCTCGCAGACTCAGGTGTTCGGCGAACTGGCCCATGAGCGCGAGTACAACGACGACACCCAGAATGTGACGATGAACCTCAACAGTCTGCCGAACAACCGCTACACCCTGGCCGGCTACACCCCGCAGACCAACCTCAACCGCCTGAACCTGGGCGTGAGCCACAACCTCACCAAGGATCTGGCCTTGCGCGCCAGCTACGACATCCGCAAGGATGACGACTTCACCCAGCAAGGGATCAACGTCGGCGTAGCGCTCGACTTCTGATTCGCAGGCCATAAAAAAACGCGGCGCCCTCACAGGCGCCGCGTTTTTTTATGGCTGAATCATCAATCACTCAGTCCGGGGTTTGCTCGGCCAGTGCAACAGCGCGGAACATCGCCCGGCGCTTGTTGATGGTTTCTTCCCACTCCAGCGCCGGCACCGAGTCGGCGACGATGCCGCCACCGGCCTGCACGTGCAGTTCGCCGTTCTTGATCACGGCGGTGCGGATTGCGATGGCGGTGTCCATGTTGCCGTTCCAGGCGAAATAGCCGACCGCGCCGCCATACACGCCACGTTTGACCGGTTCCAGTTCGTCGATGATTTCCATCGCGCGGATCTTCGGTGCGCCGGACAAGGTGCCCGCCGGCAGGATCGCCCGCAGTGCGTCCATCGCCGTCAGCCCGGCTTTCAACTGGCCGGTCACGTTGGACACGATGTGCATCACGTTGGAATAACGCTCGATGACCATTTTCTCGGTGAGTTTCACCGAGCCGACCTCCGAAACGCGACCGGTGTCGTTGCGACCGAGGTCGATCAGCATCAGATGCTCGGCGATCTCCTTGTCGTCGGACAGCAGGTCTTCTTCTAGCGCCACGTCCGCCTCTTCGGTCGCCCCGCGAGGACGGGTGCCGGCAATCGGGCGCACGGTGATCAGGTTGTCTTCGACCCGCACCAGCACTTCCGGCGAACTGCCGACGACGTGGAAATCGCCGAAGTTGAAGAAGTACATGTACGGCGTCGGGTTGAAGCAACGCAGCGCACGGTACAGATCGATCGGCGCCGCCTTGAAGTCGATCGACATGCGCTGGGACGGCACGACCTGCATGCAGTCACCCGCGAGGATGTATTCCTTGATGGTATCGACGGCTTTTTCGTAGTCGTCCTGGGTGAAACTGGAGCGGAACACCGGTTCGGCCGCCTGCTGCTTGCTGAAATCCAGGCCACGGCGCGGGGTGATCGGCTGACGCAGTTTTTCCAGCAGTTGCTGCAATTGCGCCTGGCCCTGCTCGTAGGCATCGGCCTGCGCCGGGTCGGCCAGCACGATCGCATGCATTTTGCCGGCGAGGTTGTCGAACACCACCACCGCATCGGAAACCATCAACAGAATGTCCGGCACACCCAGCGGATCCGGATTCGGGCACTTGCCGAGGCGCTTCTCTACATAGCGCACACAGTCATAACCGAAGTAACCCACCAGACCGCCGTTGAAGCGCGGCAGACCCGCGATGGTCGGTACGTTGTAGCGGGCCTTGAAGGTTTCGACGAAGGCCAGCGGGTCTTCAACGTCATGGCTTTCGGTTTCGACGCCGTCGACGGTGATGCTGACGTGATGGTCATGAACCCGCAGCACCGTGCGGCACGGCAGGCCGATGATCGAGTAACGGCCCCATTTCTCGCCGCCCTGCACCGATTCGAGGAGGTAGGAGTTGGGCTGGTCGGCCAGTTTCAGGTAGATCGACAGCGGCGTGTCGAAGTCGGCCAGGGTTTCGCAGGCCAACGGAATGCGGTTGTAGCCGTCAGCGGCCAGACGCAGGAATTCTTCGCGGATCATAGGGTGCCTCGTGGTGTGAGGGGCAAATCAGTCAGGTGAGCAAACGCGCCGGCAGGCCGGCCAGGAACAAGTCAGGCGCGCCAACGCCAGCGGGCCAGAGCCTTGATGACTTTCATCCAGAGTTTGCGGGTGACCACCACGATGGCGTTTCCAGAAGGGGATTGAGAAGCGTCGGGCAACGTTATCTCAGCGGCCGTATCCAGGCAACCGGGAATTAGCTTGCGCAGATCGTCGATCACCAGCGCCGGAGACTCCTCGGCAATCGGCCGGCCATGGTTGTAGCCATAACTGAGCCCGACGCACTTGACCCCCGCCGCTTTCGCCGCCAGCACATCGCTGCGCGAATCACCGACGAACAACGATTGCGAAGCCGGGATTCCGGACATTTTCATCACGAAGAACAGCGCTGCCGGGTCAGGCTTCTTCTGCGGCAGGGTGTCGCCGCCGATGATCCACTTGAAGTAGCGGCCGATCTTCATCTGATCCAGCAACGGCGCAACGAAGCGCTCCGGCTTGTTGGTGATCAGCGCCATGGCCACGCCCTGCTTGTGCAGCCATTTGAGGGTGTCGCGCACGCCGGGATAGATCACGGTCAGCTCATGGCTGGCGCCGTAAGCCTCCATGAAAACCTCCAGCGCATGCTCGGCCTCCACATCATCCACGGAGGAATGGTCGATGCCGCCAGCCAACGCGCGGCGCACCAGCACCGGCGCGCCGTTGCCGACCCACTCGCGCACCGACTCGATACCGGCAGGCTTGCGCCCGAGGGAGAGCAGCATGTTATCCACAGCCGCCGCCAGGTCGGGGACCGAATCGATCAGCGTGCCATCCAGATCGAACATCACCAACCGCGGCAGTTGCCCCGGGAACAGCTGCTCAAAGCCGCTCATGGGCGAGCCAGCGCCAGTTCGGAACGCATCTTGTCGATGACTTCCTGATAGTTCGGCGCATTGAAGATCGCCGAACCGGCCACGAAGGTGTCGGCACCGGCAGCGGCGATTTCACGGATGTTGTTGACGTTGACGCCGCCGTCGATTTCCAGGCGGATGTCACGGCCCGAGGCATCGATAATCGCGCGCGCTTCGCGCAGCTTGTCGAGGGTGCCGGGGATGAACTTCTGCCCGCCGAAGCCCGGGTTGACGCTCATCAGCAAGACCATGTCGACCTTGTCGATCACGTACTTGAGCACGTCCAGCGGGGTCGCCGGGTTGAACACCAGGCCGGATTTGCAGCCGCCTTCACGGATCAGTTGCAGCGAACGATCGACGTGCAGCGTGGCTTCCGGGTGGAAGGTGATGTAGGTAGCGCCGGCCTCGATGAAGTCGCCGACGATGCGATCCACCGGGCTGACCATCAGGTGCGCGTCGATCGGCGCGGTGATGCCGTACTTGCGCAGCGCGGCGCAGACCATCGGGCCGATGGTCAGGTTCGGCACGTAGTGGTTGTCCATGACATCGAAGTGGACGAAGTCGGCACCGGCGGCCAGAACGTTGTCCACTTCCTCGCCCAGGCGGGCGAAGTCGGCGGAAAGAATCGACGGAGCAATAACGAAGGGCTGCATGACGCACCTTTTCTGAGCTAAATCACGATGGCGCGCATTGTATACCTCAAGTTTCCGCGCGCGCACCGTGACCGCGATGATTGGGTTGTGCCATGACCGATGACCGGCAGGTTCTCAATACGCCGCCCGGTAGATCTTCTCGATATCGGCAGCGCTGAGCTTACGCGGGTTGTTGCGCATCAGGCGCTCGATGCCAGCGGCCTCTAGCGCCATGGCCGGGATCGCTTCTTCAGGCACGCCGAAACTGCGCAGACCCAACGGGATCTCCACCGCCGCGCACAGTTCGGTCATTGCCGCAACGGCGCTGTCGGCGGCTGCATTGAGACTCAGATGAGCGGTCTTCACCCCCATGGCTTCGGCGATATCCTGCATCCGCTCGACACAGGCCATCTTGTTCCAGGTCATGACATACGGCAGCAGCAACGCATTGCTGACGCCGTGAGCAATGTTGAAGCGCCCGCCCAGCGGATACGCCAGCGCATGCACCGCGCCGACCCCGGCATTGCCGAACGCCATGCCGGCCATCAGGCTGGCGGTGGCCATATCTTCCCGGGCCTGCAGGTTGGACGGGTTGGCGTACGCCTTGGGCAAGGATCGGGCGATCAACTTGATCGCACCAATGGCCAGCGAATCGGTGATCGGCGAGGCATTCAGCGACAGATAGGACTCGATGGCATGCACCAGGGCATCGACGGCACTGGCGGCGGTGACACTGCGCGGACAGGTCAGGGTCATTTGCGGGCTGACCAGCGCCACGTCCGGCAACAGGTAATCGCTGACAATACCCTTCTTCAGTTGGGCGACCTTGTCCGAGAGGATCGCCACATTGGTCACCTCCGACCCGGTGCCGGCCGTGGTCGGGATGGCAATCAGCGGCGGCCCCTTGCGCGGCACCTGATCGACGCCGAACAGATCTTCGAGAGCGCCGTGATAACCGGCGTACGCCGCAACGCTCTTGGCGATGTCGATGGCACTGCCGCCACCGAGGCCGATCAGCCCGTCGTGACCGCCCTCTCGGTAGACGCGCATGCAGTCTTCGACGATGGCGATTTCCGGATCGGGCAGCACCCGGTCGAAGATTTCGTACTCGCGCTCGCCGATCTGCGCCAGCGCCAGTTCCACCGTGCCGGACTTGACCAGCGCGGCATCGGTGACGATCAGCGGGTTGTCGATGTCCAGCCGCGTGAGCTCGGCCGCCAGTTGCTCGATGGCCCCGGCGCCGGTGATCAGTTTGTGAGCGATCTTGAACGAGGAAAGACTCATCGTGCGCAGCCTCTTATAGATGGGGGAGCTGAGCACAAGCGTAGTCGGGGAATTCGGGTTGTCTGTCATTCAGCGCATGAATGACTGCCTGCACACTGATTGCTCCCACGCGGAGCGTGGGAGCAATATCGGGCGTGGTTCAGACCTGAGCAGTACGCAGCTTCTCACTCCGCCCACGCAACCACTCCAGCGTCAGCAGCAGGATCACCGAGAAGGCAATCAACAACGTCGCCGCCGCCGCAATCGTCGGGCTCAGGTTCTCGCGAATCCCGCTGAACATCTGCCGTGGCAACGTCGCCTGCTCGGGACCTGCGAGAAACAGCGTCACCACCACTTCATCGAACGAGGTCGCAAAGGCAAACAGCGCCCCGGAAATCACCCCCGGCGCAATCAGCGGCAGAGTCACCCGGCGAAACGTGGTCAATGGCGAAGCGCCGAGGCTGGCCGCCGCCCGCACCAGATTGTGGTTGAAGCCCTGCAGCGTCGCCGACACCGTGATGATCACGAATGGCACGCCGAGCACCGCGTGTACGACGATCAGCGAGAAGAAACTGTTACCCAGGCCCAGCGGCGCGAAGAACAGGTAACTGGCCACACCGATGATCACCACCGGCACCACCATCGGCGAAATCACCAGCGCCATCACCAGCGGCTTGCCGGGGAAATCGCCACGGGTCAGGCCGATGGCCGCCAGTGTGCCGAACACCATGGCCAGCACGGTCGCGGCCGGGGCGACGATGATGCTGTTCTTCAACGCGCGCATCCATTCCGCCGAGGCGAAGAAGTCCTGATACCACTGCAGCGAAAAACCTTGCAGCGGGTACACCAGGAAACTGCCCGAGTTGAACGACAGCGGCACGATCACCAGCACCGGCAGGATCAGGAACAACAGGATCAAGCCGCAGAGGATCCGCAAGCTGTAGAACCACACCCGCTCGACGGGCGACATATAAGGACTCAGCATTTCAAATTCCCCTTAGCTCAGGCGCAGGCGACTGGCGCCCACCAGCCAGCTATAAATCAGATAAAGCACCACGGTCGCCAGCAGTAACAGCCCGCCGAGCGCAGTGGCCATGCCCCAGTTGATGCTGGTGTTGGTGTAGAACGCGACGAAGTAGCTGACCATCTGATCGTTCGGGCTGCCCAGCAGCGCCGGGGTGATGTAGTAGCCGATGGCGAGGATGAACACCAACAGGCAGCCGGCGCCGACACCGGCGTAGGTCTGCGGGAAGTACACCCGCCAGAAACTGGCGAACGGGTGGCAACCGAGGGAAATCGCGGCACGCATGTAGGTCGGCGAGATGCCTTTCATCACGCTGTAGATCGGCAGGATCATGAACGGCAGCAGGATGTGCACCATCGAGATGTAGACCCCGGTGCGGTTGAACACCAGTTCCAGCGGTTTATCGATGATGCCCATTGCCATCAGCGCGCTGTTGATCAATCCGCCGGATTGCAGCAACACGATCCACGCGGCGACTCGCACCAGAATCGAAGTCCAGAACGGCAGCAGCACCAGAATCATCAGCAAGTTGCTTTGACGCGACGGCAGGTTGGCCAGCAGGTACGCCAGCGGATAGGCCAGCACCAGGCAGATCACGGTAATGACCAGGCCCATCCAGAAGGTCCGGGCGAAGATGTCGAGGTAGATCGCCTGATCCGGGGTGGCCGGAGCAATTTCGCCAAGGTCGTCGATGCGATGATCCACCGCCGCCAGCAGATAGAACGGGGTGAAGGTGCTGGTGTTGCGCTTCACCGCTTGCCAGTAGGCCGGATCGCCCCAACGCTCATCGAGGCCTTCCAGCGCTTCTTTATAAGAGGCCGGTTCGCTGGCGAAGGGCAGCGAGCGGGCGGTTTTGGTCAGCAGGCTACGATAGCCGGCCAACTCCATGTTCAGGCGCTTGGACAGATCGCCCAGGGTCTGGTTTTTCCGTGCTTCGGCGAGGTCTTCGCTGGCGGCTTTGTAGACCGGTTCTGCGGGCAGGCCTCGGCCGTCCCACGCGGCAATCGCGGTCACGGTGCGCGGCATGCCGGCGACCACTTCCGGGTTGCCGACACTTTTATAGAGCAGCGCCACGATCGGCACCAGGAACACCAGCAACAGAAACAGCACCAGCGGCGCGATCAGCGCCTGGGCCTTCCAGCGGTTGACCCGCTCGGCGTGCTTGAGCCGCTGCTTCAAGGTGGGGCTGTTGCCCTCGTTCAGGGGAACGGCGATGGCCATGACGTACTCCGCAAATCTTTGATCGTTACAGAGGCGGCAAACCGTCTCTGTTGTGTTGGAACACCGCAACCTGAATGATCATTCCCACGCTCTGCGTGGGAACGATCACAGGGGGGGGCAAGCCCTCTGGTTACTTCGCAGCCCAGGAATTGAAGCGCTGCTCCAGTTGCTCGCCGTTGTCAGCCCAGAAGCTGACGTCGATCTGCACCTGATTGGCGATGTTTTCCGGGGTGGTCGGCATGTCTTTCAGGATCGCCTTGTCCAGCAACGGCACAGCCTGGGAGTTGGCCGGGCCGTAGGCGATGTTTTCCGAGTAGGTCTTCTGCTGTTGCGGCTGCACCGAGAACGCGATGAATTTCTTCGCCGCTTCGGCACGCTTGGCGTCCAGGCCTTTCGGGATGGCCCAGGCGTCGAAGTCGTAGATGCCGCCGTTCCACACCACTTTCAGATTGGATTCTTTCTGCACGGCGGCGATACGACCGTTGTAGGCCGAGCTCATGACCACGTCACCGGAAGCGAGGTATTGCGGCGGCTGGGCACCGGCTTCCCACCACTGAATGTTCGGTTTCAGCTCATCCAGTTTCTTGAACGCGCGATCCTGGCCGCCCTTGCTGGCCAGCTCCTTGTAGACGTCTTTCGGTGCAACGCCATCGGCCATCAAGGCGAATTCGAGGGTGTACTTGGCGCCTTTGCGCAGGCCGCGCTTGCCCGGGAATTTCTTGGTGTCCCAGAAATCCGCCCAGCTGGTCGGTGCGGTTTTCAGCTTGTCGGCGTTGTAGGCCAGTACGGTCGACCACACGAAGAAGCCCACGCCGCATGGCTGGATCGCGCCTTTGACGTAGTCTTCGGACTTGCCGAACAGCGCAGGATCGAGTTGCTCGAACATGTCTTCGTCGCAACCACGGGACAGTTCCGGCGATTCCACCTCGACCAGATCCCAGGACACGCTCTTGGTGTCGACCATGGCTTTGACCTTGGCCATCTCGCCGTTGTACTCGCCGGCGACGATCTTGCCGTTGCCCGCCGCTTCCCACGGTGCGTAGAAGGCTTTGACTTGCGCCGCCTTGTTCGCCCCGCCAAACGACACCACGGTCAGATCCGGGCCGGCGGCCATTGCGCTTGCCGCACCCATCAGGCCCAGGGTCAGGGCTGTGAACTTCAGGGATCTCAACATTTATTGTTCTCTCCACGTGCAGGGTTGGTGTTGGTATTGCGGGGCGTTTCAGTGCGCCTCTAGAAGAGGATCGAGCGCGCGAACGTGCTCGACCTGCCAGCCAAGCGGAACCACGTCACCGACCGCGAGCGCTGGATCGAGCTCGGCAATCGGTTGTTTCACGAAGAAGTCGGTCTTGCCGCAGACTTCCAGGCGCACCCGGACGTGGTCGCCCAGATAGATGAATTCGGCCACCCGCCCGGAGAAGCGGTTGACGCATTGGTCGCTCGAACCATTGAGACTGACGCGCTCCGGACGGATCGACAGGGTGACCGGTTCGCCGGTCTGGCCGACGTTGACCGCCAGCGCCTCGACCTTTTCCCCACGCCCCAACTCGACCACGCAGCGCTCGCCGGTCTGACTGAGCAGGCGACCGTTGAGACGGTTGTTCTCGCCGATGAAGTTGGCGACGAAGGTGTTTTTCGGTTCTTCGTAGAGGGTGCGTGGCGGAGCGATCTGCTGGATCTCGCCCTGATGGAACACGGCGACACGGTCGGACATGGTCAGCGCTTCGCCCTGGTCGTGGGTCACGTAGACCACCGTCACGCCGAGGCGCTGGTGCAGGTGTTTGATTTCCATCTGCATGTGTTCGCGCAGTTGCTTGTCGAGGGCGCCGAGGGGTTCGTCCATCAGCACCAGCTGCGGCTCGAACACCAGCGCGCGAGCCAAGGCCACACGTTGTTGCTGGCCGCCGGACAGTTGCGCCGGATAACGCGATGCGAACGCGTCGAGCTGGACCATGCTCAGGGCCTTCTTGACCTTGTCACTCACGTCGCTCTTGTTCAGGCCACGCACGGTCAGCGGAAACGCCAGGTTTTCGGCAACGGTCATGTGCGGGAACAGCGCGTAGTTCTGGAACACCATGCCGATGTCGCGCTTGTGCGGCGGCACGTTGTTGATTGCCCGCCCGGCGAGGAGGATTTCGCCGGCGGTCGGCGTTTCGAAACCGGCGAGCATCATCAGACTGGTGGTCTTGCCGGAGCCGGACGGTCCGAGCAAGGTGAGGAATTCGCCCTTGCGAATGTCCAGGTTGAGGTCTTTGACGATCAGGTTCTCGCCGTCGTAGCTCTTCTGCACTCCACGAAAGCTGACCAGCACATCGCTGGCCCCTGCGTTTGTTTCGACCTGGCTCATACCCACACCTTTGTTATTGATGACTGCTGTGGGATTAAGCCTAGTGGCTGCTCACAGTCACGCAAATCGGGGCGCAGGAGAGAATCGCCTCAGCCGGATGGAAGTCCGGGGGTAGGGATTGCCCTACAAGGATGGCGCGTTTTGGCAAACCCGCCCCATGGGTCGGGGCTCAAGTCGTCAGAACCGGCAAAAACGCCTGTCGCTATTGGATATGTCGCTCAGAGGAGCTTGTGTTCCATCGCGTACTTCACCAGTTCGGCGAGCGAGGTGATGTTGAGTTTCTGCATCAACCGCGCCTTGTGGGTGCTGATGGTCTTGCTGCTCAGGGCCAGTTGCTGGGCGATGTCGTTGACGTTGGCGCCTTGCGCCAGACGTTCGAACACCGAGAACTCGCGCTCGGACAGCAGCGAGTGCAGCGGCCGCGCATCGGTCAGGCCGACTTCGAACACCATGCGGTCGGCCAGCTCCGGGTCGATGTAGCGCCCGCCCGCCGCGACCTTGCGAATCGCCGTCAGCAGCAGCGCCGGATCGCTGTCCTTGGTCGCATACCCGGCGGCGCCGACCTTCAGCGCCCGGGCGGCCATCTGCGCTTCGTCGTGCATCGACAGCACGAGAATCGCCGGCGGATGGTTCAGCGCGCGGATCCGCGGAATCGCTTCGAGCCCGTTGACGCCGGGCATTGAGATGTCCAGCAGCACCACTTCGCACGGCACGTTGCGCAAGGTTTCGAGCAACTGCTCGCCATTGCTCGCCTCCCCCACCACTTGCAGATCCTTGGCCAGGCCGATCAATTGCTTGATGCCTTCGCGAACGATGGTGTGGTCTTCGGCTACCAGTACACGGATCACTTACTTCTCCTCATCCAGTGGCACCCGCACGCTCAGCGTGGTGCCTTCGCCCGGCTCGCTGTCGAGTGACAGCTGCCCACCCATGATCAACACCCGCTCGCGCATGCCCACCAGTCCAAAGGATGTGGGCCTGCCGGCAGCGGCGACAAATCCTACGCCATCATCGCTGACCGTCAGACACAATTCGTCGCCTTCCTGCACCAGCGTCAGTTCTACAGTATGCGCCTGGGCATGGCGCATGACGTTGGTCAACGCCTCCTGAAGAATGCGGAACAGGCCGATGGCCTTGGCGTCGCTCAGCGGCGCAAGGTTGTCCGGCACCTGCACCAGACACGGAATCTGCGTACGCGCCTCGAAGCGCCGCGCCTGCCACTCGATCGCCGAGGCGATCCCGGCGTCGAGGATCGGCGGACGCAGCGCCGTCGCCACATCCCGCACCAGCTGAAACAACTGGGCGATCAGGCGCTTCATGCTGTTCAAGCGCTCGTTCAGCCCCGGGTCAAGTTGCGCGTAGGCCAGTTCGCACATCGATGTCTCCAGTTTCAGCACCGTCAGCATCTGCCCCAGCTCATCGTGCACCTCCCGGGCAATCCGTGCCTTTTCCTCCTCCCGCACACTTTCCAGGTGCGCCGACAGTTCGCGCAGTTGTTCGCGGGAGGCCGCCAGTTCCAGTTCGATGCGTTTGCTTTCGGTGATGTCCCAGACGATGCCGTCCCAGACATAGGCGCCGCCCTCCAGTTGACGGGTGATGGCCTTGATTTCGGCCCAGCGCTGTTCGCCCTGGCGCGTGAGGATTCGGCCCTGCCACGACCAGTCGCTGTCGGTGTCCAGCGCCTGATCCTGGGTCTGGTGATAACCGGCCCGGTCATCCGGATGCACCAGGCTGCGCAGGCCCATGTCGCGATGAGCGATGGCGGCCGGCGCGTAGCCCACCAGACTCTCGCTGCCCTCACTGATGTAGGCAAAGTCGATCTGCCCGGTTACCGGTGCGCGCTCAAGACGGAACACCAGCCCCGGCACGTTGGCCGCGATGCCTTGCAGCCGCGCCTCGCTTTCCTGCAAGGCAGCCAGGGCACGCCGGCGTTCGGTGACATCAGTGAGGTAAACCACCAGATACTCGCCATCGCGAAAACGCAGGAAGCTCAGCGATACATCCGCCGGCAGCACACTGCCATCGGCCCGCACACAGTTGGTTTCAAAACTCAGCGGCCCCTCTTCGCTGGCCCGGGCGCGTTTCCACAGATTGAGCCAGCGATCCATGTGCAGGCCCGGCTCGAAGTCGATCAACGGCCGGTCGATGATCGCGCCTTGTGGATAACCGAGCATGTTTTCCGCCGCACGATTGGCGTAGCGCACATGGCTGTCCCAGTTGACCCAGAGAATGCCGACGGTGCTCTGATCGATGGAGAATTGGGTCAGACGCAAGGCTTCTTCGCTGGCGGCGCGCAAGGCAATGTCTTCGCGCGCGTCGAGCAGACGCTGTTCAAGACTGCGTTGCTGGCGCCGTTGCCAGAGCACGATGGCCACGCAACTGAGCAGCAGCACTGCAAACAACAGACTCAGGTTCTGCCAGAAGCCCGGCGATTCGGAAAGCCGCGGATACTTGGGCTGCAGCCATTGCGCATGCAGGCGCTCCAGATCCTTGGCCGGAATTGCGCGCAAGCCGCTCTCGACGATCCCGGCCAGTTCCGGCCAGTCGCGGCGGGTGCCGATGCGCAGCAGTTGCGGCAGACCGATGTCGCCGACCACCACCAGCCCGGCAAACTCCGGTTCCGCCGACAATCGACCGAGCTGCGCCTCATCGACCACCGCGTAGGACGCCTGTTGAGTCAGCAACAGTTGCAGCGCCTGGCGTTCCATCGGTACGCCTTGCAGATTCAGATGGGGATAGTTGCCGCGCAGGTAATCGGCGGCGACGCCGGGCATGCGCACGGCGACGCGGGTCTGGCTGTCGAGCTTTTCCAGCTCCACGGTCGCGCTGCTCTTCTGATCGCTGACCACCAGTTGCGGCACACGCATGTAGGGGTCGGAAAACTGCCACAGGCGCAGTCCGCCCGGGGTCTGGGTCAGGCCCGGGGCGATGTCGATTTCGCCGTCCCGTGCAGCCGCCTCCAGTTGCGCCAGATCTTGAAAGTTGCGCCAGCTCAGCTCGACATTCAGCGCCCGGGCCAAGGCTTTCATCACCTCGACATTGGCCCCTGACAGCCGCTGCAGTCGCCGGTCGTATTGCGCGTACGGTGCCTGCAATACCAGGCCCACGCGCAATTCGTTGTGCTGCGCAAGCCACTGTTGTTCGCTCGCCGACAACCGCGCGAGGTGGCTCGATGGCGCAGGCGCCCCCCAGCCTATCAAGGGAAACACCAGACAGCCGATAACCCACAGGCAGCAAAAACGCATCATTGAAGTCTCATACACTGACAAATTCTGACCAACCCATTAGGCTGCCGGGATAACTTCTGGCCTGGAATAACCGATGCCCCCTGTCTATCGCCTGGCAATGCCAGCATTGTGCCTGTCGCTGATCCTGCCTTGTGCGTTTTCCGTCGAAGCCGCGGATCCGGCACCCGCCCCCGCCGCAGAAAAAGCCGCCGAAGAGAAACCGGTCGAACGCCAGCCACTGCTTGAGCGTAGTCAGGAAGAAGCCGCAGCACTCGAACGCAAGGTTCCGGCCCAGGAACAACAGCAACTGCAAGCGGGCAGCGACACCTTCCTCGCCCTTTGGAAACCTGCCAACACCGCCGAACCCAAAGGCGCGGTGGTCCTCATTCCCGGTGCCGGCGAGACCGCTGACTGGCCCCAGGCAATTGGCCCGTTGCGCCACAAGTTGCCGGACGTCGAGTGGAGCAGCCTGAGTATCACCCTGCCCGATCTGCAAAGCGATGCGATCGCACCGCGCGTGGTCGAAGCCCCCGCCGCAGCGAAAACCGCCGACCCTGGCAGCAAGGATTCGACCACTGCCGAGCCAATCGAACAAGCCGCCGGCGGCGAAGCCGATGTGGCCGACAAGGTCGTTGCCGAAACCACCGAGGAACAGTCCAAGGTGGATGCCGAGCGAATCTTCGCCCGCATCGACGCCGCATTGGCCTACGCCGAGCAACAGAGCGCGCGCAGCATCGTCGTCCTCGGCCATGGCACCGGCGCCTACTGGGCCGCACGTTACTTGAGTGAGCGACAGACCTCGCAGGTCGAGAAACTGGTGCTGGTGGCCGCGCAGACGCCGCCCAAGGCCCAACCGCCACTGGTGGAACTGACGCCTGCCCTGAAGCTGCCGACGGCGGATATTTTCTACATGGATAAACCGCTGGACCGCAACGCGGCACTGGAGCGCCTGCAGGCCAGCAAACGGTTGAAGACGTCCGCGTTCAGTCAGGTCGCACTCAGGGCCTTGCCGGATAACAAGGCCGAGCAGGAGCAATTCTTCCGCCGGGTGCGTGGCTGGTTGAATCCGCAGAGTCCGGACTAAAGGGCCCGGATGTAAAAAACACGGATAAAAAAATCGCAGCTCAACGCTGCGATTTTTTATGCCTAGCGAAAATCCCGCCGTTCGCGAATCAAGGTGTAGGCATTGTGCAATTCGCGGGTTCTCTCGGTGGCCTCACGCACCTGCGCTGGCGTTGCGCCCGTCCCGGCCACCTTGTCCGGGTGATGCCGACTGAGCAGCCGTCGATAGGCACGCTTGATCTGCGCCGGTTCGCTGGTGGCCGACACACCGAGCAGGCGCATCGCCTCCTGATAGCTGACCGCCGCGCTGACGATCGGACGCTTGTGCGGCTCGTAATCCGTAGCCAGCGCCTGTATCTGGTGTGTCGTCCAGCCCAGCCACTTGCCCCACTGTGCCAGCAGTTCCCGCTCGCTGACGCCGGCCCGACCATCGGCGAAGACCATTCGCCAGCAGGCACGCAACACGCCTTCGGCCGCATGGGGTTGAGCGCTCAACCGACGCAGGTAACCGCGCAGATTGTCGTTGCCGGACTTGCCGCGGTTGAACGCGGCAATCGCCCGGCGCTGTGCCGGCTCGCTCATTTCCAGCGAACGCATCTCCTGACGCGCCTGCTGGATATGACCGTCCGTGACCCGCCCGTCGCTCTTGGCCAGACGCCCGAGCAACACGAACAACAATTCGTCGTTGCGCAGCATCGGCCGCCCACCGAGTTTTTCCCGCAAGTGCCCCCAGCTCTGCAAATGCAGGCGCCGATCCAGCGCCTGCCCCAACAAAGCCCCAAGCATGGCCCCCGGAATGCTGGCGATAGCAAAACCCGCTCCGGCTCCAATCAGAGTCCCTGGCCACAACATATCAGCGACTCGCTTCTATCAAGGCTTCGGCTTCGGTCAGACGCTCGTGGGTACCGACATCGACCCAGTGGCCCTTCAGCCGCTCGCCGGTCACCTGACCATCCCCCATGGCTTTACGCAGCAGCGGCGCCAGTTTGAAGGCACCGTCGGCGCAGCCGTCGAACAACTGCGGATGCAGTACGGCGATGCCGCTGTAGGTCAGAGTCGCCGCCTCGGCCTGGCCATCACGTACCTGGCCCTCGGTCAGGGTGAAATCCCCTGTCGGGTGATGGGCCGGGTTGTCCGCCAGCACCAGATGCGCCAGGCCGGTGATCGGCTGATGCAAAACGCTGAAGTCGTAATCGGTCCAGATGTCGCCGTTGACCACCAGGAACGCGTCGTCACCCAACAGCGGCAAGGCGCGAAAAATTCCGCCGCCGGTTTCCAGTGGCTCGCCCTCCGGCGAGTACTGGATCGACACGCCGAACCGCGAACCATCGCCCAGATGATCTTCGATCTGCTGTCCGAGCCAGGCATGGTTGATCACGATCTCGTTAAAACCGGCCGCTGCCAGGGCACGCAGGTGATATTCAATCAATGGCACGCCACCGGCCCGCACCAGCGGCTTGGGAGTGGTCAGGGTCAGCGGGCGCATGCGCTCGCCTTTGCCCGCCGCCAGAATCATTGCCTTCATGCCGTCACTCCACCACGCAGGCTGGCGAGCAGCGCCTGCAGATCCGCCAACTCGGGACGGCGAGCGATGACCGCTTCTATATAAGAGAAGAAACGCGGTACATCACCGAGGTAACGCGGCTTGCCATCGCGATGGCAGATGCGGGCGAAGATGCCGATGACTTTCAGATGACGCTGCACGCCCATCAGGTCGCTGGCACGCAGGAACTCTTCGAAGTCCGGCTGCACCGGGATGTTCAGCGCCGACGCCTGCTGCCAGTAGCTTTCCAGCCAGCCGCGCACACGTTCTTCAGGCCAGCTGAGGAACGCGTCCTTGAACAGGCAGGTCACGTCGTAGGTCACCGGGCCGTACACGGCGTCCTGAAAATCCAGCACACCGGGATTCGGCTCGCTGAGCATCAGGTTGCGCGGCATGTAGTCGCGGTGCACCAGCACTTTCGGCTGGGCCAGGGCGCTGTCGATCAGCAGATCGCTGACCTTTTGCCACTGCTGCTGTTGGGTGGCATCAAACTCGACGCCCAGTTCGCGTTTCACGTACCACTCGGGAAACAGTTCCAGCTCGCGGCGCAACAACGCGACGTCATAGCTCGGCAGCGGTGCCACCATCGGCAACTGCTGAAAAGCCAGCAGCGCTTGCAGGGCATCGCTGAATAACGCGTCGGCATTTTCGCTGTCGATCACGTCCAGATAGGTCTTGTTGCCCAGGTCATTGAGCAAAAGAAACCCGCGCTCGAGGTCTTCGGCATAAATTTTCGGCACGTTGATGCCGGATTTCGCCAGCAAAAAGGCGATATCCACGAAGGGTTTGCAGTTTTCCTGAGGCGGTGGCGCGTCCATCACGACGAAGCTGCGACCCGCGCCCTCCCAACGGAAATACCGGCGAAAACTCGCGTCGCTGCTGGCCGCGGTCAACGTGGCCGGGGGTACGGCGCCCCAGCCCTGATCCGCAAAAAGGGTTGCCAACTGTTCATCGAGCCAAACTTTCAGGTGTTGCAAGCGTACATCTTGATCAGGCATTGCAAGGGTCTCCGACGGCGCTAGCCGTCAAGCGGGTCATGCTTTATTATCCAGCATCTTTTTCAGACCATCGAGAGGCGTGCGGCCCACACCGCGGGCAGATGGCACGCAGGAAGCCCGGACTAATAAGATGGCATTGAAATCCCCCGCGTTTCGTAAAAAATTTCCGTTGTTGGTAACCGGCAGTCTGCTGGCTATGCAACCTCTGGCCAGTTCATTCGTTGTTGCCGCCGAGCAGTATGACTGCGCCGTCTCGGCAACGGGTGGCTGGGCCTGCTCGCCGAAGACGCCGGCCGCTGCCTTGCCGCCGCGTCCCGTGCATGACGGCAGTGCCGTCAGCGCCGCTGGCGAAGCCTCGGCCGAGAGCGGCTCCACCGCGGAGTCCGGGCCCAAGCCGGTACTGGTTACCGAGTCCAAGGGCCGTGGCCTGAAATCCCGTAGCGAAGACTACAGTCACCTCGACTGGGTTCCGCGCGAGAAGCTCACCGCCGCCCAACTGGCCGAGACCGGTCCTTACTGCTCTGGTTCCTATATCGAACCAATTCGTCCTGGCATGAATGACAAGACGAATAAAAGTGACGCCCCGACCTTCATCGGCGCCAAGGCGTCGCGTTATCAGCAGGATTCGCAAGTCGCGAGCCTGGCCGGTGATGTGGTCATGCGTCAGGGCAGCATGCAGGTCGAAGCCGACGAGGCCAACCTGTATCAGGCCGAAAGCCGTGGCGAACTGGCGGGCAACGTGCGCATTCGCGACAACGGTGCGCTGATCGTCGGCGACCACGCCGATGTGCAGCTCGACACCGGTGAAGCCAAGGTCGACAACGCTGAATACGTGATGCACAAATCGCGCATCCGCGGTAACGCGCTGTACGCCAAGCGTGCCGAAAACGCGATCATCCGCCTGAAGGACGGCACGTACACCACGTGCGAACCGAACAGCAACGCCTGGCAGCTCAAGGGCAACAACATCACCCTGAACCCTGCCACCGGCTTCGGTACCGCGACCAACGTGACGCTGCGGGTCAAGGACATTCCGATCCTGTATACCCCGTACATCTACTTCCCGATCGACGACCGTCGCCAGTCGGGCTTCCTGCCGCCGACCATCGGCACCGGCAGCGACACCGGCTTCATGCTGGTGACCCCGTACTACTTCAACCTGGCACCGAACTACGACGCCACGTTGTACCCGCGCTACATGGGCAAGCGCGGCCTGCTGATGGAAGGCGAGTTCCGCTACCTCACCAAGTCCAGCGAAGGCCAGTTCGGTGCGGCGTACCTCAACGACGAGGAAACCGAGCGCAGTAAGCAGACCGACTACCAAAAGAATCGCTACATGTACAACTGGCAACACAAGGGCGGTCTCGACTCCCGCGTGCTCACCCAGGTTGACTACACCAAGATCAGCGACCCGTACTACTTCCAGGATCTACAGACTGATCAGATCGGCGTGAAGAGTGCCGACTTCGTGAACCAGCAGGGCTCGGTCACCTATCGTGGCGACAGCTACACCGCTCGCTTGAACGCCCAGGCGTACCAGCTGGCAACCGTATCGAACATCACGCCATATGACCGTCTGCCGCAGATCACCTTCAATGGTCAGCTGCCGTATCACCCGGAAGGTCTGAACTTCGATTACGAGACCGAGCTTGTTCGGTTTGACCGCGATCTGAAGGACGGCAATTTCGTCAACGAGGACGGGACGATCGAGCGCCGCCTCGATAACAACGTGTTCGGCCTGGCTCGTGCCAACGGCGACCGTCTGAATCTGAAACCAGGCGTCAGCCTGCCGATGAACTGGACCTATGGCTTCCTGAAGCCATCGCTCAAGTATCAGTACACCCAGTACCAGCTGGATCTGGACGGCACCGGCAAGTCGCAGATCGATACCTTGACTGCCGAGCAACAAAAGCTCAACGGCAAGTTCGACAGCAACCAGAGCCGCGGTGTACCGATCGCCAGTATCGACAGCGGCCTGTACTTCGATCGCAACACCTCGTTCTTTGGCAAAAATTACCGCCAGACCCTGGAGCCACGCCTCTTCTACCTCTATGTACCTGAGGTGGATCAGGAAGACATTCCGGTATTCGACACCAGCGAATACACCTTTAACTACGCCTCGCTTTTCCGTGACAACCGTTTCTCGGGTGCCGACCGTGTCGGCGACGAGAACAAGCTGTCGCTGGGCGTGACCAGCCGCTGGATCGAAGACGACGGATTCGAGCGTCAACGCATCAGTGTCGGCCAGGCTCTGTACTTCAAGGATCGTGAAGTTCAACTGCCAGGCATCGACGCCAAAACACGCGATGACGCGCACGCCAACGTTTCGCCTTACGCACTGGAATACGAATACCGCTGGAACCGCGACTGGCGCACCACGGCCGACTACAACTGGGATCCGGACAGCCGCAGCCCGCGTTCCGGCAGCGCGATGTTCCACTACCAGCCTGAAGACAACCCGAACAAGGTGGTCAACGTCGGCTATCGCTATCGCAACGACCAGGTCCGCTACGACCAGAACACCGGTAAATGGGCCGTGGGCGGTGGTGACTACGGCACGCCTGGCCAGCCTGGCTACGTGAAGGACTACTACAAAATCCAGCAACATGACTTCTCGGTCATCTGGCCGATCGTTCCGCAGTGGAGCGCGATCAGCCGCTGGCAGTACGACTACAACCGCAATCGCACGCTGGAAGCCTTCGGTGGTTTCGAATATGACAACTGCTGCTGGAAACTGCGCCTGATCAACCGTTACTGGGTCAGCTATGACGAATTCAGTCAGAACGCCCCGGAAAACGAAAAAGGCGACCACGGCGTCTTCCTCCAAATTGTTCTGAAGGGACTCGGCGGCCTCACCGGCGCCAAGGTAGAGAGCTTCCTCGACAAAGGCATCCAAGGTTATCGTCAACGTGAAGACCAAGCTTTCTGATTGTCTGCGCCCGCTGATGCTGGGCGCGCTGTTCCTGGGTACCGCAGCCAACGCCGCGGTACAGCCTATCGATAAAGTGGTGGCCATCGTCGACAACGACGTGGTCATGCAGAGCCAGCTGGATCAACGCGTCCACGAAGTTCAGCAAACCATCGCCAAGCGCGGCGGCGGTCTGCCGCCTCCGGGCGTACTGGATCAACAGGTGCTCGAGCGCCTGATCATCGAGAACCTGCAGCTGCAGATCGGCGAACGCTCCGGTATCCGCATCACCGATGAGGAGCTGAACCAGGCGGTCGGTACCATTGCCCAGCGCAACAACATGACCCCGGAGCAGTTCCGCATCGCCCTGTCCCGCGATGGCCTGTCCTATGAGGACGCTCGCGAGCAGATCCGCCGAGAAATGATCATCAGCCGTGTGCGCCAGCGCCGCGTGGCCGAGCGCATTCAGGTGTCGGAACAGGAAGTGAAGAACTTCCTCGCCTCCGACCTGGGCAAGATGCAACTGTCCGAAGAGCTGCACTTGGCCAACATCCTGATCCCGACCCCGGAAAGCGCCAACTCCGAAGCGATTCAGAGCGCAGCACGCAAGGCGATGGAGGTTTACCAGCAACTCAAGCAAGGTGCTGACTTCGGCCAGATGGCCGTGGCCAACTCCGCCAGTGACAACGCGCTGGAAGGCGGCGACATGGGCTGGCGCAAAGCCGCTCAACTGCCACCGCCGTTCGACCGTGAACTGAGCAGCATGACGGCTGGCGACATCACTCAACCGGCACGCACTCCAGGCGGCTTCATCATCCTGAAGCTGCTGGAAAAGCGTGGTGGCGAGAGCCAGATGCGCGACGAAGTGCATGTGCGCCACATCCTGGTCAAGCCAAGTCCGGTTCGCGACGAAGCCAAGACCAAGGAACTGGCTCAGTCGCTCTACAACCGCATCGAAGCCGGTGAAGATTTCGCCGAGCTGGCCAAGAAGTATTCGGAAGACCCGGGGTCTGCCCTCAACGGCGGCGACCTGAACTGGATCGACCCGAACGCACTGGTACCGGAATTCCGCGCGGTGATGGCCAAGTCCCCTCAGGGTCAGCTGTCCAAGCCGTTCCAGACCCCGTACGGCTGGCACGTTCTGGAAGTCCTTGGCCGTCGCGCCACCGACAGCACCGAACAGGCCCGTGAGCAGCAAGCGATGACCGTACTGCGTAACCGCAAATACGACGAAGAGCTGCAAACCTGGCTGCGTCAGATCCGTGACGAAGCGTACGTAGAGATCAAACTCCCTGGTGCAGACCAGGCAGCGCAGTGAAACCCAAGCGTTTCGCGCTGACACCCGGCGAACCGGCCGGCATCGGTCCCGACCTGTGCCTGCTGCTCGCCTCGCAAGCCCAGCCACACCCCCTGATTGCCATCACCAGCCGCGACCTGCTCCAAGAGCGGGCCGCGCAACTGGGGCTGGCCGTCAGCCTGCTGGAAGTGGCGCCTGACCACTGGCCGGACGCTCCGGCGCCCGCCAACAGCCTGTATGTCTGGGACACCCCGCTCAGCGCCCCCGTGGTCGCCGGGCAACTGGACAAGGCCAACGCCGCTTTCGTTCTTGAGACCCTGACCCGCGCCGGCAATGGCTGTCTGAACGGCGATTTCGCCGGGATGATCACCGCCCCGGTTCACAAGGGCGTGATCAACGAATCGGGCATCGCGTTTTCCGGTCACACCGAATTTCTCGCCGACCTGACCCACACCGCCCAAGTGGTGATGATGCTCGCCACCCGCGGTTTGCGCGTGGCACTGGTCACCACTCACCTGCCCTTGCGCGACATCGCCGATGCGATTACGCCGGAGCGGCTGGAACGGGTCACGCGGATTCTGCACGCCGATCTGCAACAAAAATTCGGCATCGCCCAACCGCGCATCCTGGTCTGCGGGCTCAACCCGCACGCCGGTGAAGGCGGACACCTGGGCCATGAAGAAATCGACATCATCGAACCCACATTGGAGCGCCTGCGCCGCGAGGGCATGGACCTTCGTGGCCCGCTGCCTGCCGACACTCTGTTTACCCCCAAATATCTGGAGCACTGCGACGCGGTGCTGGCGATGTACCACGACCAGGGCCTGCCCGTGCTCAAGTACAAAGGCTTTGGCGCTGCAGTCAACGTGACCCTGGGCCTGCCGATCATCCGCACCTCGGTCGACCACGGCACCGCCCTGGATCTGGCCGGCAGCGGCAGGATCGACACCGGCAGCCTGCAAGTCGCTCTGGAAACCGCCTACCAGATGGCCGAGACCCGTTTATGACCGAGCAATACCAACACAAGGCGCGCAAACGCTTTGGCCAGAACTTCCTGCACGATGCCGGCGTCATCGACCGCATCCTGCGCTCCATCAGTGCCAAGGCCGGCGACCGCATGCTGGAAATCGGCCCGGGCCAGGGCGCATTGACCGCCGGCATCCTCAACTCCGGCGCACAGCTGGACGTGGTGGAGCTGGACAAGGACCTGATCCCGATCCTCAACCAGCAGTTTGCCGGCAAGAGCAATTTCAACCTGCATCAGGGCGATGCACTGAAGTTCGACTTCAACAGCCTGAACGCTGCACCCAACAGCCTGCGCGTGGTCGGCAACCTGCCGTACAACATCTCCACGCCGCTGATTTTCCACCTGCTGAACAACGCCGGCATCATCCGCGACATGCACTTCATGCTGCAGAAGGAAGTGGTCGAGCGTCTGGCCGCAGGCCCCGGTGGCGGCGATTGGGGTCGTCTGTCGATCATGGTTCAGTACCACTGCCGGGTCGAACACCTGTTCAACGTCGGTCCTGGCGCATTCAATCCGCCGCCGAAGGTCGACTCGGCGATCGTGCGCCTGGTGCCGCATGCGGTGCTGCCGCATCCGGCCAAGGATCATCGCCTGCTCGAACGCGTGGTACGCGAAGCCTTCAACCAGCGTCGCAAGACCCTGCGCAACACCCTCAAGCAATTGCTGAGCAACGCCGAGATCGAAGCTGCCGGCGTCGATGGCAGCCTGCGTCCCGAACAGCTCGACCTCGCCGCGTTCGTGCGTCTTGCAGACCAGCTCGCCGAGCAGCCGGCGAAAGCACCTGATGCCGACTGACCGGCAATGATCGCTATCGGGCGGGACGCCAACTCTGGTCTACTGCCCGATACTTGCCTAGACTGAATCCCAATCAGCTACGCCCCGCGTCCCGCTTCGCTTTTAAGGCCTTTTGCATGTCCGATCCCCGCTACCAGGTCGATGTCAGTGTCGTTACCCACTATCTGGCAGACCAATCGCAACCCGAGCACGAGCGTTTTGCCTTCGCCTACACCATCACTGTGCAGAACAATGGCGAGCAACCGGCCCGCCTGATGTCGCGCCACTGGGTCATCACCGATGGCGACGGACATGTCGAAGAAGTGCGGGGCGCCGGCGTGGTCGGCCAGCAACCGTTGATCGGCGTCGGCAAGAGTCACACCTACAGCAGCGGCACGGTGATGACCACCAAGGTCGGCACCATGCAGGGCTCTTACGAAATGGTCGCCGACGACGGCAAGCATTTCGACGCGATCATCAAGCCCTTCCGCCTCGCCGTTCCCGGAGCCCTGCACTGATGGCGACGTATGCCGTCGGCGACCTGCAAGGCTGCCTCGAACCGCTCAAATGCCTGCTCAGGCAGGTTGCGTTCGACCCAGCGCTGGATCGCCTGTGGCTGGTGGGCGATCTGGTCAACCGTGGCCCGCAGTCACTGGAAACGCTGCGCTTCCTTTATGGCATGCGCGACTCGCTGGTGTGCGTGCTCGGTAACCATGACCTGCACTTGCTGGCAGCAGCGAAAAACATCGAGCGCATGAAGAAGTCCGACACCCTGCGTGAAATTCTTGAAGCGCCCGACTGTGCCGAACTGATGGAATGGCTGCGCCAGCAGAAACTCATGCACTACGACGAGCAGCGCGAAGTGGCCATGGTGCATGCGGGCATTCCACCGCAATGGTCCCTGCGGCGCGCCCTGAAGTGCGCCGCCGAAGTTGAAACAGCCCTGCGCGACGACAATCTGTTCCCCGCCTACCTCGACGGCATGTACGGCAACGACCCGGCGAAATGGGACAGCGACCTCAAAGGCGTGACACGCCTGCGGGTCATCACCAATTACTTCACCCGCATGCGTTTTTGCACCGCCGAAGGCAAGCTCGACCTCAAGAGCAAGGAAGGCGTCGACACCGCACCGCCGGGCTACAAGCCCTGGTTCCAGCACAAGGAGCGCAAGACCCGTGGCCTGCGGATCATCTTCGGTCACTGGGCGGCGCTGGAAGGCAACGTGCTCGAGCCAGGCATTTCAGCCCTCGACACCGGTTGTGTGTGGGGCGGCAGCCTGACCCTGATGAATGTCGACAGCGGCGAACGCCTGTCATGCAAATGCGACGAACACGGGGCCGTCCTGCCCACCGTCGCGCCACTGATCACCGAATCTTCTCCCGTCAGCGCCCCGCGCTAGACTGCGTTTTCAGCCGAGCCACAGGAGCCCGCCATGAGCGAATTCAAACGTATCCCCCCTGAACAGGCCCAGGCCCTGCGCGAGCAAGGCGCCGTGGTCGTCGACGTCCGTGACCCGGCAACATTTGCCGCACTGCACATCAGCGGCTCGAAGCATCTGGACAATCATTCCCTGCATGCTTTCATTCAGGGCGCCGACCTCGATGCCCCGACCGTCGTGGTCTGCTACCACGGTAACTCGAGCCAGGGTGCCGCCGCGTATCTCGTGAGCCAGGGCTTCTCCGACGTCTACAGCATGGACGGCGGCTTCGAACTGTGGCGTACGACTTTTCCTTCGGAAACCGCGCAAGGCATCTCCGAATAATTTTTTTTGTAACGTGCAGGCCCCGGCTTCCGCGGGCCTGCGCCGGCAGACGAACGGTCTTGCCACACATAATTACGTATCTCGCCTTTACCTCCCGAATTCCCAACTATCCTTAAGCCCAGGCCATCCAAAACAGGGGAGAGCCGGTACACCGGCGCACGGGTCATCGGGAGTAACTTTCGCGATTGTCGATCGTGGAAGGGTTCTGGGGGGTAAACAACAGCTGCCATCGCGGCTGCTGCCAGCATCGACTGAGTGATCCGGCGTCGGCTCCACGTATCGAGCGAGGTGACGTCATGAGTATCTTTAGCCACTTCCAACAACGCTTCGAGTCCACACGCCAGGAAGAACTCTCCCTGCAGGAGTACCTGGAACTGTGCAAAGAGGATCGCAGTGCCTACGTTTCTGCCGCCGAACGTCTGTTAATGGCCATCGGCGAACCGGAACTGCTCGACACCTCGACCAACTCGAGGCTGTCGCGAATCTTTTCCAACAAGGTGATCCGCCGCTATCCGGCCTTTGAAGACTTCCACGGGATGGAAGAATGCATCGACCAGATCGTGTCGTATTTCCGCCATGCCGCTCAGGGCCTGGAAGAGAAGAAACAGATCCTCTATCTGCTCGGCCCTGTCGGCGGTGGTAAATCGTCCCTGGCCGAGAAGCTGAAACAACTGATGGAAAAAGTGCCCTTCTATGCCATCAAGGGCTCGCCGGTATTCGAATCGCCTCTGGGCCTGTTCAACGCCACCGAAGATGGCGCGATCCTCGAGGAAGACTTCGGCATCCCACGGCGCTACCTGAACACCATCATGTCGCCATGGGCCACCAAGCGCCTGGCCGAATTCGGCGGCGACATCAGCCAGTTCCGCGTGGTCAAGCTGTACCCGTCGATCCTCAACCAGATCGCCGTGGCCAAGACCGAACCGGGTGATGAAAACAACCAGGACATCTCCGCGCTGGTGGGCAAGGTCGATATCCGCAAACTCGAAGAATTCCCCCAGAACGACGCCGATGCCTACAGCTACTCCGGTGCGCTGTGCCGGGCCAACCAGGGCCTGATGGAATTCGTCGAAATGTTCAAGGCACCGATCAAGGTGCTCCACCCATTGCTGACCGCCACTCAGGAAGGCAACTACAACAGTACCGAAGGCCTCGGCGCGATTCCGTTCACCGGGATCCTGCTGGCCCACTCCAACGAATCGGAGTGGCACACCTTCCGCAACAACAAGAACAACGAGGCGTTCATCGACCGGATCTACATCGTCAAGGTGCCGTACTGCCTGCGGGTCAGCGACGAAGTGAAGATCTACGACAAGCTGCTGTTCAACAGCTCTCTGTCCAAGGCCCATTGCGCGCCGGACACCCTGAAGATGCTGGCGCAGTTCACCGTACTGTCACGTCTCAAAGAGCCGGAAAACTCCAACATCTACTCCAAGATGCGCGTGTATGACGGCGAAAACCTCAAGGACACCGATCCGAAGGCCAAGTCGATCCAGGAATACCGCGATGCAGCGGGCGTCGACGAAGGCATGAACGGTCTGTCGACCCGGTTCGCGTTCAAGATCCTGTCCAAGGTCTTCAACTTCGATCCGCACGAAATTGCCGCCAACCCGGTACACCTGCTTTATGTGCTGGAGCAGCAGATCGAACAGGAACAGTTCCAGGCCGAAACCCGCGAGCGCTATCTGCGCTACCTGAAAGAGTACCTGGCGCCGCGTTATATCGAATTCATCGGCAAGGAGATCCAGACCGCCTACCTCGAGTCTTACAGCGAGTACGGCCAGAACATCTTCGACCGCTACGTGCTGTATGCGGACTTCTGGATTCAGGATCAGGAATACCGCGATCCGGAAACCGGCGAGATCCTCAACCGCGTCGCCCTCAACGAGGAGCTGGAAAAGATCGAAAAACCGGCCGGCATCAGCAATCCGAAGGATTTTCGCAACGAGATCGTCAACTTTGTGTTGCGTGCCCGGGCCAACAACAACGGCAAGAATCCGACCTGGCTCAGCTACGAAAAACTGCGGGTGGTCATCGAGAAGAAAATGTTCTCGAACACCGAAGACCTGCTGCCAGTCATCAGCTTCAATGCCAAGGCCAGCAAAGAGGATCAACAGAAACACAACGACTTCGTTACACGAATGGTCGAACGCGGCTACACCGACAAACAGGTACGACTGCTCTCCGAGTGGTATCTGCGGGTCAGAAAATCACAGTAACCCGCGACCGGCCAGACCGGTTGTCGTCAGTCCGAGGCCTGTGCGCGCATTTTCTGCTACACAGGCCTCTGGAAGATGTTCGAAAGGCGGTAGCGAGGTTCAGGCAGCACCCAAAGCGCTTGGGGGAGCGTGTACGTCCCTTGGCATTCGGTTCAATGCTGCATGACCGCTCACCCCTTTGCAGGACAGCTTCTAAGGAGCAGTCATGAGCTATGTGATCGACCGACGTCTCAACGGCAAGAACAAGAGCACGGTGAACCGTCAGCGCTTCCTGCGGCGTTACCGTGACCACATCAAGAAGGCCGTCGAAGAGGCGGTCAGCCGGCGCTCCATTACCGACATGGAGCACGGTGAGCAGATCAGCATTCCCGGTCGCGATATCGACGAACCGGTGCTTCACCATGGTCGCGGCGGCAAGCAGACCGTGGTTCATCCCGGCAACAAGGAATTCACCGCCGGCGAACACATCGCCCGTCCGCCGGGAGGCGGTGGTGGCCGTGGACCGGGCAAGGCCGGCAACTCCGGCGAAGGCATGGACGAGTTCGTCTTTCAGATCACCCAGGAAGAATTCCTCGAATTCATGTTCGAGGATCTCGAGCTGCCCAACCTGGTCAAGCGCAACCTCACCGGCACCGACACCTTCAAAACTGTACGCGCCGGGATCAGCAACGAAGGTAATCCGTCGCGTATCAACATCATCCGCACCCTGCGCTCGGCCCATGCCAGGCGCATTGCATTGTCGGGCAGCAGCCGCGCCAAACTGCGCGAAGCCAAAGAAGAGTTGGCTCGGCTGAAACGGGAAGAGCCGGACAATTTCGGCGATATCCAGGATCTTGAAGCAGAAATCGAGCGACTCAGTGCGCGCATCCATCGCGTGCCGTTTCTCGATACCTTCGATTTGAAATACAACCTGCTGGTCAAACAACCCAATCCGAGCTCCAAAGCGGTGATGTTCTGCCTGATGGACGTTTCCGGCTCCATGACCCAGGCGACCAAGGACATCGCCAAGCGTTTTTTCATCCTGTTGTACCTGTTCCTCAAGCGGAACTACGACAAGATCGACGTGGTGTTCATCCGCCACCACACCAGCGCCCGGGAAGTGGACGAAGAGGAATTTTTCTATTCCCGCGAAACCGGCGGCACCATTGTTTCCAGCGCCCTGAAACTGATGCAGGAGATCATGGCCGAGCGCTACCCGAGCAACGAGTGGAACATCTACGCCGCCCAGGCTTCCGACGGCGACAACTGGAACGACGACTCGCCGATCTGCCGCGACATCCTGATCAACCAGATCATGCCGTTCGTGCAGTACTACACTTACGTTGAGATCACCCCGCGCGAACATCAGGCCTTGTGGTACGAGTACGAGCGCATCGCCGAAGCCTTTTCCGACACTTTTGCCCAGCAACAACTGGTCTCGGCCGGGGATATCTATCCGGTCTTCCGTGAACTCTTCCAGCGCAGGTTAGTGACATGACCGCCAAGACCGCCAAAGAGCAGAAGCGCCAACCCATTTCCACCGGCTCGGAATGGACATTCGAGCTGATCCAGACCTACGACCGCGAAATCGCCCGTATCGCGGCCCGCTATGCCCTGGATACCTACCCCAACCAGATCGAAGTGATCACCGCCGAACAGATGATGGACGCCTATGCTTCGGTCGGCATGCCGTTGGGCTATCACCATTGGTCCTACGGCAAGCATTTCCTCAGCACCGAGAAATCCTACAGCCGCGGGCAGATGGGGCTGGCGTACGAAATCGTGATCAACTCGGATCCGTGCATCGCTTACCTGATGGAGGAAAACACCATCTGCATGCAGGCCCTGGTGGTTGCGCACGCCTGCTACGGCCATAACAGCTTCTTCAAGGGCAACTATTTGTTCCGCACCTGGACCGATGCCAGTTCGATCATCGATTACCTGGTGTTCGCCAAGCAGTACATCATGCAGTGCGAAGAGCGCCACGGGATTGATGCCGTGGAGGATCTGCTCGACTCCTGCCACGCCCTGATGAACTACGGTGTCGACCGCTACAAACGTCCATACCCGATTTCCGCCGAGGAAGAGCGGCGTCGGCAGAAGGATCGTGAAGAACACCTGCAGAAGCAGATCAACGACCTGTGGCGCACCATTCCCAAAGGCGCGGACAAATACAGTGACAAGGACAACGCACGCTTTCCGGCCGAACCACAGGAAAACATCCTGTATTTCATCGAGAAACACGCCCCGCTGCTGGAACCCTGGCAGCGCGAGATCGTGCGGATCGTGCGCAAGATCGCCCAGTATTTCTATCCGCAGCGCCAGACCCAGGTGATGAACGAAGGCTGGGCGACGTTCTGGCACTACACGCTGATGAACGACCTGTACGACGAAGGCCTGGTGACGGACGGCTTCATGATGGAGTTCCTGACGTCCCACACCAGCGTGGTGTTCCAGCCGGGGTTCGACAGCCCTTACTACAACGGCATCAACCCCTATGCACTGGGCTTTGCGATGTACCGCGACATCCGGCGCATGTGCGAAGAGCCCACGGAAGAAGACCGCCGCTGGTTTCCGGAAATCGCCGGCAGCGATTGGCTATCGACCATCAAGTTCGCCATGAGCAGCTTCAAGGATGAGAGTTTCATCCTGCAGTACCTGTCACCCAAAGTAATCCGCGACCTGAAACTGTTCAGCATCCTCGATGACGACCAGAAGGACGATCTGCTGGTACCGGCGATCCATGACGAGGGCGGTTACCGGATCATTCGCGAAACGCTCGCGGCCCAATACAACTTGGGCAACCGCGAACCCAACGTACAGATCTACAGCATCGATCGCCGCGGTGACCGCTCGTTGACTCTGCGCCATCAGCAACACGACCGCAAACCCCTCGGCGACTCCACTGAGGAGGTCCTTAAACACCTGCACCGGCTGTGGGGTTTCGACATCCACCTGGAAACCCTGCAAGGTGATCAGATTATGAAAACCCACCATGTTCCGCCCCGCAGCGAACACAGCGAGGGGGATTACGGTCGACTTGACCTGGCCGTCATTCATCTTTGATCCCGTTCAGACCTCCGAAAATCCGGCGCAAGGGTTATCCTGTCGGGCCTACGGAGGTTCTTTATGCAGATTTACAAGGTCGGCGGTGCAGTTCGTGATCGCCTGCTGGGCAAACCGGTCACCGATATCGATTGGGTGGTGGTCGGTGCGACGACAGAAGAAATGCTCGCCAAGGGATTTCGCCCGGTCGGCGCGGATTTCCCGGTTTTTCTTCACCCCAAAAGCGGTGAGGAGTACGCCCTGGCTCGTACCGAACGCAAGAGCGGTCGCGGTTATGGTGGTTTTACCTTTCACGCCAGTCCCGAAGTCACGCTTGAAGAAGACCTGATCCGCCGTGACCTTACGATCAACGCCATGGCCGAGGACGATCAGCAAAACCTGACCGATCCCTATCATGGTCGGCGCGATCTCGAAGAGCGGATTCTGCGCCACGTTTCCCCCGCATTTGCCGAAGATCCGCTCAGGGTTCTGCGTGTTGCGCGCTTTGCCGCCCGCTACGCGGAGCTTGGTTTCAAGGTGGCGTCCGAGACCCTGGCGCTGATGCGTCAGCTCAGTGAATCGGGCGAACTGGAAGCCCTTACGGCCGAACGCAGCTGGAAAGAGATTTCCCGCGCACTGATGGAAGATCAGCCCCAGGTATTCATTCAGGTACTGCGTGATTGCGGGGCCTTGAAAGTGCTGATGCCGGAGGTCGATGCGTTGTTCGGCGTGCCGCAACCGCAAGCCCACCATCCGGAAATCGACAGCGGCATTCATACGCTGAGCGTGCTTGAGCAGTCAGCCCTGTACAAGCAGCCCCTGACCGTTCGCTGGGCTTGCCTGCTCCACGACCTCGGCAAAGGCCTGACGCCGGAGGAGGAATGGCCACGCCACATTGCCCATGAGCACAAGGGCCTGAAGTTGATCAAAGCGATCAACGAACGCTTCAAGGCACCGAAAGACTGTCAGGAACTGGCCTTGCTGGTCGGCCAATATCACACCCACGGGCATCGCGCCCTGGAGTTGAAAGCGTCGACTTTGCTTGAGTTGCTGCAAAGCTTTGACGTTTACCGTCGACCACAGCGTTTCGAAGAGTTTATCGTCGCGTGCGAGATGGATGCCCGAGGCCGCAAAGGGCTTGAGCAGCGCAGTTATCCACAGGCCGATTACCTGCGCGGCGCGGCGAATGTCGCGCGCGGCGTGGCGGTGCAGCCGTTGCTGGAGAAGGGATTCAAAGGCCCGGAACTGGGTGAGGCACTCAAGCGCGAACGGCTCAAGGCGTTGAAGGCATACAAGGAATCGGCGGCGTCTTGAAAACTGTTGATCCGCCCTCCCGAGGGCGGATCAAGCCGTTCAAAACAGATCTGAAGGCGTGAGCTGAGTACCGCGCCACTCAAATCCGACCGGGGCGAGCACCTGATCGATCTGCGCCTCGGCCCACAATGTCGCAAAGCTTTTTCCCACACCAGGATGCACCCGATCCGGCGCAATCAGCGACAGCGGCCACAACACAAAGGCATTTTTCAGGATTTCAGCCCGAGGCAGGATCAGCCCGTCGAAGTTGCCCGCCAGATCGCCGTACAGCAACACGTCGATATCCAGCGGCAAGCCCTTGCGATCCGGCGCATAACGACCGTTGTCCGCTTCAATGAATTTCAAGCGGCGATCCAGTTCGATCAACGGCAGATCGGTGAACGCCGACACCACGAAGTTGAAGAACGGGCCGCTCTTGATCCCCACCGGCTGGCTTTCGAACACAGGCGAACAGCGGATATCCACCAGAAACGTGGACAAGGCATCCAGACCGGCCCGCAAATGGGTTTCGCGCTCGATATTGCTACCGAGCCCGAGATAGACCTGGGTCAGCGACATCCGCGCTCGATCTCCACACCCACACCACCCTTGGCGGCCGGCACGGCACCTGGCTTGGTCAGCTTCAGACGCACCCAAGTGATCTTGAATTCGCCCATCAGCACTTCCACCAGACGCTCTGCGAAGGTCTCGACCAGTTGATACTGCGATTGCTCGGCAAAGGCCTGGATCCGCGTGGACACACTGGCGTAATCGAGCGCCAGGGTCAGGTCGTCACCGGCAGCGGCCGGGCGATTGTCCCAGGCGAAGCTCAAATCAAGACGCAGGCACTGTCGGATGCCGCGCTCCCAGTCGTAGGCACCGATTACGGTGTCGACTTCCAGGCCCTCGATAAACACTCTGTCCAAGCACTTCTCTCCGCTGCACGACAAGGGCGCAATGCGCCGTTAGAATCAGGGCGTCCTCGCCCGGAATAGTTAGCATGTTTTGGTTACTGGCGATCCTCGCCTACCTGCTCGGCTCTCTGTCCTTCGCCATTTTGCTCAGCCGCCTGACCGGAAATCCGGATCCGCGAATGAGTGGCTCGGGTAATGCCGGCGCCACCAACATGCTGCGCCTGGCCGGTCGCAAACTCGCGATCCTGACCCTGCTGGGTGATCTGTGCAAAGGCCTGCTGCCGGTGCTGATCGCTTCGGCAATGGGCCTTTCACTGCAGGATCAGGCGTGGATCGGCGTCTGCGCCGTGATCGGTCACCTGTTCCCGTTGTACTTCCGCTTTCGCGGCGGCAAGGGCGTCGCCACGGCAGCCGGCATGTTGCTGGGTCTGTATCCACCCGCCGCGCTGCTGGCCGTGTGCGCCTGGCTGCTGACGTTCTACCTGACCCGCACCAGCTCGCTGGCGGCGTTAATCGCCACTCCGCTGACCCTGCCGTTGCTGGCCTGGCAGGAACCGGCGGCGCTGCTGCCGATGAGCACGCTGACACTGCTGATCGTCTGGCGCCACCGGGGCAATCTACGCGACCTGTTCGCCGGGCGCGAACGGCATTTTTAAATACCGCACGTGAGCGCCACTTATCAAAGCGCCGACAGTTGCTCCATCGGCCAACGCGCCTGCACGCTGATCGCCAGGCTTTCCTGCTGACCGGCCTGCAAACGCTGGCAGCCGGCAAACGCAATCATCGCGCCGTTATCGGTGCAAAACTCGGGACGGGCGTAGAACACATCGCCTTTCATGTCGCCGAGCATTTTCTCCAGCGAAACACGCAACGCCTTGTTGGCACTGACGCCGCCGGCGATCACCAGACGCTTCATTCCGGCCTGTTTCAGGGCACGCTTGCACTTGATGGTCAAAGTCTCCACCACGGCCTGCTGGAACGCCAGCGCGATGTCGCAACGGGCTTGCTCGCTGTCGTCCCCGGCGCTGACGCATTGCTGCCAGGTGTTGAGGGCGAAGGTCTTCAGGCCGCTGAAGCTGAAATCCAGGCCCGGGCGATCACACATCGGACGCGGGAAGGTGAAGCGTCCTGCGACGCCCTTCTCTGCCAGCTTGGCGATTTCCGGTCCGCCCGGATAATTCAGGCCCATCATTTTTGCGGTCTTGTCGAAAGCTTCGCCCGCCGCATCGTCCAGCGTCTCGCCGAGCAGGCTGTATTGGCCGATGCCATCGACCTGAACCAGCTGCGTATGACCACCGGACACCAACAAAGCGACGAACGGGAACTCTGGCGGTTTTGGCTCCAGCATCGGCGCCAGCAGGTGGCCTTCCATATGGTGCACGCCGAGCGCCGGAATGCCCCAGGCAAACGCCAGCGCCTGGGCGCAGGAAGCCCCCACCAGCAGCGCCCCGACCAGGCCGGGACCCGCGGTGTAGGCGATGGCGTCGATCTCGGTCGGTACGCAGTCAGCCTCGGCCAACACCTGACGAATCAGGGGCAGCATGCGTTTGACGTGATCGCGCGAGGCCAGCTCCGGCACGACGCCACCATAGACGCGGTGCAGGTCGATCTGACTGAACAGCGCGTCGGCCAACAGGCCGCGCTCGCTGTCGTACAATGCGACGCCGGTTTCGTCGCAGGAAGTTTCTAATCCCAGTACTAGCATGGGTTTGCGCCTTGTTTAGGCTGAATTCGAAGGCGCGCATCATAGTCGCCGCGTGATGCCCCGACCAGCGGTTTTCGATCAGAGGCTTTGCATTCCGAGCGATGAGGGGTTAACATCCGCAACCCTTAAAAACCGACGTCTTCAAGTGCTCTTTTGCCGCGAGGATGTTGACCCCGGTAATGAATGAAGGTAGCTCTGGATGCCAGCCGTCAAAGTTAAAGAGAACGAACCCTTCGACGTAGCTCTGCGTCGTTTCAAGCGCTCCTGCGAAAAAGCCGGTGTACTGGCTGAAGTTCGTAGCCGCGAATTTTACGAGAAGCCAACTTCTGAGCGTAAGCGCAAGGCAGCTGCTGCTGTTAAGCGTCACGCCAAGAAAGTTCAGCGCGAACAGCGCCGCGCCGTTCGTCTGTACTAATACACAGACGATCGTAGCAAGCTTCTGCCAAGCCCGGCCCTCAGCCGGGCTAATGGCATTTGCGTAAAACGCTTGATGCTTCACCGTCGAAGCCGCAGATGCGACCGAGACAAACCCGCTTCACCGCGTCAGGCCTGGCTCTTTTGCCAGCGGTGCACGTCTTTTCTGACGAGCCTTTCAAGGCTACTGACGAGCACACCCACTGATTCCTCTTACGACGATCAGCCCAAGGCACCTGCTTGCGTGCCCGCTTCATGAGCTATCCGAGACTGATTACCAGCCGTCAGCGGATTCAGCGCAACATTTTCGAATAGTCAAAGACTGATGATTACTAACGTCAGTGGATTTTCGGCAGATACACTTCCCGACAGCGATTACGCAAACGACACCGGTCGAGCCGCCCAACGTGCGCGCATCACTCATTGACCCGCGTCCGGCCGCCTTTCGCATCGGATCCATTACAGTGCAGACGAGAACGCCATGGCCGGGCTGATTCCCCAGAGCTTCATTGACGACCTTCTGAACCGCACCGACATCGTCGACGTGGTCAGCTCGCGCGTGCAATTGAAGAAGGCCGGCAAAAACTACACCGCCTGCTGCCCGTTCCATAAAGAGAAAACTCCGTCGTTCAGCGTCAGCCCCGACAAACAGTTTTATTACTGTTTCGGCTGTGGCGCCGGCGGCAACGCCCTCGGCTTTCTCATGGATCACGACAACCTGGACTTCCCCCAGGCCGTCGAAGACCTCGCCAAAGCCGCCGGCATGGAAGTACCGCGCGAAGAAGGCGGTCGCTCGAACAAACCGCGCCAGCCGACCGACTCGCCGCTTTATCCACTGCTCACCGCTGCTGCCGACTTTTATCGGCAGGCCCTCAAGAGCCACCCGGCACGCAAGGCCGCCGTGGACTATCTCAAGGGCCGCGGCCTGACCGGCGAAATCGCCCGGGACTTCGGCCTCGGATTCGCACCGCCGGGATGGGACAACCTGCTCAAGCATTTGAGCAGCGACACCTTGCAGCAGAAAGCCATGATCGACGCCGGCCTGCTGATCGAGAACGCCGAAACCGGCAAACGCTATGACCGTTTCCGCGATCGCGTGATGTTCCCGATCCGCGACACTCGCGGACGGATCATCGCTTTCGGTGGCCGGGTTCTCGGCGACGACAAGCCGAAATACCTGAACTCCCCGGAGACTCCAGTCTTCCATAAAGGCCAGGAACTCTACGGCCTGTACGAAGCACGCAAGAATAATCGCAACCTCGACGAAATCATCGTCGTCGAAGGCTACATGGACGTCATCGCTCTGGCCCAGCAAGGCCTGCGCAATGCCGTCGCGACACTGGGCACCGCCACCAGCGAAGAACACCTCAAGCGTCTGTTTCGTGTAGTACCGAACGTTCTGTTTTGCTTCGACGGTGACCAGGCCGGCCGCAATGCTGCCTGGCGTGCACTGGAAGCTACACTTTCCAGCCTGCAGGACGGGCGCCGTGCACGCTTTCTGTTTCTACCCGAAGGCGAAGACCCGGATACGCTGATTCGCGCCGAGGGCACTGACGCCTTCCGCGCCCGGATCAATCAGCACGCTCAACCGCTGGCGGATTACTTCTTCCAGCAACTGACCGAAGAGGCCGACCCGCGCTCGCTTGAGGGCAAGGCCCATATGGCCACGCTCGCTGCGCCGCTGATCGACAAGGTTCCCGGTGCCAACCTGCGCATCCTGATGCGTCAGCGCCTGACCGAAATCACCGGTCTGAGCAGCGAGAGCGTCAGCCAGCTGGCCCAGAGCGCGCCTGCGGAAGCACCACCTGCCTACGATCCGGGCATCGATTACGACGCCATGCCGGACTACAGCGACTACCATCAGCCGCAGGCACAAGACATGTATGTGCCGCAGCAGGAGTGGACGCCGAAGAAACCCGGCGCTGGCGGCAAGAAATGGGACAAGAAACCGTGGGACAAGAATGGCAAGCGTAGCGGCGATCGCGATCAGCCACGTGCCCCGCGCGTGCCGGCCGCCGTCGAACCACCGACACTGGCCGCCCTGAGGACCTTGCTGCATCACCCGCAACTGGCGGAAAAAGTCGAGGACGCCGGGCACTTCGCGGACGAGAACCAGACCAACGCACAACTGCTGGTAGCACTGCTCGAAGCCGTACAGAAGAATCCCAAGCTAAACTCGTTTCAGTTGATCGCGCGATGGCACGGAACCGAACAGGGCCGACTGCTCAAGGCGCTGGCGGAAAAGGAATGGCTGATTGACGGAGACAACCTTGAACAACAGTTTTTCGACACCATTACTAGCTTGTCAGCCCGCCAACGCGAGCGAAATCTGGAACAACTGCTCAGGAAAGCGCGTCAAAGCGAACTGAGCACCGAAGAGAAAAATCAACTGCGCGACCTTTTAAGTCGCAATGTTTCCGCATCAAACCCGACCTCAACTGGCGCGTGAGGTCATAGCTCAGGTATAATCCTCGGCTTGTTTTTTGCCCGCCAAGACCTTCAGTGGATAGGGTGTTATGTCCGGAAAAGCGCAACAGCAGTCTCGTATTATTGAGTTGATCAAACTGGGTCGTGAGCAGGGCTACCTGACTTACGCAGAGGTCAACGACCACCTGCCCGAGGATATTTCAGATCCGGAGCAGGTGGAAGACATCATCCGCATGATCAACGACATGGGGATCCAGGTACACGAGAGCGCTCCGGATGCGGATGCCCTTTTGTTGGCCGAAGCCGATACCGATGAGTCCGCCGCGGAAGAAGCAGCCGCTGCGTTGGCGGCGGTGGAGACCGATATCGGTCGCACCACTGATCCGGTGCGCATGTACATGCGTGAAATGGGTACGGTCGAGCTTCTGACTCGTGAAGGCGAAATCGAAATCGCCAAGCGTATCGAAGAAGGCATCCGTGAAGTGATGAGCGCGATCGCGCACTTCCCTGGCACGGTTGACCATATTCTCGCCGAGTACACCCGCGTCACCACCGAAGGTGGACGCCTGTCTGATGTTCTGAGCGGTTACATCGATCCGGACGACGGCATTGCGCCGCCTGCCGCCGAAGTGCCGCCACCGATCGACGCAAAAGCGGCGAAGGCGGAAGAGTCCGACGACGATGACGAGGCCGAAGCTTCCGATGACGAAGAAGAAGCCGAAAGCGGTCCGGATCCGGTCATTGCAGCCCAGCGCTTCGGTGCTGTCGCCGACCAGATGGAAATCACCCGCAAGGCCCTGAAAAAGCACGGTCGCCACAACAAGGCGGCGGTTGCCGAACTGTTGGCCCTGGCCGAGCTGTTCATGCCGATCAAACTGGTGCCGAAGCAATTCGAAGCCCTGGTCGAGCGTGTTCGCAGCGCCCTGGATCGTCTGCGTCAGCAAGAGCGCGCGATCATGCAGCTGTGTGTACGTGATGCACGTATGCCACGCGCCGATTTCCTGCGCCAGTTCCCGGGCAATGAAGTCGACGAAAGCTGGTCCGACGCCCTGGCCAAAGGCAAAAGCAAGTACGCCGAAGCCATTGCCCGCGTGCAACCGGACATCATCCGTTGCCAGCAGAAGCTGACCGCGCTGGAAACCGAGACCGGTTTGACCATCGCCGAGATCAAGGACATCAACCGTCGCATGTCGATCGGTGAGGCAAAAGCCCGCCGCGCGAAGAAAGAGATGGTTGAAGCGAACTTGCGTCTGGTGATCTCCATCGCCAAGAAGTACACCAACCGTGGCCTGCAATTCCTCGATCTGATCCAGGAAGGCAACATCGGTCTGATGAAAGCGGTGGACAAGTTCGAATACCGTCGTGGCTACAAGTTCTCGACCTATGCCACCTGGTGGATCCGTCAGGCGATCACTCGCTCGATCGCCGACCAGGCCCGCACCATCCGTATTCCGGTGCACATGATCGAGACGATCAACAAGCTCAACCGCATTTCCCGCCAGATGCTGCAGGAAATGGGTCGCGAACCGACTCCGGAAGAGCTGGGTGAGCGCATGGAGATGCCTGAGGACAAGATCCGCAAGGTATTGAAGATCGCCAAAGAGCCGATCTCCATGGAAACCCCGATCGGTGATGACGAAGACTCCCATCTGGGTGACTTCATCGAAGACTCGACCATGCAGTCGCCAATCGATGTCGCCACTGTTGAGAGCCTGAAAGAAGCGACCCGCGAAGTGCTGTCCGGCCTTACTGCCCGTGAAGCCAAGGTACTGCGCATGCGTTTCGGTATCGACATGAACACCGACCATACGCTCGAAGAAGTCGGCAAACAGTTTGACGTGACCCGTGAGCGGATCCGTCAGATCGAAGCCAAGGCGCTGCGCAAGCTGCGCCACCCGACCCGAAGCGAGCATTTGCGCTCCTTCCTCGACGAGTGACACCAGAACCCCCGGCCCAGGCCGGGGGTTTTGTTTATATGGCAGATTAAATACCTCGCACCACCCTCCCCCCGCGCACAGCCCGTCTACACTCGAAACATTCCCCCGAGCCATAACGAGACCGTTATGCCCAGACTGGCGTCCGTGCTTTTTTTGCTGTCACTGATGATCTGGACCGCAACGGCTGACGCGCTGACTCTGACCGATGAAGAACGTAGCTGGCTGGCGGCTCACCCGGATTTGCGCCTGGGTGTCGATGCATCGTGGCCGCCCTTCGAATTTCGCGACGACCAGAGTCGCTATCAGGGCCTGGCAGCGGACTATATCGATGTGATTCGCCAGCGCCTGGCGATCAAGCTCACTCCCATCGAGCCGGTGAGCTGGACGGTCGTGCTCGAACAGGCGAAAAACGGCACCATCGACCTGCTGCCGGGCATCATGTCCACCCCGGAGCGTCAGCGTTACCTGTCGTTCACCCGGCCCTATCTCGACTTTCCGATCGTCATTCTCGCCCACGTTGGCGGCCCGCAACCGCGCGAGCTCGAGGAGCTTTACGGCCTGAAAATCGCCGTGGTCGAAAACTATGCCCCCCATGAACTGCTGCGCACCCACCATCCCGACCTGAATCTGGTGGCGATGCCCAATGTCAGCTCGGCGTTGCAGGCCCTGGCCACCGATGAAGTGGACGCCGTGGTCGGCGATCTGGCCTCGAGCGTCTGGAGCCTGCGCCAACTTAAACTGGATGGCTTGTACGTGAGCGGGGAAACCCCTTACCGCTACCAGCTGGCAATGGCCGTCCCCCGGGACAACAAGATGCTGGTGGGGATTCTGGACAAGGTGCTGGCCGACATGTCCCCGGAGGAAATCAGCAGCATCCAGGAACATTGGGTGGGCAACGTCCTCGATCACCGGACATTCTGGTCGGATCTGCTGGTTTACGGTTTACCGGGCCTTTCGCTTCTGGTCATCGTGCTGGCGGTGGTGATCCGCATCAACCGTCGACTGAGCTCGGAAATCGCCCGACGTATCAACCTCGAACAGGAACTGCGCAGCAGCGAATACCACTATCGGGGGCTGGTGGAGAGTCTCTCGGCCATCGCCTGGGAAGCGCGGATCAGCGACTTCACCTACAGCTATGTTTCGCCCCATGCCGAAGACCTGCTCGGCTATCCGCTGTCTCATTGGCTGATTCCGGGCTTCTGGCGCAACATCATTCACCCGGCCGACCTGACTCGAGCCCAAAGCTTTTGCGATCACGAGGTGCTGGCCGGACGCGATCACAGCCTCGATTACCGGGTAATCACCGCTGATGGGCGTTGCTTGTGGGTACGCGACATCGTCAGCCTGATCGAACACGGCCACGAACCCGTGATGCGCGGCCTGATGATCGACATCAGCGAAACCAAGCGCACCGAAGAGGCGTTGCGTCTGTCGGAACAGAAATTCGCTTCGGTATTCCAGCAATGCCCCGATATTCTGGTCATTGCACGCTTATCCGACGGCTGCCTGCTGGAAGTGAACGAAGCCTTTGAGGAGCAGATCGGGCTCAAGGCTGAAGAAGTCATCGGCCAGACCGCCACCGAACTCAACATCTGGGGCATTCCCGGAGTCGGCCCGGGCCTGCTTCAACGCCTGCAAGCCGGCAGCATTCGCAACCTGGAGATGCCCTTTCGCCGCAACAACGGCCAGGTGTTCACCGGGCTGATTTCCGCTGAACCTTTCGAGCTCGACACCACTCCGGCGTTGGTCGTGGTGGTGCGCGACATTACCCAACTCAAGGAAACCCAGCAGCAACTGCAAACCTCCGAAGAAAAGTTCGCCAAGGCCTTCCACGCCTCGCCGGACGGCCTGCTGCTGTCGCGACAAAGCGACGGCTTGCTGCTGGAGGTCAACGAAGGTTTCAGTCGCATCACCGGATTCAACAGCGCCATGTCGGTGGATCGCTCGGCGCTGGATCTGGGCATCTGGGTCAACCTCAACGAACGCAAGCAAATGCTCGACCTGCTGCACCGCGACGGGTTCGTTCGTGACTTCAGCTGCCATATCCGCCGCAGCGACGGGCAGATCCGCCTCTGCGAGGTGTCCAGCCGTCCGCTGCCGATCGGCGACGAAGACTGCATGCTGACCATCGCCCGGGACATCACCGAACGCCACCTGATGCAGGAAAAACTGCAACAGGCAGCGACAGTGTTCGAAAGTACTGCTGAAGGCGTGTTGATCACCGACACCCAGCAACACATCAGCGCTGTGAACCGGGCGTTCACCGAAATCACCGGTTACAGCGAAAGCGAAGCGCTCGGTCACACCCCGCGCCTGCTGGCCTCCGGACTGCACGACAGCGCATTTTACGCGGCGATGTGGCATCAACTGACGGACGAAGGTCACTGGCAGGGCGAAATCTCCAACCGGCGCAAGAACGGCGAGTTGTACCCCAGCTGGCTGACCATCAGCGCCGTGCGCAACCGCGACAACTTCATCACCCACTTCGTAGCGGTGTTCGCCGATATCTCCAGCCTCAAGCACGCCCAGGCCAAACTCGACTACCAGGCGCATCACGACCCGCTCACCGGCCTGCCGAACCGTACGCTGTTCGAAAGTCGCCTGCTGACGGCACTCAACAGCCAGCGGGAAAACGGCGGTCAGGGCGCGGTGCTGTTCCTAGACCTCGACCGCTTCAAGCACATCAACGACAGCCTCGGTCACCCGGTTGGCGATCTGCTGCTCAAGGGCATCGCCGTGCGCCTCAAGGAGCAACTGCGCGATATCGACACCGTGGCGCGGCTGGGGGGCGACGAATTCATCATTTTGCTGCCCGGCCTGCAGCAACCCGGCGATGCTGACAACATCGCCACCAAACTGCTGAATTGCTTTGGAGCGCCATTCCAGGCCGGCGAGCATGAGTTCTTCATCAGCGCCAGCATCGGCACCAGCCTTTACCCGCGCGATGGTTGTGATGTCGCGACCCTGATCAAGAACGCAGACGCAGCGATGTACCGCTCCAAGGCCAAGGGCCGCAACCGGGTCGAAAGCTACACCCGCGATCTCACCGCGCAGGCCAGCGAGCGGGTGGCGCTGGAGCACGAACTTCGCCGGGCCATCGAGCGCGAGGAGTTGTACCTCTATTACCAACCGAAAATCAGTCTCGACGATCACAGCCTGGTCGGCGCCGAAGCCCTGATTCGCTGGCGCCACCCGAATTTCGGCGAAGTGCCGCCCGAGCATTTCATTCCGCTGGCGGAAGAGAACGGGATGATTCTGCAAATCGGCGACTGGGTGCTTGAAACCGCCTGCCGGCAGATGTTCGAGTGGGGCCAGATCTACGAATCCCTCGGCCCGCTGTCGGTGAACCTCGCCGGCGCGCAACTGCGCCAACCGAACCTGCTGGGACGCATCGAGCAACTGCTCAAGGAGAACCGTCTGCGACCGGAATTACTGCAACTGGAAATTACCGAAAACTTCATCATGAGCCAGGCGGAAGAGGCGCTGGCTGTGCTGCATCAGCTCAAACACCTCGGCGTGCAACTGGCCATCGACGACTTCGGCACCGGCTATTCCTCACTGAGTTACCTCAAGCGCCTGCCGCTGGACATCCTCAAGATCGACCAGTCTTTCGTCCGCGGCCTGCCCGACGACCCGCACGACGCTGCGATTGTCCGCGCCATCATCGCCCTGGGCCGCAGCATGCAATTCACCGTGATTGCCGAAGGCGTGGAAACCCAGGCCCAGCAACAATTCCTCGCCGCCGAGGGCTGCGAACAGATCCAGGGCTACATCGTCAGCCTGCCGCTACCGCCGGAGGAATTCGCCGCGACGTTTCTTCGCATAGCCGTATCGGATTTTTCGGATAGCACAGCCGAGAAACCGTCGCTATAATCCGCGGCCTACTGAGGGCCTATAGCTCAGTTGGTTAGAGCAGAGGACTCATAATCCTTTGGTCCACGGTTCAAGTCCGTGTGGGCCCACCAAACATGAAAAAGCCGCGCTTATGTGCGGCTTTTTCGTACCTGCGTGGAGAAGTCCCTTGCCCGACATCCGCCCACCCGTGCTCGATGAAATCGACCGCCAGCTGATCGCTGCCCTGCAAATCAACGCTCGCGAAAGCGTGGCGATGCTGGCCCGGCAATTGGGCATCGCCCGCACCACCGTGACTTCGCGACTGGCCCGACTGGAAAAGGCCAAGGTCATCACCGGTTACGGCGTACGTCTGGGGCAGCGTGTCGTGGATGGCGGCTTGCAGGCCTACGTTGGGATCAAGGTGCAGCCACGCTCCGGCAAAGAAGTGCTGCGCCGGTTGAGCGCGATGGCACAGGTGCAGCAATTGTGCGCGGTGAGTGGCGAGTTTGATTATGTGGCGTGGTTGCGGACTGATTCGCCGGAGCAGCTCGATCAGCTTCTGGATCAGATCGGCAGCGTAGACGGCGTGGAGAAGACCACGACCTCGATCATTCTCAGCAGCAAGATTGATCGCGGGCATCCAGTTTGATCACTGCTTTCGTCATATTGCAGTACTAACGCTCAAAACGACGACACATTGCGTCTTATTAACGTGTTCTACGCTCCCTAGAATGGCTGGCATCTTTTCCTATACTCAGACGCGCCTCCAGCGTCGGGTCGCCAGTAAGGTCAGTCATGAACAAGAACAATCGCCATCCCGCAGACGGTAAGAAACCGATCACCATTTTCGGCCCGGACTTTCCTTTCGCTTTTGACGACTGGATCGAACACCCGGCCGGCCTGGGCAGCATTCCCGAGCACAACCATGGTGCCGAAGTGGCAATCGTCGGTGCCGGCATCGCCGGTCTGGTGGCGGCGTATGAGTTGATGAAGCTCGGTTTGAAACCGGTTGTGTATGAGGCTTCGAAGCTCGGCGGCCGTCTGCGCTCCCAGGCATTCAACGGCACTGACGGCATCGTCGCCGAACTTGGCGGCATGCGCTTCCCGGTGTCCTCCACCGCGTTCTATCACTACGTCGACAAACTCGGTCTGGAGACCAAGCCCTTCCCCAACCCGCTGACGCCGGCTTCCGGCAGCACCGTGATCGATCTGGAAGGCAAAACCCACTACGCACAGAGCCTGAAGGATCTTCCTGCACTGTTCCAGGAAGTGGCTGACGCCTGGGCCGACGCTCTGGAAGCCGGCTCGCAGTTCTCCGATATCCAGCAAGCGATCCGCGACCGTGACGTACCACGCCTCAAGGAGCTGTGGAACACCCTGGTACCGCTGTGGGACGACCGCACGTTCTACGACTTCGTCGCCACGTCGAAAGCCTTCGCCAAACTGTCGTTTCATCACCGCGAAGTGTTCGGCCAGGTCGGTTTCGGTACCGGCGGCTGGGACTCGGACTTCCCCAATTCGATGCTGGAAATCTTCCGCGTGGTGATGACCAACTGCGACGATCACCAGCACCTGGTGGTTGGCGGTGTGGAGCAAGTGCCACAAGGCATCTGGCGTCATGCGCCGGAACGCTGCGTACACTGGCCGCAAGGCACCAGCCTGAAATCCTTGCACCACGGTGCCCCGCGCTCCGGGGTGAAGAAAATCGCCCACGCGCCTGATGGACGTTTCGCGGTCACCGACAACAATGGCGACACCCGCGAATACGCCGCCGTACTGACCACCTGCCAGAGCTGGCTGCTGACCACCCAGATCGAATGCGACGAAACCCTGTTCTCGCAGAAAATGTGGATGGCCCTGGACCGCACCCGCTACATGCAATCGTCGAAAACCTTCGTGATGGTCGATCGCCCATTCTGGAAGGACAAGGACCCGGAAACCGGCCGGGACCTGATGAGCATGACCCTTACCGACCGCCTGACCCGTGGCACTTACCTGTTCGACAACGGCGACGACAAACCCGGCGTGATCTGCCTGTCGTACTCGTGGATGAGCGACGCGCTGAAGATGCTCCCCCACCCGGTGGAAAAACGCGTGAAACTGGCGCTGGATGCACTGAAGAAGATCTACCCGAAAGTCGACATCGCGGCGCGGATCATCGGCGATCCGATCACCGTGTCCTGGGAAGCCGACCCGCACTTCCTCGGCGCGTTCAAGGGCGCACTGCCCGGCCACTATCGCTACAACCAGCGCATGTACGCGCACTTCATGCAGGACGACATGCCGCCGGAGCAGCGCGGGATCTTCATCGCCGGCGACGACGTGTCGTGGACGCCGGCCTGGGTGGAGGGCGCGGTGCAAACGTCGCTCAACGCGGTGTGGGGAATCATGAAGCACTTCGGCGGGTCCACACATAAAGAGAACCCCGGCCCGGGTGATGTGTTCAACGACATCGGCCCGATCGCCCTGCCCGAGTAAGAGGAATCCCTGATGCGTGTAGCCCTTTACCAATGTCCACCGCTGCCACTGGAACCCGCCGCCAACCTCCAGCGCCTGCACCAACTGGCGATGGAGGCCAAAGGTGCCGACCTGCTGGTGGTGCCGGAGATGTTCCTGACCGGCTACAACATCGGCAAGGAGGCGGTCGCAACATTGGCCGAAGTCTACAACGGGGAGTGGGCGCAGCAAGTCGGACGGATCGCCAAGGCTGCCGGCCTGGCGATTCTTTACGGTTACCCTGAACGCACTGCCGAAGGACAGATCTACAACGCCGTGCAGTTGATCGATTCGAACGGCGAGCGCCTGTGCAATTACCGCAAAACGCATCTGTTCGGTGATCTGGACCGTTCGATGTTCAGCCCCGGCGACGGTGAATTTCCCATCGTCGAGCTCAACGGCTGGAAGCTCGGTTTCCTGATCTGCTATGACCTGGAATTCCCGGAAAACGCCCGGCGCCTGGCCCTTGAAGGCGCCGAGCTGATTCTGGTGCCAACAGCCAACATGATTCCCTTCGATTTCATTGCTGACGTCTCCGTGCGCTCCCGCGCCTTCGAAAACCAGTGCTACGTGGCTTACGCCAACTACTGCGGCCACGAAGGCGACATCCATTACTGCGGGCAAAGCAGCATCGCCGCGCCGGATGGCAGCCGCATTGCTCAGGCCGGACTGGACGAAGCCTTGATCGTCGGCGAGCTGGATCGCCAGTTGATGGTCGACTCGCGCAGCGCCAACCGCTACTTCAACGACCGCCGTCCCGAACTTTACGACGCGCTCAACAAGCGCTAATCCGCTAGCATGGGCACTTCACTGTTCTGGAAGTGCCCATGCCTGCGCCGACTCACCCCCGCCCCCACACCGAAACCCTGGCCAACGGCTTGCGTGTGACCCTACGTCACGTGCCCGGCCTGAAACGCAGCGGCGCTGCGTTGCGGGTGGCGGCCGGCAGTCATGACGTGTCATTGGCGTGGCCAGGGCTGGCGCACTTTCTTGAGCATTTGCTGTTCCTTGGCACCGAGCGGTTTCCTGCACAGCAAGGGCTGATGGCCTACGTGCAAGGTCACGGCGGCCAAGTGAATGCCAGCACCCGCGAGCGCACCACCGATTTCTTTTTTGAGTTGCCACCAGCGTTTTTTGCCGAAGGACTGGAGCGTCTGTCAGACATGCTCGCCCATCCGCGTATGAATCCGGACGACCAGTTGCGGGAACGGGAAGTGTTGCAGGCGGAGTTTGTCGCGTGGTCGCAGGATGCTGCAGCTCAGCAGAAAGAAGCGCTGTTCGAAGGGTTGTCAGCGAAGCACCCGTTACGCGGTTTCCACGCCGGAAACCGCGACAGCCTGCCGGTAGAGCAACCGGACTTTCAACAGGCATTGAAAGACTTCCACCAGCAGTTCTACCGCACCGGGCAGATGACCCTGAGTCTGGTCGGGCCGCAAAGTGTCGAAGAGCTGCGCACGCTGGCCGAACAGTTTGCCGCCGAGCTGACGGTTGGGGATAAAACTGAACAGATATCCCCCGTTCCTTTGATGGATACCGCTCAGGCAAGTTATCAACAGGTCGGCGAGCGCCGCGACAATCTGCTGTTTGCGTTGGAGGACTTGCCAGTGTCGTCGGCCGTAGCGCTGGCGTTTCTCTGCCACTGGTTGAACAGCGCCAAGCCCGGTGGGTTGCTCGCGCATTTGCAGCAGCGGGGTCTGGCGCAGAGCTTGCGGGCCTGTGTGCCCTATCAGTTTGCTGAGCAGGCTTTGCTGCACCTTCAGTTCACTGCGACATCCGGGTCAATCGACGCCATTCGGGCAGAATGTCTCGATTGGTTGAGTTTCTTCGCGGCCCAGCAAGACTGGCCGTCCCTGCGTGCGGAATATTCGGCACAGCTTCAGCGGCAGCAGCAAGTCAGCGGTGCAGTGCAGCTGGCGCGACTCGACAGCGAACAACTCGAGAGCGACCTGTCCGATTCCGCCGTCACGGCGCTTAGAGTGATTCTCGGCAAAATCGGCACTGTGGATAACTTCAGCTGTCACTGGCATCTGCCCGCCCCCAACCCGTTCCTGCGCGCAGCCGAGCCGCTGGCCAACGCCGGCCTGATTCGTGGCCAGACCAGCGCACACCGAGGTTTGCGCACGTTCGCTCAGGATCGCTCACGCGGCCGCCGGGAGCGCTCGCCGATGCAATTTCGCCAGGCGCTGCCGGATAACGGTGACGAAGGCGCGGTGTATGTGCGCTGGCAGACGGAAGCGGCGGCCACGACCGAGCTGCAAGCGAAACTGCAACGCAGTCTGCGAGAAGTGTCTGACGACGCGCGTCAGGCCGGGGTCGAATTGTCCTTCAGCACTACGGGTAATCAGTGGCTGCTGAAATTGACCGGCCTGCAGGACACGCTGCCCATGGTGCTGGAACATGCACTGAAATATCTGACGCAGGTTGATGCCGACTCGCCAAGCAGTGAGCCGCCAGTGCCATCGATGCTGATCCGTCAATTGCTCAAGGTCTGGCCCGAGCGTTGCCTGCCCGTGGTTGCGCAATCCGATGATGCCAATCAGCTGTGGACAACTTCCCGCTGGGATGGCCTGGCGCTGGGTCTTGATGCCCATTCCCAATCGGCCATGGGACTGGCCCTGAGCCGCATTCCCGGTAAGCCATCCCCTGAATTACCGTACCTGCCGGCATTCCACGCTCAACTGCGGTGGGATCAGTTCGACAGCGACTCCAGCGAACACGCATTACTGCTGTTTTGCCCGACCGCCAGACCGGACATCCCCGGCGAAGCCGCGTGGCGCTTCCTTGCGCACCTGTGCCACACGCCGTTCTACCAGCGGCTACGAGGTGAATTGCAACTGGGATACGCGGTGTTCAGTGCTTTCAGGCAGGTGCACGGCCAGAGTGGATGGCAGTTCGGCGTGCAATCGCCGACAGTCACTCCCGAGCGACTGCTGGATCACGTTCAACAGTTCATCGAAAGCATCCCCGCGCTGATCGAAACAATCGACGACGCCTCACTCGTCGAGCAGCGCCAGATCCTTGCCGTACAACTGGATCCCGGCATCCTGTCGGGCAAGGAGGCTGCCGAACTTCAATGGCAGGCAAAACTTGCCGGCCACTCGTCGGATTACCTGAATCAACTGAGCAATGCCATAAGTCAGCTTGACCGCGAGGCATTGCTGGCCGCCGCACACTGCTTGATCCGCGCCGAAGGCGGCTGGCACGTGCTGGCCAACAGCCCTTCGCCGGGCGCACCGTGGGAAGCGTCAAAATGATCATTACCGGGGCTGCAAGGAGCTTTCTCAAAGATTCACGGGCAAACCCCCTGAAATTTTGAGTAACATAGCCACCTAACTATTTGGAACATCCCTGCGCTGCCGTGGACTATACCTATGGATAGCGCTATCTCACCCACCTGAAAAAGGAGTCACCCGATGGCTTGGACCAAACCTGCTTACACCGACCTGCGCATCGGCTTCGAAGTCACCATGTACTTCGCCAGCCGCTGAGTCCTGCCTCAAGCAGAACATTGCAGTGCAACGCCTCGGCTCGCCGGGGCGTTTTATTTTCAGCGTTGAAATGATGGAGCGTTCATGTTCGTCCAGATTCTGGGTTCGGCCGCCGGTGGCGGTTTTCCGCAGTGGAACTGCAACTGCGTCAATTGCGCCGGCTTTCGCGACGGCAGCCTGAATGCCCAGGCCCGTACCCAATCGTCCATCGCGATTTCCGATGACGGCGTGAACTGGGTGCTGTGCAACGCCTCGCCGGACATCCGCGCGCAGCTTCAGAGCTTCGCCCCGATGCAACCGGGCCGGGCCCTGCGTGACACCGGCATCAGCGCGATCATCCTGATGGACAGCCAGATCGACCACACCACCGGCCTGCTCAGCCTGCGCGAAGGCTGCCCACATCAGGTCTGGTGCACGGACATGGTCCACGAGGACCTGAGCACCGGATTCCCCCTGTTCACCATGCTCAAGCACTGGAACGGCGGGCTGGACTGGAACCGTATCGAACTCGACCAGAGCTTCACCGTCGCCGCGTGCCCGAACCTGCGCTTCACGCCGCTGCCTTTGCGCAGCGCAGCGCCGCCCTATTCGCCGCACCGCTTCGACCCGCATCCGGGCGACAACATTGGCCTGATCGTCGAAGACCTCAGCACCGGCGGCAAACTGTTCTACGCCCCGGGCCTGGGCAAGGTCGATGCGCCACTGCTGGAAATCATGGCCGGCAGCGACTGCGTCCTGGTAGACGGGACGATGTGGGATGACGATGAAATGCAGCGTCGTGGCGTCGGCACCCGCACTGGCCGCGAAATGGGCCACCTGGCGCAGAACGGTCCCGGCGGCATGCTCGAAGTGCTGGAACAGCTTCCCGAGCAGCGCAAGGTGCTTATCCACATCAACAACACCAACCCGATTCTCGACGAAGACTCCCCGGAGCGCGCGGAGCTGGTTCGGCGCAATGTTGAAGTGGCGTATGACGGCATGAGCATCGTCCTGTAACGAACGGCCCGGAGAACCGCAATGACCGACACCCCGCTGTCCCCCGCCGAATTCGAAGCGGCCCTGCGCGCCAAAGGCGCCTATTACCACATTCATCACCCGTATCACGTGGCGATGTATGAAGGCCGGGCCACCCGCGAGCAGATTCAGGGCTGGGTCGCCAACCGCTTTTACTATCAGGTGAACATCCCCCTGAAAGACGCGGCGATCCTCGCCAACTGCCCGGATCGCGAAATCCGCCGCGAGTGGATCCAGCGCCTGCTCGACCACGACGGCGCCCCCGGTGAAGACGGCGGCATCGAAGCCTGGCTGCGTCTGGGCCAGGCCGTCGGTCTCGATCCGGATCAACTGCGCTCCCAGGAACTGGTGCTGCCCGGCGTGCGTTTCGCCGTCGATGCCTACGTCAACTTCGCCCGCCGCGCCAGTTGGCAGGAAGCCGCCAGCAGTTCGCTGACCGAGCTGTTCGCGCCGCAGATCCACCAGTCGCGTCTCGACAGCTGGCCGCAGCATTACCCGTGGATCGACCCCGCGGGCTACGAGTATTTCCGCACCCGTCTCGGCCAGGCCCGGCGTGATGTCGAGCATGGTCTGGCGATCACGCTGGAGCACTACAAGACCCGCGAAGGTCAGGAGCGCATGCTGGAAATTCTCCAGTTCAAACTGGACATTCTTTGGAGCATGCTCGATGCCATGAGCATGGCCTACGAACTGAACCGCCCGCCGTATCACAGCGTCACCGATCAACGGGTCTGGCATAAAGGAATCGCCTTATGAGTTTCGACCGCAGCAAGACCCCGACCTGGCGCCCCGGCTACCGTTTCCAGTACGAACCGGCGCAGAAAGGCCACGTGCTGCTGTACCCGGAGGGCATGATCAAACTCAATGACAGCGCCGCGCTGATCGGCGGCCTGATCGACGGGGAGCGGGATGTCGCGGCGATCATCGCCGAGCTCGACAAACAGTTCCCCGGTGTGCCCGAGCTCGGTGACGACATCGAGCAATTCATGGAGGTTGCCCGTGCGCAGCACTGGATCGAACTTGCCTGAGTCATCGGTGCAGGTCCCGGCCAAACCGGAAGTCGGCCTGCCGCTGTGGCTGCTCGCCGAGCTGACTTACCGCTGCCCGCTGCAATGCCCGTACTGCTCCAATCCGCTGGATTTCGCCGAGCAGGGCAAGGAGCTGAGCACCGAGCAGTGGATCAAGGTGTTTCGCGAAGCGCGGGAAATGGGCGCGGCGCAACTGGGCTTTTCCGGGGGCGAACCGCTGGTGCGCCAGGACCTCGCCGAACTGATCCGCGAAGCGCGCCAGTTGGGTTTCTACACCAACCTGATCACCTCCGGCATCGGCCTGACCGAACAGAAGATCAGCGACTTCAAGAAGGCCGGCCTCGACCACATCCAGATCAGTTTCCAGGCCAGCGACGAGCAAGTGAACAACCTGCTCGCCGGTTCGAAAAAGGCCTTCGCGCAGAAACTGGAAATGGCCCGCGCCGTGAAGGCCCACGGCTATCCGATGGTGCTGAACTTCGTCACCCATCGGCACAACATCGACAAGATCGACCGCATCATTGAACTGTGCATTGCGCTGGAGGCCGACTTCGTCGAACTCGCTACTTGCCAGTTCTACGGCTGGGCGCAGCTCAATCGTGTCGGCCTCTTGCCGACCAAGGAACAACTGGTGCGGGCCGAACGCATCACCAACGAATACCGCGCCAAGCTGGAAGCCGAAGGGCATCCGTGCAAGCTGATTTTCGTCACTCCGGACTACTACGAAGAACGCCCGAAAGCCTGCATGAACGGCTGGGGCAGTCTGTTTCTGACAGTCACCCCGGACGGCACCGCCCTGCCCTGTCATGGCGCCCGACAGCTGCCGGTACAATTTCCCAATGTGCGCGACCACAGCATGCAGCACATCTGGTACGACTCGTTCGGCTTCAACCGCTTTCGCGGCTATGACTGGATGCCCGAGCCGTGCCGCTCCTGCGACGAGAAGGAACAGGATTTCGGCGGCTGCCGCTGCCAGGCCTTCATGCTCACCGGCGATGCCAGCAATGCCGACCCGGTTTGCAGCAAGTCCGAACATCACGGTGTGATCCTCAAGGCCCGAGAAGAAGCCGAGCACGCCACCCAGACCATTGAACAACTGGCCTTTCGCAATGAACGAAACTCGCGCCTCATCGCCAAAGGCTGAGCCTTTCAGCGCCATCGCCGCCGTTGCTGCCGGCGTGGACTTCGCCGAATTGCAGCTCGGCGCCCATGGCTTGTTCTGGAATGAATATCGCCCGACAGACGCCGCCTGCCGGATCTGGCACTGGGGCGATGGCGCAGTGAAATGTCTGACACCTGTGGGCTTCAGCGTGCGCAGTCGGGTGTACGAATATGGTGGTGGGGCGTTTTGCCTGACGCCTGACGGGGTGGTTTTCGTCAACGAGGCGGACCAGCAGTTGTATCGCCAGACGCTGGATGGCGAACCCGTGGCATTGACGTCCGGCGAGTGTCGCTATGGCGATCTGAACTACGCCGACGGGCAGGTGCTGGCCGTTGAAGAGCATGGTGATCGCCATCGGCTGGTGGCTATCGATCTGGCGAATGGCGACCGCCAAATGCTGGTTGAAGGTGCGGATTTTTACGCGTCGCCGATCATCAGTCCGGACGGCCAGCGCCTGGCGTGGATCGAATGGAGCCGCCCGCACCAGCCGTGGACGTCCACCCGGCTGATGCTCGCGGAGCGCTCGGGCAATGGATTTTCCGTCCCACGTTGTGTGGCGGGTGAAACGCTGGAAGAGTCGATCCAGCAACCGCGTTTCGATACCAGCGGACGACTGGGCTGCCTGACCGACCGTGGCGGCTATTGGCAACCGTGGGTCGAGTCTGCAGAAAGTTTGCAACCGCTGCCTTGTGCTCCGGCCGATCACGCGCCGGCGCCATGGCAACTAGGCGGCTGCACCTGGTTGCCCACTGACGAAAGCTTTCTGGCGAGCTGGAGCGAAGGCGGTTTCGGCCGTCTGGCGCTTAACGGTGAAGACTTTACCGGCGACTACAGCCGCTTCCGTCATCTGGCCGTCGATGAACAGTTCATTTACTGCATTGGCGCCTCACCGATCAGCCCTTCTGCGGTGATCGCCATCGATCGCGAATCGCGCGAAGTGAATGTCCTGGCCGGCGGTGTCGCACCGCTGCCCGCCGAGCGCATCAGCCGACCGCAAACCCTGCGCTACCCCAGCGGTGCGGGTGAAGCACACGGCTTCTTTTACCCGGCGACGAATGGCGATGAGAAACCGCCGCTGGTGGTGTTCATTCACGGTGGTCCAACGTCGGCCTGCTACCCGATGCTGGATCCGCGCATCCAGTACTGGACGCAACGCGGTTTCGCCGTCGCCGACCTCAATTACCGGGGTAGCAGCGGCTATGGGCGGGAGTATCGGCAGGCGCTGCATCTGAGTTGGGGCGCGGTAGATGTCGAGGACGCCTGCGCAGTGGTGGCCTATCTGGCCGAACGCGGCAGGATCGACGGTGAGCGTGCATTCATCCGTGGCGGCAGCGCCGGTGGTTACACGACACTGTGCGCTCTGGCGTTCCATCAGGTGTTCCGCGCCGGCGCCAGCCTCTACGGCGTCAGCGACCCGGTGGCCCTGGCCCGCGCGACACACAAGTTCGAAGGCGACTATCTGGACTGGCTGATCGGCGATCCGGAGAAGGACGCCGAACGCTACGCCGCCCGCACGCCGTTGCTGCACGCAGGCAACATCCGCGTGCCGATGATTTTCTTTCAGGGTGAACTGGACGCCGTCGTCGTGCCGCAACAGACCCGCGACATGGTCGCGGCCCTGGAGCAAAACGGCATTGAGGTCGAAGCGCATTACTACGCCGATGAACGTCACGGCTTCCGCCGGGCCGCCAATCAGGCCCATGCACTGGAGCAGGAATGGCGGTTCTACCGGCGGGTGATGGGCCTGGCGGATTGAATCTCAGCGCTTGGCGATGATGTACACCGCATGCACGATCCCAGGGATGTAGCCGCACAACGTCAACAGGATGTTCAGCCAGAACGCGCCGCCGAACCCGACCTGCAGAAACACACCCAGAGGCGGCAACAGAATGGCAATGATGATGCGGATAAAGTCCATGGGGCAGCTCCTGATTGGGGGTTGGCTCACCTGAGCCATACAAGCTAATCGACCTGTGCCGTTCGTCAGGGTTCAGTGCAACCCGTGATCTCGCCATTTGATTGCCATTACCCGGCCGCAAAAAAAACGCCCCACGCCAAAAGAATCAGGCGTGGGGCGTGCGTTATACCGCGAGACGGTTCTTGAATTCGGGTGGGAAACTTCAGCTCAGACGGCAATCCCTTTGCGGCATTGCAGTTGCGCAGTGCGGACCCGGGAGAAGGCGCGGGCCAGGCGCAGGAGCATTTCGTCGATGTTGGCCTTGCTGACGTTGAGCGCCGGGGTGAAGCGCAGGCAGTTGGCTTGTGGGGCGTTGAGCAGCAAGCCTTCGTGAAGTGCGGCTTTGACCACAGCCTCGGCGGAGTCCTCCGACAGGGTCAGTCCCCAGAACAGCCCTTGCCCACGCAAATCGCCATGTTCATAACGATGGGCCAGACGGGCGAGCCCTTCGCGCAAATGCTGGCCGCTGTCCCGGACTTGCTCGAGAAAAGCACGATCCTGCACGCTGTCGAGCACCACCAGCCCTGCGGCGGTCATCAGTGCGTTGCCATGATGAGTGCCGCCCAACTCGCCGGAGTCGAAACAGCACGCCTTGCCTCGCGCCAGCAGCGCCGCCAGTGGCACGCCACCGCCGAGGCCCTTGCCGAGCACGACGATATCGGCGCGAACGCCGTAGGACTGTTCGGCGAGCAAGGTGCCGCAGCGGCCGATGCCGGTCTGTACTTCGTCGAGAATCAATAGAATCCCCAGCTCACGGCAGAGGCGTTCGACACCTTTGAGGTAATGCTCGGTCGCCGCGATTACTCCGGCATCACTCTGGATCGGTTCGAGCATGATCGCCACGGTCTGCGCATCCACCGCTGCATGCAGCGCCGGCAGGTCATTGAACGGTACCGGATCGAAACCGGGCAGCAACGGTGCGAAACGGTTTTGCAGGTTGCAACTGTCCGACGCCGAAATCGTCGCCAGACTACGTCCGTGACAGCCTTGTCTGGCGACAATGATCCGTGAAGCGCCACCGCGATGCAGTTGACCCCATTTGCGCGCCAGTTTGATTGCCGCTTCACAGGCCTCACTGCCGCTGTTGAGCAGGTAGGCCTGATCGCTGGCAGTGCTGGCACACAGACGCTCGGCGAGGCTGAGCATGCCGCGGTTGTGCAGATTGAAACCGGGATTGATCAGGGCCTGGGCCTGGCTGGCGATCGCCTTGACCAGCGCCGAAGGGCTGTGGCCGAGGCTGTTGGCGCCGCCGGCCTGGGAAAAGTCCAGGTAGGCGCGGTCATTGTCGTCCCACAGCCAGGAACCCTGGCCGCGAACGAATACCTGCTGCGGACGCTCGACGCTGGGCATCAGGCGCTCGGCATTCAAGCCATCAGCGGCATCCGATTCACGGGTTTCAAAAGCCAGGTCATCGAGGCTCGGCGTCTGGCGCCGCAAGCTGAACAGATTCATTGAAAAAAACCTCGATCGAGGTTTTTTGAACTGCCTATGTAAACACTTTCGAAACAAACGCTGGTCATTGCGCTTTCCGGCCCTGTAAGCCTTGTGAATGCGGTTAGACTAGGCCGGTTCACGGCGTCGAGCCATTTCGATTTCCCAGCATTTTCGATAAGTATTACTTATGGATTTCAAACAACTGCGTTATTTCGTCGCGGTCTACGAAGAAGGTCACGTCGGACGCGCCGCGGAGCGCCTGTCGATCTCTCAACCCGCGCTGTCCCAGCAGATTCGCCATCTGGAACAGAACCTCGACGTCACTCTGTTCGAGCGCAGCAGCAAACGCCTGTTGCCGACCCTAGCCGCCCACACGTTGTACAACCACGCCCTGCCGCTGCTCGACGGTATGCAGCGGGCGCGTGAGGCGCTGGGCAACTTCAAGGGTCAGGCATTACGTACGCTGGCGATCGGCGTGCTGCAGACCGTGCACACCAGCCTGGTGCCGCAAATGCTGGAGCGAGTGCGCAAGGCCCAGCCGCATCTGGTGGTGCAGATTTATGAATTGACGGGGCTGGAGATCGAACGGCGTCTGCTCAATGGCTCGCTGGACATCGGCATCAGCTACCTGCCGCCTCGCCAGCCGGGGCTGCACGGCGTGATGCTGTACGAAGATGAACTGACGCTGGTCATCCCGGCGGATCATCCGCTGCGGGAATTCAAGAAGGTCTCGATGAGTCAGGCCGCCGAATTGCCGATGTTGCTGTTGGGCGAAGAATTTCAGATCCGCCAGATCTGGCAAGCGCAACTGGCCAGCCTCGGACGACGCCCGCAAGTTCAGGCAGAACTGAACAACATGGTGGGGATTCTCGACAGCCTGCCGCATACGCGTCTGGCGACGGTGCTGCCCGGTCGTTCGCAAAAGGAGCACGACGATCAGGATCTGCTGTGGAAACCGTTGAGTGAGCCGCGCGTGCCGTTGAAGGTCGGGCTGGTGTGTCGCGATGTGCAGCGCCAGCAGGCGTCATTGGCCTTGTTGCGAACGTTGCTGGAGGAAGTGATGCAGCGCGAGGAAAAGCCGCTGAAAGGTGCGCCGCCACTGGACGCGCTGAGCTGAAAACTTTTCTGCGGGCATAAGAAAACCCCGCCGAAGCGGGGCTTTGCAGACTGTTTCCCTGACATCCATTTCACTCCGCCACCCTGGCAGAATCCTACGTGTCCGTGTTGTTGCTTTGCGCTTCCTGCGCGACGTCCATGGAAAGTAGATTAGCTCTGGATCCAATCTACGCCTATGGGAGAACAGCAGCACGTCATGTAAGAGATCGCTTACATGACGTTACATCATCAGAACTGTGCAGCGTCCAGCAGGAACAGCGACTCGCTGCCGGCCTTGACCGACGCGCTCAACGAGTGAATCCGCGGCAGCAGACGGGCGAAATAGAACCGCGCCGTGCCCAGTTTGCTCGCGTAGAAATCGTCCTGCGCTTCTTTGCCCAGCGCGGCCTTGGCCATCAGTGCCCACATGTAGGCGTAAGCGGTGTAGCCGAACACTTGCAGATACTCGACCGACGCCGCGCCGATTTCGTTCGGGTTGGTTTTCGCCCGGTCCAGCAGCCACGAAGTCAGCTCGTCGAGGGTGTCGACGGCGTCATTCAGCGGTTGGGTGAATTCGCCCAGATCGGCACTGGCGGTTGCAGTGAAATGGCGGATCTCGTCGGCGAACAGTTTGTAGAACGCGCCGCCGCTGCCGACGATCTTGCGCCCCACCAGGTCCAGCGCCTGAATGCCGTTGGTGCCTTCGTAGATCTGGGTGATGCGCACGTCACGCACCAGTTGCTCCTGGCCCCACTCGCGGATGTAGCCATGGCCGCCGAAGATCTGCTGACCGTGGACAGTGGTTTCCAGACCCAGATCGGTCAGGAACGCCTTGGCCACAGGTGTCAGCAAGGCAACCAGGTCTTCCGCACGTTTACGGGTGGCAGCGTCTTCGCTGAACTTGGCGGTGTCGAGCTGCATCGCCACATAGGTGGAGAACGCACGGCCGCCTTCGTTCGAGGCTTTCATGGTCAGCAGCATGCGACGCACGTCCGGGTGGACGATGATCGGGTCTGCCACCTTGTCCTTGTTTTGCGCGCCGGTCGGCGAACGGCTTTGCAGGCGGTCGTGGGCGTATTCGATGGCGTTCTGGTACGAGCGCTCGCCGGTGGCCAGGCCTTGGATACCGACGCCCAGACGCTCGTAGTTCATCATGGTGAACATCGCGGCCAGGCCCTTGTTCGGCTCGCCGACCAGATAACCCACGGCTTCGTCGAAGTTCATCACGCAAGTGGCCGAAGCCTGGATGCCCATCTTGTGTTCGATCGAACCACAGTTGGCCGGGTTGCGTGCGCCCAGGCTGCCATCGGCATTGACCATGAACTTCGGCACCAGGAACAGCGAAATGCCTTTCGGACCCGCCGGGGCATCCGGCAGCTTGGCCAGCACCAGGTGGATGATGTTTTCGGTCAGGTCGTGCTCACCGCCGGTGATGAAGATCTTGGTGCCGCTGACCTTGTAGGAACCGTCGGCCTGAGGTTCGGCCTTGGTGCGGATGATGCCCAGGTCGGTGCCGGCATGCGGCTCGGTCAGGCACATGGAACCGGCCCAGATACCGGCGTACATGTTCGGCAAATAAGCGGCTTTCAGTTCTTCGCTGGCGTGGGCGTTGATCGACAGGCAGGCGCCGGCGGTCAGCATCGGGTACAGACCGAAGGACAGGCTGGCGGAATTGACCATTTCTTCGACCTGAGCCGACACGGCTTTGGGCATGCCCATGCCGCCGTAAGCCGGATCACCGCCAACACCGACCCAGCCGCCTTCGGCATACGTCTGATAGGCCTGAGGGAAACCAGCCGGCGTGGTGACGGCACCGTCGGCCCAGTGGCAGCCTTCTTCGTCGGCCGCGCGGCTCAGGGGCGCGATGCTTTTGCTGGTGACCTTGCCGGCCTCTTCGAGAATGGCTTCAACGGTTTCCGCGTCCACCGTCTCGGCCAGGGCCGGCAGTTCGGCCCAGAGTTTGGCGACTTCGAACACTTCATTGAGGACGAAGCGCATATCGCGCAGCGGCGCTTTGTAGTCAGCCATGGCAAACCTCGCAAAGATCTAAACAGGTGATTCGTGGAAGGGTGTTTCGTTGAGCTGGAGTGTAACCCAACAACTTTTGCGACACATAGGGTCAGGCAGTGACTGTTTTGTTATTTTTAGTCACCAGCCTTTCACCATAAAGAAGCCCGCAATCAGCGGGCTCTTTTGTTTACCAGCGCCGTGTTACAGCGCGAACAACTGGGCCGGCAGTTTCATCAGGCAATCGCTGCCCGCCTCGATCGCCGCACGATGCGCAGCGGTGCGCGGCAGCAACCGCTTGAAGTAAAACTCGCACGTCGCCAGTTTGCCCTGGCAGAAATCGCCATCACCCTCGCCCGACTCCAGCTGCGCCTGCGCGACCAGCGCCATGCGCAGCCACAGGTAGGCGAGAACGATGTAACCGCTGTACATCAGGTAATCCACCGACGCGGCGCCCACTTCATCCGGGTTCTTCATCGCCGCCATGCCGACCTTCATGGTCAGTTCGCCCCACTGCTGGTTGAGGCCATCAAGCTGCGCGACAAATTCACCCAGTTGCGCATGCCCGGCGTTGGCCGCGCAGAACTTGTGGACAATCTTGGTGAAGTTACGCAGCAGCTTGCCCTGACTGCCCAGCACTTTGCGCCCGAGCAGATCCAGCGCCTGAATGCCGTTGGTGCCCTCGTAGATCGGCGCGATCCGGCAGTCGCGAACCAGTTGCTCCATGCCCCATTCGCGTATGAAACCGTGGCCGCCGAACACCTGCATGCCGTGGTTGGTCACCTCCAGGCCGGTGTCGGTCATGAACGCCTTGCAGATCGGGGTCAGGAACGCCAACAGGTGTTCGGCCTCCTGACGCGCTTCGGCGTCCGGGCTCAGGTGCGCGACATCGAGCATCTGAGCGGTGAAATAGGTCAGCGCGCGGTTGCCTTCGTTGAACGCTTTCATGGTCAGCAGCATGCGCCGTACGTCCGGGTGGACGATGATCGGATCCGCCGGTTTGTCCGGGGCTTTGGCGCCGGTCAGGGCGCGCATCTGCAAGCGGTCATTGGCGTACTTAATCGCGCCCTGGAAACTCGCTTCGCCCAGACACAACCCCTGCATCCCGGTGCCGAGACGCGCATGGTTCATCATGGTGAACATGCAGTTCAGGCCCTTGTTCGGCTCGCCGATCAGGAAGCCTTTGGCGTCGTCGAAGTTCAGCACGCAGGTGGCCGAGGCCTTGATGCCCATTTTGTGTTCGATCGAGCCACAGGAAACGCCGTTGCGCTCACCCGCCTCACCGGAGGCGTCCGGGAGAAATTTCGGCACGATGAACAGCGAAATGCCCTTGGTCCCGGCCGGTGCGTCCGGCAGTTTGGCCAGCACCAGATGAATGATGTTGTCACTCATGTCGTGCTCGCCGGCAGAGATGAAGATCTTGCTGCCGGTCACTGAATAGCTGCCGTCGGCCTGGGGCACGGCGCGGGTCTTGATGATGCCCAGATCGGTACCGCAATGGGCTTCGGTCAGGCACATGGTGCCGGTCCACTGGCCGGCGGTGAGTTTGCGCAGATAGGTGTTTTTCTGTTCCTCGGTGCCGTGGGCGTGGATCGCCGACATGGCGCCGTGGGTCAGGCCCGGGTACATGCCCCAGGAGGTGTTGCTGGAGCCGACCATTTCGCTGATCACCAGCCCCAGCGAACTCGGCAAGCCCTGGCCGCCGTAAGCCGGATCTGCCGCCAGACCGTGCCAGCCACCTTCGACATATTGTGCGAAGGCCTGCTTGAAGCCTGCAGGCGTTGTCACCACACCATTGTCGAAATGGCAGCCCTCTTCGTCGCCGCTGCGATTGAGCGGTGCCAGAACGTTCTCACAGAACTTCGCGCCCTCGTCGAGGATCGCGTTGATCATGTCCGGGCTGGCGTCGTGAGCGCCGAGGGCCGCGTACTGGGTGTGGAAGTCAAAGACGTGGTCGATCAGAAAGCGCATGTCGCGCAGGGGAGCTTTGTACTCGGGCATGGTGGCTTCTCCTTCAGCAGATTGCTTCAACCTACTGCCGGCCACCCTGCCCCACAATCACTGTCCAGACGCTGAATGCGCCGTCATCACTCAACCTGCGGCGTTGTCCATGCGCACCGCGCCACGGCGGTTCTGCCCGAACGCCATCACACAGTTTCGCCCTGCGCCCTTGGCGCTGTAGAGCGCCTGGTCGGCGGATTTCAGGACCTCTTCCGGGGTGCGCTGTTCCAGACGTTCAGCCACGCCGATGCTGACCGTGACCGACACACTGGACGCGCCCGAACCCGAACGCCGCTGGCGGCCCTGCTGATCATCCTGCGGGCGGCTTTCCTGATTACGCAGCTGGATGTTGTAGGAGGCAATCGACTCGCGGATGACCTCTAGATGCGGCATGCACTCTTCGAGGGTCTTGCCCGCAAACACCAGGGCGAACTCCTCACCGCCATAGCGATACGCCCTACCGCCGCCGCTGATTTTGGACAGCTTGCTGGCGACCAGCCGCAAGACCTGATCCCCCACGTCGTGGCCGTGGGTGTCGTTGAATTTCTTGAAGTGATCGACGTCGCTCATCGCCAGCACATAGTTGCGACCCAGACGCTGCATGCGCTCGTTGAGTGCGCGGCGGCCCGGCAGACCGGTGAGTTCGTCGCGGAAGGCCATTTGATAAGCCTCGTGCGCCACCGCCGCCGCAATCATCAACATCACCTGACTGCACATGATGTTCAGGGTGAACGGCAGGATGAAGGTTTTCGGCAGCATCCAGAACACCCCGAGCAAGCCCACCAGTTGCGCGGCGTGCAGCGGACGCGGGTTGCGCCAGTATTGCCAGGCCAGCAACAGAAACGCCGAGATGAACACCGGATACGACAACTGGATCAGGCTCATCCATGCGCCATGCAGCGCCGGCCAGCGGATCTCGGAAAGCCACATCAGCAACGCCTGCGGGTAACTTTGCTCAAGCCCCAGCGCCACGCTGCCAAAGGCCAGCAGCACGGCGAAGCGCGCCACCATGTCCTGAAACAGGTGCGTGCGTTCCTGCCACGCGGCGAACAGGCCGAACAACAGCGGCAACAGCAGACAGACCAGATGGAACACCACCGCTGCGTCTTCACGCACTTTGCCGTTGTCACGGTAATAGTCGGTCTGGGTGTCGAGCAGGAAGTAGGCGATGTACACCGTGACCATCAGAAACAGCTCACGCTGACGTCGGTAAACCGCACAGTACGAACCGCCCAACAGCAGCACCAGAGTCGGCAGCACGTTAAACAGCGAGGTGAAGAACACGTTGAGGTCTTTGACGTACGCAGCCGCCAGCCCCGCGAGCAACAACAGCAGTGAAGGCAGGAAATGACTGAAACGTACAGCGGAAGAACGCGGCAAGGGTAAAAGCTCCGACCCGTCATGGCAAAGAGATGGCATTGTGCCTGCAATGTGGCCAGTTAAGCACACACAATGTGATCCAGATCACAGGCTGTCTCTTTAACGGCCGACATTCGCAGTTGCTGAGTAATTCAGTAAGGTTTTTTGCGTAATGGCCGCTAGACGGCCACCATGGCCATCATACTTGATGGCCATGGTGTGTTTTTACTGCTCAGAGATCGTTGTAGAACGGCTGCAATGGCCCCTCTGCTGCCGGCCGACCTTCAGCACCGTAAGGCTTGAGACTGAACGAAGCGTCCATCGCCTGACGGGTCGTGGCTTTCGGGCTGGCCGGGCGTTGAGTCACAGCATTTTCATCGCCGATATGGCCCTGCGGGATCACCAGCGACGGATGATCGAACGGTGCTCGCTCCCAGGCCACGCGCGGATCGGTCAAGCCGACTTCCATGAATTTCACCAGCGCGTCGATTTCGTCAGGCGTCAGGTTCAGCGCCGTCATGTCCGGATCAAGGTTGGAGGTGTTGTGCTGGTTCACCGCCGGATGCTCGAAGCCGCTGGTGTTATTGGCGTCTTCGCCGCGCCGGTCACCGCCACGGTTGTAGAACTCCATCACCTGTTTGAGCGTCGAGCGGCTGCCGTTGTGGAAGTACGGCCCGGTCAGGGCGATGTTGCGCAGGGTCGGGGTCTTGAACGCACCGTCGACCGAGTCGCGGAAACCGACATTCGGCTTGAGCGTGGCATCGCACGGAATCGCCGCGCTCAATGGCGCCTCGAACGTGCAGACATCGACCTCCAGCGGATCCACCGACCGGCCGCCCTGCAACACGCTGTTGTACTGCCGGGTGAACGACCATGGATTGCCCCAGGCATCCGCGCCGCCGAGGGCGAGGTCTTCCGAGGTCGGGCGCACACCGGTGTTGTAGAAGCCGTTGTCGTAAAGGGTGATCAGGTTGTCGGCCATCACCATGCGCTCGATGCGTTCGCGCGGGTGCATCAGCAGACGGCTGGCGGCGTTGGTCAGCTCCGGCCCGCCGTGGCAATTGACGCATTTGCCCTTGCCGAGAAACAGGTTCATGCCCTCGACCTGTTGCGCGTTCATCGCCGTGTGATCGCCTTGCAAATAGGCATCGATCGGCGCCTGATCGGACACCAGCGTCGCCTCATACATTTGGATCGCCAGGCCGAAGAATAGCGGGAAGTTGGCCTCCATCTGGGTGTACGGTGCGCCGCCCACCAGAACGTTCTGCGTGGCGTTCCACAGCCGGGGCTGGAAGGCGTTCTTGATCAGCTCGCGATAGGTCGGCCGCCGTGCGCCGGACACCGGAGCCAGTACCGAATCGGTGGACGAGATCCGCTGCTGCTTGAGCATCAGCGTGTCGAGCATCCTGCGACCGATGTCGGCAAAGGTGCGGCCACCGCAGGACATTTCTACTGCGCTGCCGGGCGGGCCGACGGCTTGCGAGGCGGCAGACGCATCGTTGAGCGCCAGCCGCACTTTGGTCGCGACCGTGCTGCGCTCGCTGGTCACATAAATCCCGGCATCCGGGTCGCGGTTGCCAAACGGCGAAAAGCCGTTGAACACGTTGTTGGCCCGGCCGTCCCAGAAGTTGCGCACGTTGAACGCGGCGTTGATCACCGACGGCGCATTGCGCCCGGTGCTGCGGCGCACGTTGATGCCGCCGACCTGAAAAATGCCGTCCGGTTGCTGAGTGCATTTGTCGAAACGCGCCTGATTGGGTTTGACAAAGTTGGCGTCAAATACGCCTTGCGAGCCTACTACGTCGTCCGTCGAGTACACGATGGGCGAGTTGCGCTCCAGCGGATTGCTCAAAACGTGGGTCGGGAAGTCGGTTTTCTTCAGCGTGTAGTTCGGGCCGCCCTTGCCGCCGGACAACGTCGCGTAGGACGCCACATCCCCCGGAATGTCGGAAGCTACAAACGGCTTGTTGAAGATCGACGCGACGTTGGCGTTGGTATGGGCCTGGCCGGGGTTGAGCTGGTTGGTGATGCGGTGATCGACACCGGCGTGGTAGTGGCAGGAGGCGCAGGCCGTGGCGCCATCGCTGCCGACCTCCATGTCCCAGAACAGCGCTTTGCCCAGCAGGATCGCGGCCTGGCGATTGAGCACATAGTCGGTCATCAGGTCGACCTTGCGCCCGTCTTCGGTCCCGGACGGATCGGGGGGCACCCTCCCGCGCAGCGATTGCAGCGAAGGCACCTCCGGCACGGGAGGATCGACTACGGCGGGGTCGGCGGCCCACGCGCTGTGGACGGACAGCGCGATGGGTAACCAGAAGGTCAAACGAGCGAGTCGACTGATGTTCATAGGCTTCACCCTGACGATTGTTGTTAAGTGCCGGGCGTCTTGCTTCTTGGAGCAGGCAGTTCTGGTCAGCACCGGTAATTCGGGCAGTGCAATTAATTGGCCACTCTTCTTGAAATATTTTGAATCAATATGCGCAGGGGTTCGGCGGATTAGCGACGTCATGAATGCTGGGGAATCAGCCCCGGGATTGGGGAAATCCGGGCAAAAAAAAACCGCTGCCCCCGAAGGCGCAGCGGTTTTTTGAAGGACCGCGTTAAGGCTTAGTAGCCCAGTGCGAAGTCTTCTTCTTTCATGTCCATCAGGTTGTTGGCACCCGACAGCATGGTGGCCACGTGCGTACGAGTACGCGGCAGGATGCGCTGGAAGTAGAAGCGCGCGGTTTGCAGCTTGGCGGTGTAGAACGCCTCGTCGGTAGTGCCGGCGGCCAGTTTTTCAGCTGCCAGACGCGCCATGTCAGCCCAGAAGTAGGCCAGGCAGGCATAACCGGAGTACATCAGGTAATCCACGGAGGCCGCGCCGACTTCTTCGCGGTCTTTCATGGCGGCCATACCGACCTTCATGGTCAGCTCGCCCCACTCTTTGTTCAGTGCAGCCAACGGTGCGACGAATTCCTTGACGGCTTCGTTGCCTTCGTTGTTCTGGCAGAACTTGTGGACGATCTTGGTGAAGCCTTTCAGGGCCTCGCCTTGAGTCATCAGCACTTTGCGGCCCAGCAGGTCGAGTGCCTGGATGCCGGTGGTGCCTTCGTACAGCATCGAGATGCGGCTGTCGCGAACGTTCTGCTCCATGCCCCACTCGGCGATGAAGCCGTGGCCGCCGTAGATCTGTACGCCGTGGTTGGCGGATTCGAAACCGACTTCGGTCATGAACGCCTTGGCGATCGGAGTCATGAAGGCCAGCAGCGCGTCGGCTTTCTTCTTCTCTTCTTCGTCCACGCCGTATTTGACGATGTCGACCTGCTTGGCGGTGAAGTACACCATCGCACGGTTGCCTTCGGCAAATGCCTTCATGGTCAACAGCATGCGGCGTACGTCTGGGTGAACGATGATCGGGTCAGCGGCCTTGTCCGGCGCTTTCGGGCCAGTCAGGGAACGCATTTGCAGGCGATCGCGAGCGTATTTCAGGCCACCCTGGAAACCGATTTCGGCATGGGCCAGACCTTGCAGCGCGGTACCCAGACGTGCGGTGTTCATGAAGGTGAACATGCAGTTCAGGCCTTTGTTCGCCGGGCCGATCAGGAAACCGGTCGCACCGTCGAAGTTCATCACGCAGGTCGCGTTGCCGTGGATGCCCATCTTGTGTTCGATCGAACCGCAGGTCACGGCGTTGCGTGCACCGACGGTGCCGTCGGCGTTCGGCAGGAACTTCGGAACGATGAACAGGGAAATGCCCTTGGTGCCGGCCGGTGCGTCCGGCAGGCGGGCCAGTACGATGTGGACGATGTTGTCGGCCATATCGTGCTCACCGGCCGAGATGAAGATCTTGGTGCCGGAAACCTTGTAGGAACCGTCGGCCTGAGGTTCGGCCTTGGTGCGCAGCATGCCCAGGTCAGTACCGCAGTGCGGCTCGGTCAGGCACATGGTGCCGGTCCATTCGCCGGACACCAGTTTGGTCAGATAGGCTTCCTGCTGCTCTGGGGTGCCGTGCTCGGAAATGGTGTTCATCGCGCCGTGCGACAGGCCTGGGTACATGCCCCACGACCAGTTGGCTTCGCCGACCATCTCGCTGACAGCCAGACCCAGCGACTCAGGCAGGCCCTGACCGCCGTGCTCGACGTCATGGGCCAGGCTTGGCCAGCCGCCTTCCACGAATTGCTTGTAGGCCTCTTTGAAGCCAGTCGGGGTTTTCACGCCGGACTCGCTCCAGGTGCAGCCTTCGGTGTCACCCACGCGGTTCAGCGGTGCCAGCACCTGCTCACAAAACTTGGCGCCCTCTTCGAGAATGGCGTCAACCATGTCCGGCGTTGCTTCTGCACACGCTGGAAGGCTCTGATAGTGCGCTTCGTAGCCGAGCAGTTCGTCACGAACGAAGCGAATATCACGCAAGGGGGCCTTGTAGTCAGGCATAGCGATAAACCTCTGCTGATGTAACCGGGAATGAACGACCGCGTTGATTTGTTGTGACGGTCAAACAGTTGTTTGAAACATACGTTTACGCCGAAATCTTGTCAAGCGTCGTTCTTTTGCCATTCGTCATCACATTTTCCGAACGCCGGACACAGCCGCGCGACATGCGCCCGACCGAGCCATGCGCACTGAAAAAAGATTAGTTGAGGGAGAAGGACTTACAACGAAAAACGCCGCGAACAGTCGCGGCGTCTGACAAAGCGGAGATCAAAAAATCAGGCGAACGTATCGATAATCGTACCGAGCATTTCATCGGAAGCCTTGGCGACTTTCACGCCCAGTTCCGCCTGAAACTTGCCTTGGGCCATCTCGACCATGTTGCTCGCCAGGTCTGATTGCTGGGCGGGATCCACGGAACGCAGACGATCAACCTGCACTTGCGAAGACTGGCTGGTCACCGAACGCTCGATGGTGCTGCTGGCAATCTGGCTGGCGGCCTGATCGACACGGTTCTGCCCGGTCTGAATGGTGCTCAGACCTGCATAAAAAGCTGTGTTTCCGGAGATTTCCATGGGAGCTCTCATCCTTGGGAAGGATCGATGGGTGCCATTGAACCAGAGGCGTCAGAAAAACACCCGTCAAAAACACTAATGGCACAGTGCCTTGTCATAGCCAAAATCAGTCGAGCAGATCCAGTTGCAAGTGATCGGCGACCGCTTCGGCGCTGACCGCCTTGAGTTTCGGCACCCGCCCCAGGCACGGCGCCGGAATCCGCTCGGCCAGTGTCGCCAGGTTTTCCTCCAGCCGCGACGTCTTCGGATCAATGATATTCGCCACCCATCCCGCCAGTTGCAGCCCGTCCCGGGCAATCGCCTCGGCAGTCAACAGCGCATGGCTGATACACCCCAGACGCACACCGACCACCAGAATCACCGGCAGCTTCAACGCAATGGCCAGATCCGACAGATTGTCCTGATCCGCCAACGGCACCCGCCAGCCGCCCGCGCCTTCGATCAGCGTGAAGTCGGCGTTCATGGCCAGAATCTCGCGCATCGGCGCCAGCAACGATTGCACGGTCAGCGCGACACCCGCCTCACGCGCGGCCAGATGCGGCGCGATCGCTGGCTCGAACGCCACCGGGTTGACCTGTTGATACGTCAACGGCAACGAGCATTCGGCCTGCAACGCCAGCGCATCGGAATTGCGCAACCCTCTGGGGGTCACCACACAACCGGACGCCACCGGTTTGCCCGCTGCCGTGCTCAATCCCGCCGACCGCGCAGCATGCAGCAACCCCGCGGCAACGGTGGTCTTGCCGACGTCAGTGTCGGTTCCGGTGATGAAATAGGCTGCGCTCATAAGGGTTTCTCCAACACGGCGTAGACCACCTGATAGGTCGCTGGCAGCCCCTGGGGCTGACGGAACTGCTCGTAAGCCTCGACCAGCCCCAGAATCCGCGCCCGCCCGGTCAATCCACCCGGCCGGCCAGGGTTCAGATTATGTGCGCCCAGGGCCTTGAGTTCATGGGTCAGGCTGCGCACATCCGGGTAATGCAGCACATGCGGCCGATTCTCCAGACTGACCGTACGCAGACCACTGCCCGCGCACAATTGCTCGTAGCGGGCGAACTCGCGGAAGCGGTTGACGTGTACCAGGCCATCGACCTGACGCCAGCTGTCGCGCAATTCATACAGCGTCCCTGCACAAAGACTAGCAAACGCAAAAATCCCCCCCGGTTTCAGCACCCGAAGCGCTTCGCCGAGCACCGCTTCAAAATCCGCGCACCACTGCACGGCGAGGCTGGAGAAGAGCAGATCGCAGGTCGAATCCTGCAACGGCAAACGTTCGGCATCGCCAACGATGAAGTGCGTGGCGCCGCCCAAGGGCCGGGCGTGATTGAGCATGCCCTCGGCGATATCCAGCGCCAGTCCCACACCAAATCGCTCGGCCAATGCACGGGTGAAATAACCGGTACCACAACCCAGATCCAGCCAGCGTGCCGGCCGAAACTCCGTCGGCAGGCGATTCATCAACTGCGTTCCGACATCACGCTGCAACTCGGCGACGCTGTCATAGCTGGCCGCTGCGCGAGAAAAAGAAGCCGCGACCTGGCGCTTGTCAGGCAAGCCGCCGGGCAACGCCGCAACAGACAGATCAGTCATCACCGCACTCACTTAAAAACGCCTGGATCGCACCCGCCACACCGTGGGGGTCTTCCAGAAGAAACGCATGGCTGGCCTGTTCGATCAGACCGATCTCGACATCCGCCAGCAACGCGAACAGCTCGCCCGCGGCTTCCGCCGGCACCAGCCCGTCCAGCCCGCCAAACAGATGCAGTTGCGGGCCACGAAACGCCTGCAAGGCTTCCCGCGTATCGATCTGCGCCAACAACTCCAGACCGGCCATCAAAGCGGCCGGCGAGGTGTTCGGTGCGCCGCCGAGCAACAGCCGCGACAAGCTGCGCGCGTCTTGCGCGCCTTGGGCGCACAGCAGAGAGAATCGCTTGAGGGTCGTGCGCGGGTCGGCGCTGCAGCCGGCCAGAAACGCATCGAAGGTCTCGCCGGGCATCGCGCTCGACCATTGTTCATGGGCGACAAACGAAGGATTGCTCGCCAGGGTCAGCAAGCCGCAGCAATGTTCGCCACGCCGGGCCGCCAACTCGGACGCGAGCATGCCGCCCAGCGACCAGCCGCCAAGCCAGGCATCTTCGGGGATGCGTTCATCGAGTTCGTCGAGCCAGTCTTGCAGATCGCTGGAGTCCAGTTCCGGCAACGGCTCGATGTCGACCTGCAGGTGTTCATCGAGTCCGCGCAATGCAGCGGCCAGTGGCTCCAGCGGCGAAACGCCGAGCCCCCAACCCGGTAGCAGAATCAGGCGATCACGCATGGCTTGGCTCCGACGTGAGTTGAGCAAAGCAATCAGCCAGTCCTTCTAACAATAGCTGCACCTGTGCCTCGCTATGGGCGGCGGTCAGCGTCACCCGCAGCCGCGCGCTGCCGGCAGGCACAGTCGGCGGACGGATTGCGGTGACCATCAGCCCACGCTCGCGCAGCATTTGCGACAGACGCACGGCGCGACCGGCATCGCCGATCAGGATCGGCTGGATTGGCGTGAAGCTGTCCATCAGTTCCAGACCGATCTGTTCGGCACCGTGGCGGAACTGGCGGATCAGCGTTTGCAAATGCTCGCGGCGCCAGTGTTCGCTGCGCAACAGTTCCAGGCTTTTCAAGGTTGCGCAGGCCAGCGCCGGCGGCTGGCTGGTGGTGTAGATGTATGGGCGGGCGAACTGGATCAGGCTTTCGATCAGCTCTTCACTGCCGGCAACGAATGCGCCCGCCGTGCCGAACGCTTTGCCGAGCGTGCCGACCAGCACCGGCACGTCCTCCTGGCTCAAACCGAAATGCTCGACGATCCCGCCACCGTTTGCCCCCAGCGGGCCGAAACCGTGGGCGTCGTCGACCATCAGCCACGCGCCTTTGGCCTTGGCTTCCCGGGCCAGCGCCGGCAGATCCGCAAGGTCGCCGTCCATGCTGAATACGCCGTCAGTGACCACCAAAGTATTGCCGGTGGCTTTCTCCAGTCGCTTGGCCAGGCTGTCGGCATCGTTGTGCAGATAACGATTGAAGCGCGCACCGGACAACAATCCGGCATCCAGCAACGACGCATGATTGAGCCGGTCCTCCAGCACCGTATCGCCCTGCCCGACCAGCGCCGTGACCGCGCCGAGGTTGGCCATGTAACCGGTGGAAAACAGCAGCGCGCGGGGCCGTCCGGTGAGGTCGGCCAAGGCTTCTTCAAGTGCGTGGTGCGGGCCGCTGTGGCCGATCACCAGATGCGAAGCACCGCCGCCGACGCCCCACTTCGACGCACCGGCGCGCCAGGCTTCGATCACTTGCGGATGATTGGCCAGGCCCAGGTAATCGTTGTTGCAGAACGCCAGCAACGGCTGGCCGTCGACCACCACTTGCGGCCCTTGCGGGCTCTCAAGCAGCGGGCGCTGGCGGTAGAGATTGTCGGCACGACGGGCAGCAAGGCGTGCGGCGAGATCGAAAGACATGCAAGCCTCACGGGTGGCAAATGAATCAGCAGGCGCCGCCCGAGGCAGCGCCTGAAAAAGAACGGGCGATCAGACCGCCGCGTTGTAGAACTGCTCGCTGCTCTTCTGCTCCACCAGTGCCTGCTCGATGGCGGCCTGATGCACTTCGTCGGCGTGCTCTTCGCGCGCCTCCGGCTGAATGCCCAGACGCGCGAACAGCTGCATGTCCTTGTCGGCCTGCGGGTTGGCGGTGGTCAGCAGTTTATCGCCGTAGAAGATCGAATTGGCACCGGCGAGGAACGCCAGGGCCTGCATCTGCTCGTTCATCGCTTCGCGGCCGGCGGACAGGCGCACGTGGGATTGCGGCATCAGGATCCGCGCCACGGCGAGCATGCGGATGAAATCGAACGGATCGACGTCGTCGGCGTTTTCCAGCGGCGTCCCGGCAACTTTCACCAGCATGTTGATCGGCACCGACTCCGGATGCTCTGGCAGGTTGGCCAGCTGGATCAGCAGGTTGGCGCGGTCATCGAGGGACTCGCCCATGCCGAGGATGCCGCCGGAGCAGATTTTCATCCCCGCGTCGCGCACGTAGGCCAGGGTTTGCAGACGCTCGGCATAGGTGCGGGTGGTGATGATGCTGCCGTAGAACTCCGGCGAGGTGTCGAGGTTGTGGTTGTAGTAATCGAGCCCGGCCTTGGCCAGGGCTTCGGTCTGATCCTGATCGAGACGACCGAGGGTCATGCAGGTTTCCAGGCCCATGGCCTTCACACCTTCGACCATTTTCAGCACGTAAGGCATGTCCTTGGCCGATGGATGTTTCCACGCCGCGCCCATGCAGAAACGGGTCGAACCGATGGCCTTGGCGCGGGCGGCCTCTTCGAGCACTTTCTGCACTTCCATCAGCTTTTCTTTTTCCAGCCCCGTGTTGTAGTGACCGGACTGCGGACAATATTTGCAATCTTCCGGGCAGGCGCCGGTCTTGATCGACAGCAGCGTGGAGACCTGGACGCGGTTGGCGTCGAAATGCGCGCGGTGCACCGTCTGCGCCTGGAACAGCAGGTCATTGAATGGCTGAACGAAGAGTGCTTTGACTTCGGCCAAAGTCCAGTCGTGACGCAGGGTGGCAGTGGTGCTGGCGCTCATGGGCATTTCCTTGGTTATGCTTGGCTGGCGCCTGGGGAAACGGAATACCCACAGGCACGACACGGATGTTCGGCATATTTAAGGAAGAGCCATGCGCTGTCAACCACACTACGAAAGACCGGTTTACATCTGGTTAAAAAACAAACAGAACTGTTTATTGTGCGATGAACCGGCGGACGCGCAAATCCCGATCTGCACCGCCTGTGAAACCGATCTGCCGTGGCTGGGCGATCAATGCCGGACCTGCGCTTTGCCCCTCGCCGCCGGCCTGACCTGTGGTGGCTGCCTGAACGATCCGCCGGCCTTTGAACAGGTGGCCGTACCCTGGACGTACAGCTTTCCGGTGGACACCCTGATCACCCGTTTCAAGCACAACGGCAAATGGCCGCTTGGCCACTTGCTCGCCGACGTTCTCGGCGAGTTTCTGCAACATCGCTTCGAAGAAGACCTGCCTCGCCCGGATGCCCTGCTGCCGGTGCCGCTTGCACCGAAACGCCTGCGCCAGCGCGGCTTCAATCAAGCGGCGATGCTCGCGCAGTGGCTGGGCAAGTCACTCGACCTGCCTTGCGAGGAACACAATCTTTTGCGCGTGCAGGATACCGACGCCCAGCAGACCCTCAACGCCAAGGCGCGTAAACATAATCTGCGTCATGCCTTCGCCCTCAGTCCCGATGCACAGGTGAAAGGCCGACACCTGGCCCTGGTCGACGACGTGCTGACCACCGGCGCCACCGCCCAGGCGCTGGCCCGTTTGCTGATGGGCGCCGGCGCCGCGCGGGTGGATGTGTACTGCCTGGCCCGCACGCCAAAACCCGGCGACGCGGCTTGACGGATACGCCACGAGTCGCCAACGTCCTTCCTCACCCCTTCAGCACAAAGCGCCCGCCATGTCCCTGCCCAGCCTGTTGTCCCAGCACATCGTCCGCCGTCCGCAGCGCATCGCCTTGCTGCAACACATCGCCGAACAGGGCTCGATCACCCGCGCCGCAAAAAGCGCCGGCCTGAGTTACAAGGCGGCGTGGGATGCCATCGATGAGTTGAACAACCTCGCACAAAAGCCTCTGGTCGAGCGAGCGGTCGGCGGCAAGGGTGGCGGTGGCGCCAGATTGTCGAGCGAGGGCGAGCGGGTGCTGCGTCTGTATCAAAAGCTGCAAGCCTTGCAGGCTCAGGTGCTGGAGGCGGCCGAGGACGCCAGCGACCTGGATCTGCTCGGTCGGTTGATGCTCAGGACCAGTGCGCGCAATCAGCTGCACGGCAAAGTCGTGCTGATCGAAGGTCAGGGCCGCAACGACCTGATTCGCCTCGAACTGGCCGAAGGTCTGTCGATCAACGCACAGATCACCCACGACAGCACCGTGCACCTGGAGCTGCAACCGGGCACCGAAGTGGTGGCGCTGATCAAGGCCGGCTGGCTCGAATTGCTCGCGCCACAGGCCACCCCTGCCGTCGGCCACAACCTGTTGAGCGGTCGGATCGAGGCGATTCTCGACGCCGAAGACGGCCCGAGCGAAGTGCGCATCACCCTGCCCAACGGCCAGACCCTGTGCGCGCTGGCCGAACCGTTGGACTTGCGCAGCCGTGGTCTGAAGGTCGAGCAACCGGTGCAGGTGCAATTCTCCCCGTCCAATGTGCTGCTCGGAACACCGCTCTGACCGCACTGCAACGAAAGCGTCATCGACCCGCATTAAGGTGGCTGCCAAAACCATGCAGGGAGCCTGATGTGAGCCTACTAGAAGAAAACCAATCCACAGACCTGGAAAAAATGGTCGGCCTGAGCCGTCGCGGTTTCATCAGCGCGGGCGCGCTGTGTGGCGCGGCGATGTTCCTCGGCGGCAACCTGCTGAGTCGCAGCGTGCTGGCCGCCAGTGTCAGCGCCGGCAACAGCCGTCTGCTCGGCTTCGACAGCATTCCGGCTGCCACTACCGACACCATCAGCCTGCCCAAGGGCTACAAGTCGTCGGTGCTGATCAGTTGGGGTCAGCCGCTGCACAAGAACGGCCCGGCCTTCGACCCTAGCGGCAATGGCACCGCGGCCGCACAGGAAGTGCAGTTCGGCGACAACAACGACGGCATGAGCCTGTTCGAATTCCCGGGCGAGAAAAACCGCGCGTTGATGGCGATCAACAACGAATACACCAACTACCGCTACCTCTACCCGCACGGCGGCATGCCGCAGTCGGCCGAGGACGTGCGCAAGGCCCTGGCCTGCGAAGGCGTGTCGGTGATCGAAGTCCAGCGCAAGAACGGTCAGTGGCAGTTCGTCCAGGGCTCGCGCTACAACCGGCGCATTCACGGCAACTCGCCGCTGCGTATCAGCGGCCCGGCCGCCGGCCACGAGCTGATGAAAACCAGCGCCGACAAACACGGCAAGAAAGTCCTCGGCACCTTCCAGAACTGCGCCAACGGCAAGACGCCGTGGGGCACTTATCTGACCTGCGAAGAGAACTTCACCGACTGCTTCGGCAGCAGCAACGCCCAGCAACAGTTCGACCCGACGCAGAAGCGCTACGGCGTGTCGGCCGCCAGCCGTGAGATCAACTGGCATCCATTCGATCCGCGCTTCGACATGGCCAAGAACCCGAACGAACTCAACCGTCACGGCTGGGTCGTGGAGATCGATCCGTTCGACCCGCAATCGACGCCGGTCAAACGTACCGCGCTGGGCCGCTTCAAACATGAAAACGCCGCGCTGGCCGAGACCGACGACGGTCGCGCCGTGGTGTACATGGGCGACGACGAACGCGGCGAGTTCATCTACAAATTCGTCAGCCGCGACAAGATCAATCACCGCAACGCCAAGGCCAACCGCGACATCCTCGATCACGGCACGCTGTACGTCGCCAAATTCGATGCCGGCGACGGCAATCCGGATCACCCGAAAGGCCAGGGCCAGTGGATCGAACTGACCCACGGCAAGAACGGCATCGACGCCAGCAGCGGGTTCGCCGATCAGGCCGAAGTGCTGATTCATGCGCGACTCGCCGCCAGCGTGGTCGGCGCCACGCGCATGGACCGTCCGGAATGGATCGTGGTCAGCCCGAAAGACGGCCAGGTCTATTGCACCCTGACCAACAACGCCAAGCGCGGCGAAGACGGCCAACCGGTGGGCGGACCGAACCCGCGCGAGAAGAACGTCTACGGGCAGATTCTGCGCTGGCGCACCGACCGCGACGATCACGCGGCGAAGACGTTCGCCTGGGATCTGTTCGTGGTCGCCGGCAACCCGGGCGTGCACGCCGGGACACCGAAGGGCGGTTCGTCGAATATCACCCCGCAGAACATGTTCAACAGCCCGGACGGCCTCGGCTTCGACAAGGCCGGACGGTTGTGGATTCTCACCGACGGTGATTCGAGCAACACCGGTGACTTCGCCGGGATGGGCAACAACCAGATGCTCTGCGCCGATCCGGCGACCGGCGAGATTCGTCGATTCATGGTCGGGCCGATCGGTTGTGAAGTCACCGGGATCAGCTTCTCGCCGGATCAGAAAACCCTGTTCGTCGGCATTCAGCACCCGGGCGAGAACGGCGGTTCGACCTTCCCCGAGCACCTGCCGAACGGCAAGCCGCGGTCATCGGTGATGGCGATTACCCGTGAAGATGGCGGGATCGTCGGCGCCTGATCGGACGACGCGCTGATCGTTCCCGTGCGCGGCACGGGAACGATCCCACTCAAGACAGCCCGTCTGCGCTACCATGCTGAGCCGGACGCGGCAGCCTGCTGCGCGCAGGAGTCAGCATGGCCCACCCGTTTGAAACCCTCACCCCAGACCTCGTGCTCGATGCCGTCGAAAGCATCGGCTTCCTCAGCGACGCGCGCATTCTGGCGCTCAACAGTTACGAAAACCGCGTCTATCAGGTCGGCATCGAAGACTCGGAACCGCTGATCGCCAAGTTCTATCGCCCGCAGCGCTGGACCAACGAAGCGATCCTGGAAGAGCACCAGTTCACCTTCGAGCTGGCCGACGTCGAAATCCCCGTGGTTGCGCCACTGATCCACAACGGCGAAACCCTGCACGAACACGCCGGTTTTCGTTTCACCCTGTTTCCCCGTCGCGGTGGCCGGGCGCCGGAGCCGGGCAATCTCGATCAGCTGTATCGCCTCGGCCAGTTGCTCGGGCGCATGCACGCGGTCGGCGGCACCAAACCGTTCGAACACCGCGAGGCGCTGGCGGTGAAGAACTTCGGCCATGACTCGCTGACCACACTGCTGGAAGGCAACTTCATCCCCAAAAGCCTGCTGCCGGCCTACGAGTCCGTCGCCCGCGACCTGCTCAAGCGTGTGGAAGACGTCTACGCCAACACGCCGCACCAGAACATCCGCATGCACGGCGACTGCCACCCCGGCAACATGATGTGCCGCGACGAGATGTTCCACATCGTCGACCTCGACGACTGCCGCATGGGCCCGGCAGTGCAGGACATCTGGATGATGCTTGCCGGCGACCGTCAGGATTGTCTGGGGCAGTTGTCGGAATTGATGGACGGCTACAACGAATTCCATGACTTCGACCCGCGCGAACTGGCGCTGATCGAACCGCTGCGCGCCCTGCGCCTGATGCATTACAGCGCGTGGCTGGCCCGGCGCTGGGATGATCCGGCGTTCCCCCGCAGCTTTCCGTGGTTCGGCAGCGAGCGGTATTGGGGCGATCAGGTACTGGCGTTGCGCGAGCAACTGGCGGCGCTGAACGAAGAGCCGTTGAAGCTTTTCTGACACGACACGTCTAGACAACTGCCCGTACAATCGCTGCTTTGTCAGTTGCCTGAGCAAGGATTCTGCATGCAAGCCGCCAACCCGCGTCGCGGGTACATTCTGGGCCTGAGCGCCTACATCATCTGGGGATTGTTCCCGCTCTACTTCAAAGCCATCGCCGAAGTGCCGGCGGTGGAAATCATCATTCACCGGGTGCTGTGGTCAGCGCTGTTCGGCGCGCTGCTGTTGATGGTGTGGAAGCATCCCGGCTGGTGGCAGGAGCTGCGCAACAACCCGAAACGTCTGGCGATTCTCGCGCTCAGCGGCACCTTGATCGCGGCCAACTGGCTGACCTACGTGTGGTCGGTGAACAACGGCCGAATGCTGGAAGCGAGCCTGGGTTACTACATCAACCCGCTGGTGAACGTGTTGTTGGGCATGCTGATCCTCGGCGAACGCTTGCGGCGCATGCAGTGGCTGGCGGTTGGTCTGGCGGCGGTCGGTGTGGCGCAGCAGGTCTGGCAGGTCGGCAGTCTGCCGTGGGTCTCGCTGGCGCTGGCGCTGACCTTCGGTTTCTACGGGCTGATCCGCAAACAGGCTCCGGTCAAGGCGTTGCCGGGGCTGGTGGTGGAAACCTGGATGCTGGTGCCGATCGCTATCGCGTGGCTGCTGTTCAATCCGACTGCAACCAGTGCCCAGGCCGAGTTCTGGACCACCTCCGAAGCCTGGTGGCTGGTGGCGGCCGGTCCGGTGACGCTGGTGCCGCTGGTGTGCTTCAACGCGGCAGCGCGGCACCTGCCCTACACCACCCTCGGTTTCCTGCAATACCTGGCGCCGACGCTGGTGCTGCTGCAAGCCGTGCTGCTGTTCGGCGAGCACCTGTCGTCCAGCACGCTGATCGCCTTCATGTTTATCTGGGCCGGTCTGGCGGTGTACAGCGTCGATGCATGGCTGAGCCTGCGCCGGCGCAGCTGATCAAAAAACGTACAAACCTCCACAGGCCACGGTTCTCGTGGCCTGTAACGTTCCTTCCCAAGGTTATCCACAACGTGATCCCCGCCGTTTGTGCGCAAGTCACTGAATGCTGGCGGTTTTTTGATCAATTCTCGCCAAGCCACGGCGGACGTGACTTGGCGCTTGGTCTCTACAGGTTATCCACAGGCAGGTGCAGGTTTAAACTGGATAACCCGATCCGTCTTCACAGGTCGGTGCGCAACACCAGTTCGACCATCAAGTCATCGGCCAGGGTTTCCAGGCGCGATTGCAGCACGTCCAGGGACAGGGTCAGCGGCACCGCCAAAATGGCTTCAGCGTGGAATAGCGGCTCACTGCTCATGGGGGCCGGACGTACTTCGGTCACCAACCTTTCCAGATTCACGCCCTGCTCGCTCAGCAGCCGAGTGATGTCGCGCACGATGCCCGGTCGGTCATTGCCCACCAGCTCCATGGCGATCGGTTTCCAGGTGCAGGCCTGTTCGATACCGCTTTCGGCCACCAGCACGCGAATGCCCTGAGCCGACAGTGCTTGTAAGGCATCGACTAATTCGTCGTAAGCCTCCGCCGGCACGCCCACCCGCAAAATCCCGGCAAACTGCCCGGCCATCCGCGACATGCGGCTTTCCAGCCAGTTGCCGCCGTGTTCGGCAATGCATTGGGCGATGCGCTCGACCTGCCCGGGCTTGTCCGGTGCGAAGACGGTGAGTACGAGGTGATCCATGGCGCAGCCCTCTTGTCATGACTTTTGTTATAGAAAAGCAAGTATAGGCAAGCGCGCCTCAGACGCTCGAAGTCACAAATCGTGTACAACTTTTTATATTTAACTGGAACAATCCATTGGTTTTTTGAGAACATCCCGATCCGCGCCGTGACCGCAATGCGTCATGGGGTCGCAGAACGACGTAATTAGTCTGATTTTCACAACCGCAACTCATCATGTAGTATGCCGCAGCGCGCACTACATAACGCTGGATCGATGTCTGCCCAAGGCACGTTCGCAACCCTGAAAGCCCCGTCAGCAAGGCCCCCAAGCCGTTGATTGGTCCCAACCCAGCCGCCAGCGATGGCATGTACTGGTCAAGGGGTTTGTGGTTTAAATGGCCAGAGGCTTCATTGTTAAATTGAAGAGCTGAAAAGCGAAATAGCTGAGCAGAGTGAGGCAAGCAATGACTGAACACGTTCAAGTCGGTGGCCTGCAGGTCGCCAAAGTCCTGTTCGACTTCGTGAACAACGAAGCCATTCCCGGTACCGGCCTCACCGCCGACAAATTCTGGGAAGGTGCCGACAAGGTCATTCACGACCTGGCGCCGAAGAACAAAGCCCTACTCGCCAAACGCGATGACTTCCAGGCTCGTATCGATGGCTGGCACCAAAGCCGTGCCGGTCAGCCGCACGACGCCGTGGCCTATAAAGCCTTCCTGCAAGAAATCGGTTATCTGCTGCCAGAAGCGGCTGATTTCCAGGCAACGACGCAAAACGTCGATGACGAAATCGCCCGTACCGCCGGCCCGCAACTCGTGGTGCCGGTGATGAACGCCCGCTTCGCCCTCAACGCCTCGAACGCCCGCTGGGGTTCGCTGTACGACGCCCTGTATGGCACCGACGCCATCAGCGAAGCCGGCGGCGCGGAAAAAGGCAAAGGCTACAACAAGGTGCGTGGCGACAAAGTCATCGCCTTCGCCCGTGCGTTCCTCGACGAAGCGGCACCACTGGAGGCCGGCTCCCACGTCGATTCCACCGGCTACCAGATCGCTGACGGCAAACTGCTGGTCACCCTCAAGGGCGGCAGCACCAGCGGCCTGCGCAACGACGCGCAACTGATCGGTTTTCAGGGCGACGCCAGTGCGCCGATCGCGATCCTGCTGAAAAACAACGGCCTGCATTTCGAAATCCAGATCGATGCCAGCACCCCGGTCGGCCAGACCGATGCCGCCGGCGTCAAAGACATCCTGATGGAAGCGGCGCTGACCACCATCATGGACTGCGAAGACTCCGTGGCGGCCGTCGATGCCGACGACAAGGTGGTGATCTACCGCAACTGGCTGGGTCTGATGAAGGGCGACCTCGCCGAAGCCGTGTCCAAGGGCGGCCAGACCTTCACCCGCACCATGAACCCGGATCGCACCTACACCAGGGTCGACGGCAGCGAACTGACCCTGCACGGCCGCTCGCTGCTGTTCGTGCGCAACGTCGGTCACCTGATGACCATCGACGCGATCCTCGACAAGCACGGCAACGAAGTGCCGGAAGGCATCCTCGACGGTCTGGTGACTTGCCTGGCGGCGATGCACAACCTGAACGGCAACACTTCGCGCAAGAACACCCGCACCGGTTCCGTCTACATCGTTAAACCGAAGATGCACGGCCCGGAAGAAGCGGCGTTCACCAACGAGCTGTTCGCTCGCATCGAAGACGGGCTGGGCCTCAAGCGCAACACCCTGAAAGTCGGGATCATGGACGAGGAACGCCGCACCACGGTCAACCTCAAGGCCTGTATCCAGGCTGCCAGCGAGCGCGTGGTGTTCATCAACACCGGTTTTCTCGACCGCACCGGCGATGAAATCCACACCTCCATGGAAGCCGGCCCGATGGTACGCAAGGCCGACATGAAGGCCGAGAAGTGGATCGGCGCCTACGAAAACTGGAACGTCGATATCGGTCTGAGCACCGGCCTGCAAGGTCGTGCGCAAATCGGTAAAGGCATGTGGGCGATGCCCGACCTGATGGCGGCGATGCTCGAACAGAAAATCGTTCACCCGCTGGCCGGCGCCAACACCGCCTGGGTTCCGTCACCGACCGCCGCTGCGCTGCACGCGCTGCACTACCACAAGGTCGACGTGTTCGCCCGTCAGGCCGAGCTGGCCAAACGTGCCCGCGCTTCGGTCGATGACATCCTGACCATCCCGCTGGCGGTCAACCCGAACTGGACGCCAGAGCAGATCAAGAACGAACTGGACAACAACGCCCAGGGCATTCTCGGTTACGTGGTGCGCTGGATCGATCAGGGCGTGGGCTGCTCGAAAGTGCCGGACATCAACGACGTCGGCCTGATGGAAGACCGTGCGACGCTGCGTATCTCCAGCCAGCACATCGCCAACTGGCTGCGCCACGGGGTGGTCACCGAAGCGCAAGTGATGGAAAGCCTCAAGCGCATGGCGCCGGTGGTGGACCGCCAGAACGCCAACGACCCGCTGTACCGTCCGCTGGCCCCGAACTTCGACAGCAACATCGCCTTCCAGGCGGCGGTCGAACTGGTGATCGAAGGCACCAAACAGCCGAACGGCTACACCGAGCCGGTTCTGCACCGTCGTCGCCGGGAGTTCAAGGCTGCCAACGGCCTGTAACCTGCGAGGATGCCGAACATGAAAAAGCCCTGATCTTTCGATCAGGGCTTTTTTTGTTTGTGATATCTGCCTGAGTTTTAGATCGTTCCCACGCTCCGCGTGGGAATGCAGCCTAGGACGCTCCGCGTCCCGACAGCAGACGCAGAGCGTCTATTGAGGCACTACCACGCGGAGCGTGGGAGCGCTGACAATTGATTTTCAGGGCTCGATCCCCAACTCATGTTTGACGAGACCGAGCAGTTTGGCGGTATCGATCGGTTTGAGCAGAAAATCCACCACGCTCAGATGCATCGCCGCAATCGCGTCCTTCACGTCCGCATCGCCCGAAACAATGATGATCGGCATCGCCGCCCGCACTGACTCGCGCACCTGGCGGACCAACTCCAGACCATCGACGTTGCCCATGCGCAGGTCGGTGATCACCAACCCGATCGAAGGTTTTTCCGCGAGCATCTTCAGGGCAGACTCACCGCTGGCCGCGGTCATGCAACGAATACCGTCCAACCCGAGAATTTCCGACAACAACTCCCGGGCGTCCTTGTCGTCATCGACGATCAATACACGCTGCGGTGGCAGATCGGGTTCGAGCATTACAGCACTGAGCGCCTCGCGCTCGGCGTCGCTCAAAATATCGTGGTCGGACATGGCGTTCTCTACGTTTTCAAATCGATCCCCTGGCACAGTGGTCAGACATCGCTGGGCAGAGCTTCAATGTGCACTTCGTCGGATTTTTTTCCAAGGGGCGAACCGAAGAATTTCCGACTGATTTTGTAGGGCATATCCGAAAACTACCCAACGGCATGCCCAACCTAGACTTACGTCCAATGGGCACCCCGCGCGATGGGGTCGACCATGGCTGCAACGATCCGACAACAACAATTCGAAAAAGACTGCGGTAATGGTTATGAGTAAAGCGGACGCCTTCACCCAGGCAGGGAAAACCGCGGTGTTGCAGAACATTCAGGGCACTTTGCAATTCCTCCAGCGCTTCCCCCCTTTCAATCAAATGGAACATGCCCACCTGGCCTACCTGGTGGAACAATGTCAGTTGCGCTTCTACGGTCAGGGCGAGAGCATCATCAAACCCGCCGACGGGCCGGTCGAACACTTCTACATCGTCAAGCAGGGCCGAGTGGTCGGCGAGCGTCCGCACACGGCCAAGGGCGGTACCGAAACCACATTTGAAATCACCACCGGCGAGTGTTTTCCCCTCGCCGCGCTGCTCGGCGAGCGGGCGACCCGCACCGAACACCTGGCCGGCGAAGACACTTTCTGCCTGCAACTGAACAAACCGGCGTTCATCAAGCTGTTCGCCCTCTCGAGCACTTTTCGCGATTTCGCCCTGCGCGGGGTCAGCAGCCTGCTCGATCAGGTCAACCAGCAAGTCCAGCAAAAAGCCGTGGAAACCCTCGGCACCCAGTATTCGCTGAACACCCGCCTTGGCGAATTGGCCATGCGCCATCCGGTGACGTGCAGCCCTTCCACCCCGCTGCGCGAAGCGGTGAAGCTGATGCACGAACAACAGGTCGGCAGCATCGTCGCGGTGGACGACCACAAAGCGCCGCTGGGGATTTTCACCCTGCGCGACCTGCGGCATGTCGTGGCGGAAGGGGTTGGCGATTTCAGCGAGCCGATCGAACGCCACATGACGCCCTCGCCGTTCTATCTGACGCCGGATCACAGCGCTTTCGACGCGGCGATTGCCATGACCGAACGGCATATCGCCCATGTTTGCCTGGTCAAGGACCAACGCCTGTGCGGCGTGGTTTCCGAGCGAGATCTGTTCTCGCTGCAACGGGTCGATCTGGTGCACCTGGCGCGCACCATTCGCAGCGCCCAGCGGGTCGAGCAACTGGTGACCCTGCGCGGCGAGATCGGCCAATTGGTAGAACGCATGCTCGCTCACGGCGCCTCGTCTACCCAGATCACCCACATCATCACCCTGCTCAACGATCACACCGTGTGCCGGGTGATCGAGCTGACCCTCGCCGAAAAAGGCGACCCCGGCGTGCCGTTCAGTTGGCTGTGCTTTGGCAGCGAAGGCCGGCGTGAGCAGACCCTGCACACCGATCAGGACAACGGCATTCTGTTCGATGCGCGGGATGCGGCCCATGCGGCGGAGATTCGCGGCAAGCTGCTGCCCATCGCCCAGCAGATCAATAACAGCCTGGCACAATGCGGCTTCACCCTGTGCAAGGGCAACGTCATGGCCGGTAATCCAGAGCTGTGCCTGTCCCGCGCCGAGTGGGCCCGACGCTTTGCCGCGTTCATCCGCGAGGCGACGCCGGAGAACCTGTTGGGCTCCAGCATCTATTTCGACCTGCGCGTGGTCTGGGGTGATGAACACGGCTGCGAGCAACTGCGCCGGGGCATTCTCGATCAGGTCGGCGACAATCGTCTGTTCCAGCGGATGATGGCGGAAAACGCCTTGCGCAACCGTCCGCCGGTGGGACGGTTCCGTGAGTTCGTGCTGACCCGCAAGAACGGCGAGAAAGCCACGCTGGACCTGAAAATCCAGGGCCTGACCCCGTTTGTCGACGGTGCCCGCTTGCTCGCGCTGGCCAACGGCATCGACGCCAACAACACCCTCGAACGGTTCCGCCAACTGGTGGATAAAGACGTCATCGACCGGCTGGATGGCGCCGCGTACGAAGAGGCCTACCACTTCATCCAGCAGACGCGCATGCAGCAGCATCAACTGCAGACCCGGGAAAACCAGCCGTATTCGAATCGGGTCGATCCCGACAGCCTCAATCATCTGGACCGGCGCATCCTGCGTGAATCCCTGCGCCAGGCCCAGCGCCTGCAAAGCAGCCTGACCTTGCGGTATCAGCTATGAGCCTGTTTTCGTGGCTGCGTCCGGCCAACCCCGTTGTGCCGGGTGACCTGCAACAGCGCCTGGCGAAACTGCCGGCCATCGGCCAACTGCGCGAATGCAGCCTGCGGGAACAGCGCTGGGTGGTCCTGGACCTGGAAACCACCGGGCTGAACCTGAACAAGGATCAGGTGCTGTCGATCGGCGCGGTGGTGATCGAGGACGGGGCGATCGACTTCAGTCAGCAGTTTGAACGCACCCTGCAATGCCGCGAACTGAAACTCGGCGCGAGTGTGTTGATCCACGGTCTGGCACCGAGCACGATTGCCGCGGGCAGCGAGCCCACCGAAGCCCTGGTCGAGCTGCTGGAGTTTATCGGCGACAGTCCGGTGCTGGCGTTTCACGCCTCTTTCGACCAGCACATGCTCGGCCGCGCGCTGAAAGAACATCTGGGACACAAGTTGCAGACGGTGTTTCTCGATGTGGCGCAGATCGCCCCGCTGCTATGTCCGCAGGCACACATTCGCGAGGCGGGGCTGGACGAGTGGATCGACTGGTTCAAGCTCGAAGTGTTCGAACGTCACCATGCGAGTGCCGATGCACTGGCCACGGCGGAACTGGCGCTGATCCTGTTCAGCCGGGCACGCCAGCAGCAAATCCACAGCCCGCTGAATCTGCAGCAACGCCTGAGTCAGTGGAAACGCCGCCAGCAGACGCATTCGTTCTGAATCCGGGTTGTCGCCCGACAACCCGACCGGTGGCCAATTGCTAACCATTCCCACCTCTGCCACAATCGCGAACAATTCTCGTTAGTTAACACTTCCCAGTCGGTGTCGTCGTGTCCTCAGCCCAAAGCCCTCACAGCGAGCTCGTCGGTGCGTTGTATCGCGACCACCGTGGCTGGCTGCTGGCCTGGCTGCGCCGCAATGTGGCCTGTCCGCAACGGGCCGAAGACCTGAGCCAGGACACTTTCGTCCGTCTGCTCGGCCGCGACGAACTGCTGACACCCCGTGAACCCCGGGCGTTTCTGGTGGCGATCGCCAAAGGGTTGTTGTTCGACTACTTCCGCCGGGCCGCGCTGGAACAGGCGTATCTGACCGAACTGATGCTGATCCCCGAAGGCGAACAGCCCTCGGTCGAAGAACAGCAACTGATCCTCGAAGACCTCAAGGCCATCGACCGCATGCTCGGCAAGCTGTCGACCAAGGCCCGCGCCGCTTTCCTCTATAACCGTCTCGACGGTCTGACCCACGCCGAAATCGCCGACAAACTCGGTGTGTCGGTCCCACGCGTGCGCCAGTACCTGGCCCAGGGCATCCGCCAGTGCTACATCGCACTGTACGGTGAGCCGACATGAGCCCGGCCAGTTCCCGACCGGTCCCGGCCCATGTGCTGGACGCGGCGATTGCCTGGCAATTGACCCTCGACTCCAGCTCGCCACTGGAGCGCGAAGAATTTGCCAAATGGCACGCGGCCAACGAAGAACACGCTCGCGCCTGGCGCCAGCTGGGCATGCTCGACCAGCGATTCAGCGTGGCCAATGGCCCGGCACGCACCGCGTTGCTGCAATCGCGCGAAGGCATCCGTCGCCGGGTGCGCAAGCTGGGCAGCGGATTGGCCAGCGTCGTGGCAGTGGTCGGGCTGGCGTTGTTTGCCGGCGAGCGCTATCTGCCGCTGGATTACTGGCTCGCCGATCAACGCACCGCCACCGGCGAACAGCGCACCGTGCGCCTGGCCGACGGCACCGTGCTTAACCTGAATACCCACAGTGCCGTGGATGTCCGCTTCGATGAACAGCAACGGCTGATCGTGTTGCAGGAAGGCGAAATCCTCGTCGAAACCGGTCACGGCGATGCAAGGCCGTTCATTGTCGAAACCGCCGAGGGCAGCATGCGCGCCCTCGGCACGCGGTTCCTGGTCAAGCGCGAAGACGCCGGCACGCGCCTGAGCGTGTTGCAGTCGGCGGTGGCGGCGCATCCGCAATCCGATCCGCAGGAACAGATCCTGCGCGAAGGCCAGCAAGTGCTGATCCGCCACAGCGGTCTGGATTCGGTGGTGGCGCTCACCCCAGGCGCCGATGCCTGGACCCGCGGCATGCTGGTGGTGGACAACGCGCGGCTGGAGGACCTGGTGCATGAACTCGGTCGTTATCGTCGCGGCCATCTGGGTATTGCGCCGGAAGTCGCCGACCTGCGCATCACTGGCAGCTTCCCGCTGCACGACACCGACAAGGCGTTGAATGCCCTGCTGCCAACTCTGCCGGTGCAGATCGAGCAGCACACGCCATGGTGGGTGACCGTGGCCAAGGCTGATCCGAAGCCCTGACATTCAGCGTTGCCTGCCCACGACAAGCCACCTGCCACCCCCTGAAAACGGACTTTCTGCTGACTTTTGCAGCGATGTCGTTCGTTAATCGAAATTATTTTCATCCGGCCCTATCACTTTTCGAATTTCGTCCGGCACACAGGCAATTGAGAAATATTTCCATTCAGGAGCCGCCGTATGTCCCGTTCGCTAGACACCTTGTTGCGCCCCAGTTTGCTGGCGCTCGCCATTGCCCTGTGCACCCCGCTGGCCAGCAGCCAACTGATCGCCGCCGAACAGGCATCCAGCGTGCGCGCCTACAACCTGCCGGCCGCCCCGCTGTCGACCACCCTGAACCAGATCGCCAGCCAGGGCGGCCTGACGCTGTCGCTGAACCCGTCGCTGGCGGCGGGCAAGACCTCGGCGCCGGTCAACGGCCAATATGACGCGGCCGGCGCTCTGCGCGCGGCCCTGCGTGGTACCGGTCTGCAACTGGAACAGAGCAGCGCCGGCACCTACACCCTGGTCGCCGTGCCGGAAGGCGCGATGGCCCTGCCGGAAACCTCGGTGATCGGCGTGGAAAACTATGAAAGCGCCTGGGGCCCGGTCGAAGGCTACACCGCCACTCGCACCGCCGCCGGCACTAAGACTGACACCGCGCTGGTCGAAGCGCCGCGTTCGATTTCGGTCGCCACGCGCCAGCAAATGGAAGACCGTGGCGTACACAGCCTCGATGACGCCGTGCGCTATATGCCGGGCATCACCGCCAGCAGTTACGGCAGCGACACCCGCGCCGACTGGCTGCGCGTGCGCGGCTTCGAACCGACCCAGTTCCTCGACGGCCTGCCGTTGCCAAAAGGCGTGTACGCCAACCCGAAACAGGAAACCTGGAACCTCGACCGCCTCGCCCTGCTGCGCGGCCCGGCCTCGTCGGTGTACGGCCAGACCCCGCCGGGCGGCCTGCTGGACATGGTCAGCCGTCGCCCGAGCGATGTGCAGAGCAGTGAAATCCAGCTGCAATACGGCAGCGACAACCACCGTCAGATCAACTTCGCCAGCACCGGCAAGATCGACGACGCCGGCCAGTTTCTCTACGGCCTCAGCGGTGTGGTACGCGACAGCGGCACCCAGATCGACCACGTCGACAACAAGCGCTACAACATCGCGCCGAGCCTGACCTGGAACCTCGACGACGACACAAAATTCACCCTGCTGACCCAGTTCACCCGCGACGATACCGGCATCACCAGCCAGTTCCTGCCAGTGCAGGGCACCAAGATCGACATGCCGTTCGGCAAGGTGTCCCACCACAAGAACCTCGGCGATCCGGACTGGGAATACTACGACCGCACCTACTACGCGTTGGGCTATGCCTTCGAACATCGCCTGAACGATACCTGGCAGTTCAAGCAGAACCTGCGCTACACCAAGTCGGATCTGTCGTTCCAGGGCATCACCGTCGGTTCCTACCCGTTCACTCAAGTGGACAACGACGGCAACGTTGGCCGTACCACCACTATCGTCGACGAAGACATCAGCCAGTTCGCCGTGGACAACAACGTCCAGGCCGACTTCGCCACCGGCGACATCCGCCACACCCTGCTGCTGGGCCTGGATCACCAGCGCAGCAACACCAACTACACCTCGATCTTCGGCAGCGCGCCGGAGATCAATGTGAACAACCCGATCCATGGTCAGCCGATCGTGCGCCCGGCGCGTTCTACCGCGTTCTACGACTACAACCAGAAAACCTACCAGACCGGCCTCTACATCCAGGACCAAATGGCCCTGGACCAATGGCGCCTGACCCTCGGTGGTCGTGAAGACTGGGTGCACACCAGCACTCAATTCATCAACAAGGGCGACGCCACCAACACCCAGCGGGACAAGGCGTTCAGCGGTAACGCGGCGATCAGCTATGTCTTCGACTCCGGTTTCGTGCCGTACCTGTCCTACGCCGAATCGTTCCAGCCGACCACCGGTGCCGACGCCTCGTCGACCGAATCGCTCAAACCGACCGAAGGCAAGCAGTGGGAACTGGGCATCAAGTACCAGCCACCGGGCAGCAAGACCCTGCTGACGGCGGCCGTGTATGACCTGACCCAGAAAAACGTCTCGGTCAGCTCGTTCGTCAACGGCGTGTCGATCACCAGCCAGACCGGTGAAGTGAAAGTCAAAGGCCTGGAGCTGGAAGCCGTCTCCGACGTGACCGACAACCTGAAGGTCATCGCGGCGTACACCCTGGCCAAGTCCGAAGTGCAGAACGGCGCCGACAAGGGCAACCGCCTGCAACTGATGCCGAACCAGCAAGCCTCGCTGTGGGCTGATTACACCTGGCACAACGGCGTGCTCGACGGCTTCGGCATCGGCGCAGGCGCGCGCTACACCGGCAACACCTACGGCGACAAAGCCAACACCTGGCTGGGCAAGGCGGACGCCTACACCGTGTTCGACGCCGCCGTGCATTACGACCTCGGCCGTCTGGACAACAGCCTCAAAGGCGCGTCGCTGGCACTCAACGCCACCAACCTGCTGGACAAGGACTACATCTCCACCTGCGACAGCTTCTACTGCTACTACGGCGACCAGCGCAGCGTCGTCGCCAGCGCCACTTACAAGTGGTAAGCGCCTGAGCTGAACAGGCCCTGCAACCAGGCCGTCCCTCGTGGACGGCTTGGGTGTTTTTGAAGGTCATGAAATGAAAAGTAAAACCATTCGCCGCTGGTCCTTCGTCCACACCTGGACCAGCCTGATCTGCACCGTATTTTTGCTGCTGCTGGCCCTGACCGGCCTGCCGCTGATTTTCCATCACGAGATCGAACACCTGCTGGGCGATGCACCCGAGTTGCGCGTGATGCCGGCGGACACGCCGCATCTGAACCTGGCGCAACTGGTGGAGGCTGCGGAAAAGCACCGGCCCGGCGAAGTCGTGCAGTATTTCGGCTTCGAAGACGACGAACCGAATGCCGTGCTGACGATCATGGCCAGGACCGCTGGTACCGAGCCCAACTCCTCGCACACCTTCATGCTCGACGCGCGCACCGGCGAAGCCCTGGAAATGCCGTCGGCCAACGGTGGGCTGATGCTGTTCATCCTGCGCCTGCACGTCGACATGTTCGCCGGGCTGCCGGGCAAGCTGCTGCTGGCGTTCATGGGCTTGCTGTTCGTGATCGCGATCGTGTCCGGCACGGTGTTGTACCTGCCGTTCATGCGCCGCTTGAAGTTCGGCACCGTGCGCCAGGACAAATCCACCCGCCTGCGCTGGCTCGACCTGCACAACCTGATCGGCGTGGTGACCCTGACCTGGGCACTGGTGGTCGGCGTGACCGGCGTCATCAGCGCCTGCGCCGATCTGCTGATCGCCGCGTGGCGGGCCGACGCCCTGACGACCCTGATCGCGCCCTACCGCGATGCCCCGCCGCTGACGCAACTGGCCCCGGCCACCCGGGTGCTGGACATCGCCGGCAGCGTCACACCGGGGATGAAACCGGACTTCATCGCCTTCCCCGGCACCCGTTTCTCCAGCGAGCACCACTACTCGGTGTTCATGAAGGGCGGCACCCACCTGACCTCGCACCTGCTGACCCCGGTGCTGATCGACGCCAGCACCCTGCAAGTCACGGCGGTCGCAGAACGACCGTGGTACATGGACGCCATGGGCATGTCGCAGCCGCTGCACTTCGGTGACTACGGCGGCATGCCGATGAAAATCCTCTGGGCCACGCTGGACGTGCTGACCATCATTGTCCTCGCCAGCGGCGTGTACCTGTGGGTGGTGCGGCGCAAGGCCGCGAAACCGGTGCCGGAAACAGCGGGGGCGTCCGCATGAAGCCGCGTCAGTCGAACTTCTGGAAGGTCTTCAGCACACCGCTGGTGATTGCGCTGCTGAGTGCGGCGGGCTTGTTCGCGGCGCTGCTGGGCGATGGGATCTGGGATGGTTTGAGCTGGGTGGGTCTGGGCATTCCGGCCGCCATTGCCCTGCGCGGATTGCTGCAACACCGCTGAGCGGCTTGAGCCTGACGGGCAACGCGCTATGCTGCCCGTCATTGCCCTTGACCGAGACCCTGCCGATGTCCGCTCCCAGCATGACCCTGTTCCACAACACCCTGTCACCGTTCGTGCGCAAAGTCATGGTGCTGCTGCACGAGACCGGCCAGCAGGATCGCGTCGCGCTGCAGGACTGCGTGCTCAGCCCTGTCAGCCCGGATCCTGCGCTCAACGCAGACAACCCGCTGGGCAAGATCCCGGCCCTGCGCCTGGCCGACGGCAATGTCATCCATGACAGCCGGGTGATCCTCGATTACCTCGACCACCAGCACGTCGGCAACCCGCTGATCCCCCGCGAAGGCTCGGCCCGCTGGCGGCGCCTGACCCTGGCCTCGATGGCCGACGGGATCATGGACGCCGCAGTCATGGTGCGTTACGAGCAGGCCCTGCGCGCTCCGGAAAAACACTGGAATGAATGGCTCGACGCCCAGCGCGAGAAGATCCGCCGCGCCCTCGCCTTGCTGGAGCGCGACGCGATTGCCGAGCTGACCTGCCATTTCGACGTTGCCGCGATCAGCGTGGCCTGTGCGCTGGGGTATCTGGATCTGCGCTTCCCGGATCTGGGCTGGCGTGACGCCAATCCGCAACTGGCCAACTGGTTCTTTGAAGTGAGCCAGCGGCCGTCGATGATCGCGACGATGCCGAAGGTTTGAGGCACCGGGCGGGAGGTAACGAGGCAAAGATCAACGTCATCAACACCTCGGCCTCCCGCTGCTCGTCACGCAAGCCCACGAACCGGCTCACTGCACCGCTCCGATATCGAATTGCAGCGGTTTGGTCGGTTTCTGCCCGATCCCGTACCAGTCCAGATTGCGGGTCAACACCATGAACACACCGAGCAGACCGAACAGCAACAGCGAGCCCATCAGCAGTGCGTAATCCTCGGCACTCAGCAGGCCATAGAGCAAACCGTACAACGCTGCCAGCCCCACCGAAAAGCTCAAGCCATGACGCACGCTGCGCAATACGTGGCAGACATAGAACCCGATCAACAGCACGCAACCGCTGGCCGACAACAGATACGCCAGGGCAAACCCGATGTGTTCCGACAACGACAACAGCAGCAGATAGAAGAACGCCAGCGCCACACCCACCAGCGCGTACTGCACCGGGTGCACCGCCAGGCTTTTCAGCACTTCGAACAGGAAGAAACCGGCGAACGTCAGGACGACGAACAGCAGCGCATATTTGATCGCCCGGTCGCTCTTCAGATATTGATCCACCGGATCGATGAAACTCACGCCGAAACTGCGCCCGTTGAACGCCTCGCAATCATTGCCTGACACGCAGCGGCTCATTGCTTCTTGCAAGTTGGTGGAGAAAAACGAGGTCTGCCAGTCGGCCGTGAAGCCCTGATCGGTGATCTCGCGTTTGGCCGGCAGGAAGTTGCCGATGAAGCTTGGGTGCGGCCAGTTGGCGGCGAGGTTCACCCGGCTGGTCTTGCCCACCGGCAGCACCTGCAACGAGCCGGTGCCCTGCAGGCGCAGGTCGAAGCCGAAGGCCAGTTCCGTGGTCTTGCCCGTGTCCAGCGCCGGCAGCGTCACTCGCACTCCCTCGCCCAGCCAGCCAACCTGAGTGCCGGGTACGAAGTCCAGGCGTTGCGTGCCCAGTTCCAGCTTCAGCGCGTTTTCGATCCCGCGAATGTCACTGATGCCGACCGCCAGAAACGGCGCATCGAAGGTGTAATCGGCAAAATCCTCCTTGATCCCCAACTGCGCCGGCAGGGAGAAATGCCCGCTGATGCGGTTATCGGCATGGAACAGCCGCGCCTCGTAAATGCCCCGGGCGCGCAGTTCGGTCTGCACTTGACCGTCGAGCTCGAAGCGCTCCGGCAGGAAGTACAAACGTCCACGCTCCTCGCCAATTTCCTGGTAGCGCTCATCGCTCTTCTCTCTGGTTTTCCAGGTGCGCACCACTTTGCGATACGGCACAACCATCACCGGCCCGCTGAGTTGCTGGCTGTAGCTTGAGCTTCTGGCGATGTCTTCGAGCACACCGTCACGCAACTGTTGGCGATCGTCGATGATGCCGTCGATCATCAGCAACGGCACCAGCAGCACCAGGATCAGCAGGGCAATGGCCCCGAGTTTGAATGTCAGATTTCGGTTCATCGGAACGCTCCCTTGTTGGAATGGAGCGAGTCTGCAAACGCTGTATGGATTTGTTATGGAGGTTGTGTGGGCTTTACGTGGAAATACCTGTAAAACGCTGTTCCACAAAAACCAACATTCGCCCTTCCGGGCACCGACGGACAAGACTGGAATAAAAGGACTACCGGATTGCGCAACAACTCATTTGATCTGATCAGGCACGTTGCCGCGATATGGGTACTGGTCAGCCATCACTTTGCCCTGAGCGGATTGCAGGAACCGGGCATCACTGGCTACAACTCGCTGGGTGGCATTGCGGTCATTGCCTTCTTTTCGATTTCCGGCCTGCTGATCACCCACAGCTTCCTCAACGCCAAGGGCATCACTGACTATCTGAGCAAACGTGTCGCGCGCATCTTTCCGGCGCTGATCGTTTGCGCCTTCCTCATGACGTTTGTGGCGGGTGCGGTGTTTGCCGAGGGTTATGCGACGTCTCTCGCCGCCCTGATCGATTTCCTGCGCATCTCGCTGTTCGGCCGCGCGAACATCGAGCCCGTCACTGACGGGTTTATCTTCAGCGAGTCGTTCAACGGCAGCCTATGGACGCTGAAAATCGAATTCGCTTTCTATCTGCTGGTGGCAGTGGTGCTGAGTCTGCACCGACGGGCGGCGACAGCGGGGGCGATGCTTGCGCTGTTCTGCGTGGCGACCTTTGTACTGGGCAACGGCCCGGCTACCGCACTGACTCAGAAGCTGGCGGTGTATGGATGTGCCGGCATCGCTTTTTTTGCCGGATCGCTGCTGGCCTTCTACAAGCCATTGCTGGGCGACAGACGCCGATTGGCAATCATGCTGCTGGCCTGTATCGGGATTGCTTCACTGGCGATCGGGACACCGATGGCCGGGGTGATCGTCACCCTGTGCATCTGCCTGGCCACCCTGAGTGTAGGCCTGCTCTACGTCGATCGCACCCTCCGGAGTCGATTCGACCTGTCCTACGGCATCTACCTGTATGCGTTTCCCGTACAGCAGTTGGTGATCAACAAGACATCGCTGGCGTTCGTGCCGTCCATGATGCTGTCGGCGCTGATCGTGATCGTGCTGGCCATCGCCTCCTGGCACTGGGTCGAGCGACCGGCGCTGCGATGGGCGCATCGCCGAAACAAGGCTCGAATCAACGAGGCGGCAACGCCGTCCTGAGCGGGCGACGGTTTGCCGGGCGAATCACGGCAGGTGCACCTGCACCTGCACGCCCCCTGCCAGGTTCTCGATGCGCAGAGAACCACCGTGCAGCTTGACCACTTCCTCGACGAAATTCAGTCCAAGCCCCGTGCTTTTGCGCCCGCTGTCAGGACGTGGCAATGAGTAAAAGCGCTCGGTCAGACGCGTCAGCGCGTAATCGGGGATGGGCGCGGCCTCGTTGAACAGGCGAAACACAATCTGGCCGCCATCCCGCTCGGCATCAAATCGCAGCAAGCCCTTGGGTGACGTGAAGTCCAGCGCGTTCTCCAGCAGATTGCCCAAGGCCTGGCGCAACAGAAACGGCTCGCCGAGCAACGCCAGATCGGAGGGAATGGCCTGTTCGATGCTCAGCTGTCGCCCTTCAATCCGTGCGGTCTGTGCCTGCAGGACTTCATCGACCAACGCCGCGAGCGGCACGGCGACGCGTGCTTCCAGGCCCTGACGCTGCTCCACTTGGGCCAGATCGAGCAGGCGCTCGATCAACTGCTGCATTCGAGCACTTTCACTGTCGATGTTGCCGACAAAACGCAATCGCTGATCCGCCGGCATCTCGCCCTGCAGCAACTCGGCGGCACCGCGGATAGCCGCCAGCGGGCTCTTCAATTCGTGAGTCAACGTATGCACATAGCGCTCGACGTAGGCCTTGCCTTCGAGCTGGGTGCGCATCTGCTCCACGGCGGTCGCCAACTGCTCCAGCTCGCCGCCGCGATAGTGCGGCACCGCCACCCGACGGCCCTCGCTCACGGCCTGGGCGTACACGGTCAAACGGTGCAGCGCGCGGCTCAGCCACCACGACAGCACGGCGCCCAGCAGCAAGCCAAGGCCGATCAATCCAGCGCCGTAACCGAGCAGGCGGCGTTCGGTGCGATCGACATAAGGTTGTAGCGAACTGTTGGGCTTGGCCACCGTGACTACGCCGATGATCGCGCCGTTGTCACGGATTGGCGCGCCCACATGCATCACCGAGGAGTTCGGGTCATTCGGGTCACTGCGGCTGGAACGTGCGCCGTATTCGCCGCGCAGGGTCAGGTAGACGTCGTTCCAGCGCGAGTAGTCCTGGCCGACGGCCAGACCGCTGGAGTCCAGCACCACGATGCCCTTGGCGTCGGTGACGTAGATACGGTGGTTGACCTGGTTTTTCGCCAGGCCCCAGATCGTCGCCTTCGGCTGACGCTCGCCATAGGCCCGGAGCAGTTCCGGCCAGCGATTCTGGTTGAGGGTGCCGGCCTTGAAATCGTCCCGCAGGATTTCCGCCATCAGGTTGGCGGTGTCGACCAGGGTTTCTTCGGTGGACTGGCGCACGCCGGGGCGGATTTCTTCCATCACGGTGTTGAGCACGAAATACCCGGTGAGGCCGATGAACAGCACGTACACCAGGAAAATCCGCAGCCCCAGCGACATCAGCTGTGCCCCGGGCTGTAGCTGTAACCGAGGCCGCGATGGGTCTGGATCGGCTCGGCCTCGGCGCGCACCAGACGCAATTTGGCGCGCACGCTCTTGATATGGCTGTCGATGCTGCGCTCGTAACCGGCATCCGCCGCCACGCCCAGCGCATCGAGCAGTTGCTCGCGGCTGAACACCCGCTCGGGTTGTTCGAGCAGGCATTGCAGCAGACGGAATTCATGGCGGGTCAGGCTCAGGGGCTGGCCGCGATAGCTGATCTGCACGCGTTCGGGATCGATGCGAAACAGCGCCGACGACGCCTCGATGACCGGACGCGGTGCCATGCGCTTGAGAATCGCCCGGACCCGCGCCGCCACTTCCCGTGGGCTGAACGGTTTGACCACGTAATCGTCGGCGCCGATCTCCAGGCCCACCACCCGGTCGATCTCGGCGTTGCGGGCGCTGAGAAACAGCACCGGCACTTCACTGAAACGACGCAGTTGCTTGCAGGTTTCGAAGCCGCTGATGTCCGGCAGGCCGATGTCGAGGATGATCAGATCCGCCGGGGTCTGGCGCTGATGCTCCAGCGCCGCCGCGCCCAGGCTCAGCCAGGTCGTGGTGAAGCCCTCGCCCTGCAAGGCAAAAATCAACGTATCGGCAATCGCCGCTTCGTCTTCGACAATCAGGATATGAGGCATGGCGTCCGAGCCTGTGGATTAAGTGCGCGAACGGTGCCCCAAGCCCGGCGTTACGTCAATGAGACCACTTGTTTCAGCAATCAGGTTTGTCAGCGGTGAAGCGTCGAGCCGGGTTCACCGCCGCGCCGAACTCGCGCAGGGCCTTGGCACCGATCAGTAACGGGTAGTTGAAGTTGCTGCGGTCGGTCAGGTTGACCTCCACGGTACGCTTGACGTCGCCCAGGCACAGCTCCAGATCGACCACCGGGCGCTTGGCCACTTCGGTGCTTTCACCCTCGTCTTCTTCATCCGAGCGACTCTTGATCTTGCTGATCCGCGCGACCTTGTGCTCGTACACCTTGTTGCTGGCGTCCTTGGTGGCCAGGCGGAAACGCACCCAGTCTTCGCCGTCGCGCTTGAACATCTCGATGTCCTTGGCCGACAGCGAGGCGGTCAGTGCGCCAGTGTCCATCTTGGCCTTGAGCACTTCACCGCCGATTTCCGGCAGCGCGATGTATTCGTAACGACCGTACAGGGTCGGTTCGGCGGCGAGCACCGGCAAGGCGACGAGGGAAAGCAGTGCAAGGAGGGATTTCACGTAAGGGCTTCCTTGGGAAATGGGGGCGTCAGACGCGAGATTTTAGACCGTTGTTCGCATGAACGTTCCCGGCAGGTTATCGCACCACAGGTGAAACATTCGTCACCGGCGGATTTGGCCTGTTGGCCGAAGCCACTTATCATGGCGCGCCCATCCGTTCTCCAAGAGTTGCTTATGCGCCGCCTGCTCACCGGCTGTCTCGTCACCCTGCTGCTGTTGTCCAACACCCTCGTGCTCTTCGGCCCGCTGATGGTGTTCGCCCTGCTCAAGCTGATCCTGCCGGGGCGCTTTCGCGATTACGCCTCGTGGGCGGTGATGTGGATCGCCGAAACCTGGGCGGAAATCGACAAGCTGATCTTTCGCCTGTGCATCCCCACGCAATGGGACATTCGCGGCGGCGAAAACCTGCGCAGCGACACTTCCTACCTGGTGATCAGCAACCATCAGTCCTGGGTCGATATCCCGGCGCTGATCCAGACCCTCAACCGGCGCACGCCGTTCTTCAAGTTTTTCCTCAAGAAAGAGCTGATCTGGGTACCGTTTCTTGGCCTGGCCTGGTGGGCGCTGGATTACCCGTTCATGAAGCGCTACACCAAGGCGTTCCTGGCGAAACACCCGGAGCTGGCCGGCAAGGATCTGGAAATCACCAAAGCCGCCTGCGAGCTGTTCAAGCGTCAGCCGGTGACGGTGGTGAATTATCTGGAAGGCACCCGTTACACCACTGCCAAAAGCACTCAGCAGCAGTCACCATTCAGCCACCTGCTCAAGCCCAAGGCGGGCGGCGTGGCCTTCGTACTGGCGGCGATGGGTGAACAGCTGGACGCGATTCTCGATGTGACCGTGGTTTATCCACAGCAGAAGATTCCGGGATTCTGGGACCTGATCAGCGGCAACGTGCCACGCGTGATCGTCGACATCCAGACCCGCGAGCTGGATCCGGCCCTGTGGCAGGGTGATTACGAAAACGATCCGGCGTTTCGCGAGAAGGTCCAGAACTGGGTCAACCAGCTCTGGACCCTCAAGGATCAGCGCATCGCCGAACTCAAGGGCGAGCGCCGCTGAGTCAACCGTTGATGCCGGTGCCCCAGATGCTGCCCAGGCTTTGCAGCAGCGAGCCGCCGACACCCTGCTGACCGAGGTATTGCAGGAGGATCGGGGCAAACTGGCCGACCATCCCGCTGTCCATGCCCAACGCACTGAAGGCGTTGTTCAGGTCATTGGTGTCCTTGACGTTGCCCAGCGCATTTTCCAGCCCGGCGGACTTGCCCGATGAGCCGAGCAAGCCGCTCAACGCCGCCAGACTGCCAGCGCCACCCGACAACTGGTCGATACCCGGCACTTCCTTGGCCAGTTCGGAATAATCGGTGCTGCTCAATTGATTCTTCGCCAGGCCCAACATGGCACTGGTGCCACCCACCGCTTGTTGAGGCGTCAGGTCCAGCGCGCTCAGCGCACTCAACAAACCTGCGGTTTCCGAGGTCGGCGCTGCCGTCGCAGCCTTGTCCCCGCCCTGCATGCCCGATACCACGCCGGCCACGTCATTCAAACTGAAACCGGCAAACACCGGCCCTGCCGCCAGGGTCAGGAGCGATGCCAGGGCACAACCGCGTGAAATCTTCATTCAGACATCCTCTTGTGGCGTGAAGACCGCCTGGATACAGGCGATCAAACTGCCGGTTTGACCGGGTAGGCGACAGCATGTTCCGTCTGAGGCCAGCCGTTTCACTCCAGAGGGATCCGCCAAGCACTGTTCGATAGCTCGTCGCCTTCTCAATACTCAGGAACCTATTACAAACAGATCTAAAAAACTGTCATTTATGACAGTAGGAAAGGCGAGAAGGAAAACCGAGGATATGACCTCCCATCCTGTAACGGAGTACAAGCAATGAAGTTGAAAATGATGTCGGGGGCCTTGATTTGTCTGGCGATGATGAGCAGCGCCTATGCAGTTAACTGTCCGACGCTCTCGGTAACCGGTTCGAGTAGCGCCGAAGACCTTACCTTTACCTCTGCACGCATCAAGGACGGAAGCAGCGACAGTTCACTTGTCATTTGCCGTTACGAAGGCAAAGACGACGTTGGTGCCTCATCTGGCCTCAGACTCGAAACTCCGGTCAAGGGCACGGGAAGCAATTGGAAAGGTGACGATTGTGCGGTTACTGACGGTGATGCCAGCAAATGCGCATTCAAATAGTCAGGACTGATTTAAAAAAAAAGAGCAACCGACGGGTTGCTCTTTTTTGTGGCTGAAACTTACGCCGCACTGAACAACTTGTGCGGATCAATCACAAACTTCTTCGGCACACCCGCATCGAACTCGCCATACCCCTCCGGAGCCTGATCGAGGCTGATGACCTGTACGCCCACCACTTCGGCGATGTTGATGCGGTCCCACATGATCGCCTGCATCAGTTGGCGGTTGTACTTCATCACTGGAGTCTGACCGGTGTGGAAGCTGTGGGATTTGGCCCAGCCCAGGCCGAAGCGAATGCTCAGGCTGCCCATTTTCGCGGCAGCGTCCACGGCACCCGGATCTTCGGTCACGTACAGGCCCGGAATACCGATCTTGCCGGCGACGCGCACCACGCCCATCAGCGAGTTGAGCACGGTGGCCGGGGCTTCGGATTTGACGCCGTCGTGACCATGACCACGGGCTTCGAAGCCCACACAGTCCACCGCGCAATCCACTTCAGGCTCGCCCAGCAGCGCGGCGATCTGTTCGTGCAGCGGGGTGTCTTTCGACAGGTCGACGATTTCAAAACCCTGAGCCTTGGCGTGAGCCAGGCGGATGGTGTTGACGTCGCCGACGATCACCACCGCAGCGCCGAGCAAACGGGCGGAGGCGGCAGCGGCCAGACCGACCGGGCCGGCGCCGGCAATGTAGACGGTGCTGCCCGGCCCGACGCCAGCGGTGACGGCACCGTGGTAACCGGTCGGCAGAATGTCGGAGAGGCAGGTCAGGTCACGGATTTTCTCCATGGCCTTGTCGCGGTCCGGCAGTTTCAGCAGGTTGAAGTCGGCGTACGGCACCAGCACGTATTCGGCCTGGCCGCCGGTCCAGTCGCCCATGTCGACGTAACCGTAGGCACCGCCAGCGCGGGCCGGGTTGACGGTCAGGCAGACGCCGGTGTGTTGCTCCTTGCAGGAACGGCAGCGCCCGCAAGCCACGTTGAACGGCACGGACACCAGATCGCCGATTTTCAGGCTTTCGACGTCGCTGCCCTTCTCGATCACCTCACCGGTGATCTCGTGCCCCAGCACCAGACCGACCTGGGCGGTGGTACGGCCGCGCACCATGTGCTGGTCGGAGCCGCAAATGTTGGTTGAAACCACACGCAGGATGACACCGTGCTCGATCTTCCTGCCGCGCGGATCCTGCATTTTCGGATAGTCGATTTTCTGTACTTCGACCTTGCCAGCGCCGAGATACACCACACCACGATTGCCAGACATGCTTTCACCTCGCTGTTGTTTTTATGGAACCGCGCCGCCCAGGCAGGCCGCGCGTTAAGTGCTCGGGTTATTGCTTGTTGGTTTTGCGTTGCTTGTGACTCAAAGAACGACGGTGCGATTGGCGTTCAGAAACACCCTCCGCTCAATGTGATACCCCACGGCCCGGGCCAGGGTCAGGCCTTCGATGTCGCGACCCTTGGCGATCAGGTCTTCGGGGTAATGACTGTGATCCACCGCCTCGACGCCCTGGGCGATGATCGGCCCCTCGTCGAGGTCGTTGTTGATGTAGTGCGCGGTGGCGCCCACCAGTTTCACGCCCTTGTTGTAGGCCTGGTGATACGGCTTGGCGCCCTTGAAACCCGGCAGCAGCGAGTGATGAATGTTGATCGCCTTGCCATCGAGCTTGCGGCACAGCTCCGGCGACAGCACCTGCATGTAGCGGGCGAGGATCACCAGTTCGGCACCGGCCTCCTCGATCACCTGCCACACCTGCCGCTCCTGGGCCGGTTTGTCGTTGGGGTCGAGAGGGAAATGGTAGTAGGGAATCTGGTGCCAGTCGGCCAGCGGCTTGAGGTCCGGGTGGTTCGACACCACCGCCGCCATGTCCATCGACAACTGGCCGATGCGCTGGCGGTAGAGCAAGTCGTTGAGGCAGTGATCGGCCTTGGAGACCATGATCACCACTTTTGGCCGGTAGTTCGGCGCCGTCAGCTCGAAAATCATGCCGAACGCCTGACCGCGTTCGGCGAGGCCGGCGCGGAAGGATTGCTCGTCGAAGCCGTCGGGCTGACGGAACTCCACACGAATGAAGAACCGGCCCGAGAGTCGGTCATCGAACGAGTGGTGCTCGGTGACGTAGCAGCCCTGCTCGAACAGAAAACGCGTCACCGCGTCCACGGTGCCGAGAACGCTGGGGCAGTCGGCGGTCAGAATCCATGTATCCGGGGCGCGGCTCATCGTTTTCTCCTGGGTCAGGCCTCTGATCGTTCCCACGCTCTGCGCGGGAACGCCGCCATGGACGCTCTGCGTCCGCTCTTGGGACGCGGAGCGTCCCGGGATGCGTTCCCACGCAAAGCGTGGGAACGATCATTTACGCCTGAACGCTAAGCCCGTACTCAGCCGAAGCATCCTGCAACCACAGCCACCAGTAATCCGAGAAGCTGCGACGAATCAGCAGCTCCCAGGTGTCTTCGGCGGTGTGGCGGATCATCAGCTGCGACTTGGCGAACACCGTGCCCACAGCCTTGCCGACCGGGAAGTTGTTCGGGTGCACGTCGTAGCTGGTGGATTTCATCAGCACCTGACGCACGTTCGGGCCGCTCAGTTCGAGCAACTGCTGGCCACCGCTGACGTTGACGATCGCGATGTGCAAATCGCCCAGCGCTTCGCGCAGTTTCTGCTCGGCAGCGAACTCTTCGCCGCTCGGCACGATCAGCAGCCACTCGTCCGGGCCCATCCATTGCAGGCTGGATTCACCTTTGACGATCACGCTCAGGGCACCCGGCAATTCGATGCCCAGCGCCTTGTGCACACCGGCAGCGAACGCGGCATCGTGGCCGTCGCCACGAATGGTCAGATGGCCGAGGAGTTTCTTCTCGCGCACGGTCACGCCGGCGGTCTTGCGGCCCTTGCCGACCAGGCTGGCGAGGTCGGCGTGATGCAGCGACGACTCGGCCTTGGCCCCGGTGGTCGGGCGTTGTTGGTAAACGTTGGCTGCGGTCATAAAACACCTATTCTTTTGTTTGATCGTTCCCACGCTCTGCGTGGGAATGCCGCCATGGACGCTCTGCGTCCGCTCTTGGGACGCGGAGCGTCCCGGGATGCATTCCCACGCAGACGGTTCGACGCCTCGACGTGGGAACGATCAGTGTCAAATGTTCTGGCGATCGCCTTTCGGATCGAAGAACACCGAAGAAACGATTTCCGCCTCGATCACGCTGCCGTCCGCCAGCGGTGCGAACACCCGCTCGCCCATGCGCTTGAGACCGCCCTTCACCACGCCCATGGCAAACGAATAGCCGAGGGAGTTGTGCGCGTAGCTGGAGGTCACGTGGCCGACCATGGTCATCGGGATCGACTGCTTGGTGTTGAACACCAGCTGTGCACCTTCCGGCAGCCAGACGTTCGGATCGATCGGCTTGAGGCCCACCAGCTGTTTACGCTGGTCACGCACGCAGTCTTCACGGTTCATGCCGCGCTGGCCGATCCACGAGAACGGTTTGGTGCGACCGACGCACCAGCCCATGTTCAGGTCGTCCGGGGTCATCGAGCCGTCCGTGTCCTGGCCGACGATGATGAAGCCCTTCTCGGCCCGCAGCACGTGCATGGTTTCGGTGCCGTACGGCGTCAGGTTGTACTGCTTGCCCGCCTCGACGATTTTTTCCAGCACGCCCATCGCGTAATCGGCCTGGACGTTGACTTCGTACGACAGCTCACCGGTAAACGAGATGCGGAACACCCGCGCCGGCACACCACCGACCAGACCTTCTTTCCAGGTCATGAACGGGAACGCTTCGTTGGCCAGATCGATGTCGGTCACGGCGCTGAGCAGCTTGCGGCTGTTCGGGCCGGACAGCGTCATGGTCGCCCAGTGGTCGGTGACGGAGGTGAAGTACACCTTCAGGTCCGGCCATTCGGTCTGGTGGTACAGCTCCAGCCACTGCAGCACGCGAGCCGCGCCGCCGGTGGTGGTGGTCATGACGAAGTGGTTGTCGGCCAGACACGCCGTCACCCCGTCGTCGAAGACCATGCCGTCTTCCTTGCACATCAGGCCGTAACGGGCCTTGCCCACATCGAGCTTGGTCCAGGCGTTGGTGTACACGCGGTTGAGGAACTCGCGGGCGTCCGGGCCCTGGATGTCGATCTTGCCCAGGGTCGAAGCGTCCAGCAGACCGACGCTGTCGCGCACAGCCTTGCATTCGCGTTTGACCGCGGCATGCATGTCTTCGCCGTTTTTCGGGAAGTACCACGGACGTTTCCACTGGCCGACGTCTTCGAACTCGGCGCCGTTTTTCAGGTGCCATTGATGCAGAGCGGTGTAACGCACCGGTTCGAAGATGTGTCCGCAGTGACGACCGGCTACCGCGCCAAACGTCACCGGCGTGTAGTTCGGACGGAACATCGTGGTGCCCATCTGCGGGATGGTCACGTTCAACGAACGGGCGGCAATCGCCAGGCCGTTGACGTTGCCGAGCTTGCCCTGATCGGTGCCGAAGCCCAGCGCGGTGTAGCGCTTGACGTGCTCGACCGACTCGAAACCTTCGCGGGTCGCCAGTTCGATGGCGGCGGCGGTCACGTCGTTCTGCAAGTCGACGAATTGCTTCGGCGCCCGGGAAGTGCCTTTTTCGTGCGGCACCTGGAACAGCGCCAGGGTTGGTTCTTCCACACGGCTCAAGGCTTTCGGCAACACGGCTTCAACGGTCTGGAAACCGGCTTCGGATGCAGCGCGCACGCCGCCTTCGAAACCGTCAGCCAGGGAATCGCCGAGGCCGTACACGCCGTTGATGCCACCGACGCACACACGTTTCTGCGGTGCTTCGCCCGGTACAAAACCGAGGATGTCTTCGCGCCAGATCGGCTTGCCACCCAGGTGCGACGCCAGGTGAACCACCGGGCTGTAACCGCCGGAGCTGGCGATCAGGTCGCAGTCGAGCCATTCGCCCGGGCTGGTGACCTTGTGGCCTTTGACATCGATGGCCGCCACACGGGCAGCGGTCACGTGCTTGCTGCCACGGGCCTCGATCACGGCGCTGCCGGTGAGGATGCGAATGCCTTTGGCGCGGGCTTCTTCAACCAGTGCGCCGCGCGGATTGCTGCGGGCGTCGGCGATGGCGACCACTTGCAGGCTGGCGTCGAGCCAGTCCAGCGCCACGCGGTAGGCGTGATCGTTGTTGGTCGACAGCACCAGCTTCTTGCCCGGAGCCACGCCATAACGGCGCACATAAGTCGACACAGCGCCGGCGAGCATGTTGCCCGGCACGTCGTTGTTGCCGTAGACCAGCGGACGCTCGTGTGCGCCGGTCGCCAGCACCACACGCTTGGCGCGGACGCGGTGGATGCGCTGACGCACCTGGCCAATCGGCGCGCGGTCACCGAGGTGATCGGTGAGGCGTTCGTGAATGGTCAGGAAGTTGTGGTCGTGGTAGCCGTTGACCGTGGCGCGCGGCAACAGCAGCACGTCCGGGGTGTTCTTCAGTTCAGCGATGACGCCGGCCACCCATTCCATCGCCGGTTTGCCGTCGAGGCTTTCGCGGGAGTCGAGCAGGCTGCCGCCGAACTCTTCCTGTTCATCGACGATGATCACCCGCGCACCGCTGCGCGCAGCCGCCAGGGCAGCGGCCAGACCGGCCGGGCCGGCGCCGACGATCAGCACGTCGCAATGCTGGTTCATGTAGTCGTAGGTGTCCGGATCGACCTCGGTCGGCGAACGGCCTAAACCCGCGGCCTTACGAATGTACTTCTCGTAAGTCATCCAGAACGATTGCGGGTACATGAAGGTTTTGTAGTAGAAACCCGGCGGCATCAGCTTGCCGCCGACCTTGCCGAGAATCCCCATCATGTCGTTGTTGACGCTTGGCCAGCCGTTGGTGCTGGTGGCAACCAGCCCTTGGTACAACGCCTGTTGCGTGGCGCGCACGTTAGGAATCTGGGTCGCTTCGGTCGCACCGATCTGCAGCACCGCGTTCGGCTCTTCGGCACCGGCGGCGAAGATGCCGCGCGGACGCGAATACTTGAAGCTGCGGCCAATGATGTCGACGCCGTTGGCCAGCAGGGCTGCGGCCAGCGAGTCGCCTTCAAAACCTTTGTAGGTCTGGCCGTTGAAGGTGAAGCTCAGCACTTTGTTGCGGTCGATCCGTCCACCGTTGGACAGGCGATTGGTCTGGCTCATACCTTCTCTCCCAGCGCCGTCGTGGCTGTTTTCGCAGTGTCAGCCTTGTCGGTGAATTGCGGCTTGGTGCCGATCTTGTAGGTTTCGAGAATCTCGTAGGTCACGGTGTCGCGGGTGACGTTGAAGTACTGGCGGCAACCGGCGACGTGATCCCACAACTCGTGGTGCAGACCGCGAGGGTTGTCGCGGAAGAACATGTAGTCGCCCCACTCCTCGTCGGTGCAGCTGTTCGGATCCAGCGGACGCGGAATGTGCGCCTGGCCGGATGCGTGGAATTCCTCTTCGGAGCGCAGTTCGCCGCAGTGAGGACAGAAGATATGCAACATGGGGATTTCTCCTGTTAGTGGGCGACAGCCGCAGCGCCGTGTTCGTCGATCAACGCACCGTTGTGGAAACGGTCGATGGAGAAAGGTGCGGCCAGCGGGTGCATTTCACCCTTGGCCAGGCTTGCGGCAAACACGTTGCCCGAGCCAGGTGTCGCCTTGAAGCCACCGGTGCCCCAACCGCAGTTGAAGAACATGTTCGGTACCGGGGTTTTCGAAATGATCGGGCAGGCATCCGGCGTGGTGTCGACGATGCCGCCCCACTGACGGTTCATGCGCACTCGCGACAGCACCGGGAACATCTCGACGATGGCCTGGATGGTGTGCTCGATCACCGGGTACGAACCGCGCTGGCCGTAACCGTTGTAGCCGTCGATACCGGCGCCGATCACCAGGTCGCCCTTGTCGGACTGGCTGATGTAACCGTGCACGGCGTTGGACATGATCACGCTGTCGATAATCGGTTTGATCGGCTCGGACACCAGCGCCTGCAGCGGGTGGGATTCGATCGGCAGACGGAAACCGGCGAGCTTGGCCATGTGCCCGGAGTTACCGGCGGTCACTACACCGACGCGCTTGGCGCCGATGAAACCCTTGTTGGTTTCAACGCCGATGCACACGCCGTTTTCCTTGCGGAAACCGATCACTTCGGTCTGCTGGATCAAGTCCACACCCAAGGCGTCGGCCGCACGGGCAAAGCCCCAGGCCACGGCATCGTGACGGGCCACGCCGCCGCGACGTTGGACAGTTGCGCCCATCACCGGGTAGCGGGTGTTTTTCGAGCAATCGAGGTACGGGATCTCGTCCGCCACCTGCTTGGCGTTGAGCAGTTCGCCGTCGACGCCGTTGAGGCGGTTGGCGCTGACCCGACGCTCGGAATCACGGATGTCCTGCAGGGTGTGGCACAGGTTGTAGACGCCGCGCTGGGAGAACATCACGTTGTAGTTCAGGTCTTGCGAAAGGCCTTCCCACAGTTTCATCGCGTGTTCGTACAGGTGCGCCGACTCGTCCCACAGGTAGTTGGAGCGGACGATGGTGGTGTTGCGCGCGGTGTTGCCGCCGCCCAGCCAGCCCTTCTCGACCACGGCCACGTTGGTGATGCCGTGTTCTTTGGCCAGGTAGTAGGCAGTCGCCAGACCGTGCCCGCCGCCGCCGACGATGACCACGTCGTAGACCTTTTTCGGGGTCGGCGTGCGCCACATGCGCTGCCAGTTTTCGTGGTGGCTGAGGGAGTGTTTGAAGAGGCCGAAGCCCGAATAGCGTTGCATAGTCATGTACTCCAGAACGCTCAGCGATAAACCGGGAAGTCAGCGCACAGGGCCGAAACCTGCTGGGCAACGTTGGCCTCGACATCGGCATCGCCGAGGTTGTCGAGGATGTCGCAGATCCAGCCGGCCAGCGTCACGCACTGGGTCACCTTGAAGCCGCGAGTGGTCACCGCCGGGGTGCCGATACGCAGGCCGGAGGTGACGAACGGCGACTGCGGGTCGTTCGGTACGGCGTTCTTGTTGACGGTGATGTGCGCACGACCGAGGGCGGCGTCGGCGTCTTTGCCGGTGAGACCCTGACGGATCAGGCTGACCAGGAACAGGTGATTGTCGGTGCCGCCGGACACTACATCGTAGCCACGTTTGATAAATACGCTCGCCATCGCCTGGGCGTTGTCGATCACTTGTTGCTGATAGGCCTTGAAGCCAGGCTCCAGCGCTTCCTTGAAGCACACGGCCTTGCCGGCGATGACGTGCATCAGCGGGCCGCCCTGGGCGCCGGGGAATACGGCGGCGTTGAGCTTCTTCTCGATCTCTTCGTTGGCCTTGGCCAGGATCAGGCCGCCACGCGGACCGCGCAGGGTCTTGTGGGTGGTGGTGGTGACCACGTCGGCGTACGGCAGCGGATTCGGGTACAGACCGGCCGCCACCAGACCGGCGACGTGGGCCATGTCGACGAACAGCAGCGCACCGACCTTGTCGGCGATCTGACGGAAGCGCGGGAAGTCGAGGGTTTTCGAGTAGGCCGAGAAACCGGCGACGATCATTTTCGGTTTGCACTCGACAGCCAGACGCTCGACTTCGTCGTAATCGATCAGGCCGGTGTTGGTGTCGATGCCGTACTGCACGGCGTTGTACAGCTTGCCCGAGGACGAGACCTTGGCGCCGTGGGTCAGGTGACCACCGTGGGCCAGGCTCATGCCGAGAATGGTGTCGCCCGCTTGCAGCAGGGCCAGATACACGGCGCTGTTGGCCGAGGAACCGGAGTGCGGCTGGACGTTGGCGTAATCGGCGCCGAACAGTTGCTTGGCGCGCTCGATGGCCAGCGCCTCGACCTTGTCGACGTGTTCGCAGCCACCGTAGTAGCGCTTGCCCGGATAGCCTTCGGCGTATTTGTTGGTCAGGCCGCTGCCTTGCGCTTGCATCACGCGTTTGCTGGTGTAGTTCTCCGACGCGATCAGCTCGATGTGATCTTCCTGACGTTGCTCCTCGGCATTCATCGCCGCCAGCAGTGCATCGTCGTAACCCTGGATCTGGTCTTGCTTGCTGAACATCGCGTCTCTCCCAGCGGCATCTGTGCGCCATTCGTCTCGGTAAGGCACGGCGTTTCGGCAGTGCCCTTTGATGCGATGGTATGACCGGCGCCGGGAGGTCAAATGCCTACGGACGCCACGCAAAGGTGCGTTTACGACATGGCGACGGCGACGGACTCAAACAAGCAGCTGGCGCAAGGCCAGAAGAACCATGAAATGCGCGGGATAGAGCGCATACGCCCAGCGCCGCATGGGTGGCGCGTGCAGGTAAGTGGCGTGTCGCAACAGGCACATTCCGAGCAGTGGCGCGATCAGGCAGGTCGCAATGCCGAGGATGGCGACGGCATTCCCGAACTGCGCGGATTCGAAGAGCACCGGCCATTGATTCGCCGCCAGACACACCAGCCCCGGCAGCAGGCTGAAATACCAGGACTTGCGAAACACCAGCAACATCGCCAGCGGCAGCAGGACACCGAACAGACCGAACATCAGTCGCTCCGGGAACAACGCCGCTATCAGTAAGGCGCTGACGCCCAGCAGTCGCGAAATCGCCGTTCGATCCTGCCAGCCCCGCGCCGCCAGCAGGCCCAGCGCCAGGGTGGGCATCACGTTCAGGGTGTCGGGCTCGGGAATGTACAAACGGTAGGGAATTTCGCTGAGCAGGCTGAACAGCAGCAACCAGCCCAGATAGCGCCATTCGGTCTTGCGCGCGCCGTCCCGCGCCAGATTCGCCGCCATCGCCAGGCAGAACCACGGAAACGCCAGCCGCCCCGGCACATACAGCCAATCGGCGCTGATCCCGACATATCGCAGGTGATCGAGCAGCATGCTCAGCAATGCCAGCCACTTGAGCAGATCGAGTGCGCCGTCGCGCTGGCTCAGGTGCATAATCGGCTCGCATCCTTGTAAAGTTCTGACAGCGACATCCCGTGTGCTCCCCGGATGATCTTCGGTAAAGTGCGCACCCTCATTGACCAACGGAGCGCCACAAGCGCACCGACCACGGAAGCCGGCCATGACCGACAAGAGCCAACAATTCGCCAGCGACAACTATTCCGGTATCTGCCCCGAAGCCTGGGCTGCCATGGAACAGGCCAACCATGGCCACCAGCGCGCCTATGGCGACGATGAATGGACAGCCCGCGCCTCGGATGATTTCCGCAAGCTGTTCGAGACCGACTGCGAAGTGTTCTTCGCCTTCAACGGCACCGCCGCCAACTCGTTGGCGCTGTCGTCGCTGTGCCAGAGTTACCATAGCGTGATCTGCTCGGAAACCGCCCACGTCGAAACCGACGAATGCGGCGCCCCGGAATTTTTCTCCAACGGTTCGAAACTGCTGATCGCCGGCACTGAAAACGGCAAGATCACCCCGGCCTCGATCCGCGAAGTCGCGCTCAAGCGCCAGGACATCCACTACCCGAAACCGCGCGTGGTAACCCTGACCCAGGCCACCGAAGTCGGCAGCGTCTACACCCCGGAAGAAGTTCGCGCCATCAGCGACACCTGCAAGGAACTGGGCCTGAACCTGCACATGGACGGCGCGCGTTTCTCCAACGCCTGCGCATTCCTCGGCTGCTCGCCGGCAGACCTGACCTGGAAGGCCGGCGTCGACGTGCTGTGCTTCGGCGGCACCAAGAACGGCATGGCGGTGGGTGAAGCGATCCTGTTCTTCAATCACAAACTGGCCGAAGACTTCGACTACCGCTGCAAACAGGCCGGGCAACTGGCCTCGAAGATGCGTTTCCTGTCGGCCCCATGGGTCGGCATCCTGGAAAACGACGCCTGGCTCAAATACGCCCGCCACGCCAACCACTGCGCGCAACTGCTGGCCGAACTGGTCAGCGACATTCCGGGCGTGGAACTGATGTTCCCGGTCCAGGCCAACGGCGTGTTCCTGCAACTCTCGGAACCGGCGATTGCCGCCCTGACCGCCAGGAACTGGCGCTTCTACACCTTCATCGGCAAGGGCGGCGCCCGCTTCATGTGCTCGTGGGACACCGAAGAAGAACGCGTACGCGAACTGGCCCGCGACATCCGTGAAGTCATGTCGGCCTGATTCCCTCCCCGCTGCTCGTTCCCAGGCCCCGCGTGGGAACGATCAGGGACGGACCGTTTCAGCTCCATCGTCTACATTGTTTGTCGAGCCATTGCTCACATAACAATAAGCAGGAGCATCCACATGTCGCTGAAAGGCAAAACCCTGTTCATCACCGGTGCCAGTCGTGGCATCGGGCGCGAGATTGCGCTGCGGGCAGCAAAGGACGGGGCCAATATCGTGATCGCGGCCAAGAGCGCCGAGCCGCACGCCAAGTTGCCCGGCACCATCCACAGCGTCGCCGCGGAAGTCGAAGCGGCGGGCGGCAAGGCACTGGCGCTGCAACTGGATGTGCGTGATGAGGAGGCGGTGCGACAGGCGCTGGCCCAGGCCAATCAACATTTCGGCGGGATCGATGCGCTGGTGAACAACGCCGGGGCGATCAAACTGACCGGTGTGCAGCACATTGAGCTCAAGCGTTTCGACCTGATGCACCAGATCAATACCCGCGCGGTGTTGCTGTGCAGCCAGGCGGCCCTGCCCTACCTGAAGAAATCCTCCGGGCACATCCTCAACCTGTCACCGCCGCTGAACCTCGCCAGCAAGTGGTTCGCCCAATACAGCCCCTACACCGTGACCAAGTACGGCATGAGCATGCTGACGGTCGGGATGAGCGAGGAATTCGCCAACTATGGGATCAGTGTGAATTCGCTGTGGCCGCAGACCATGATCGCCACGGCGGCCATCGAATTTCAGCTGGGCAATCGGGAGTCGTTCAAGCATGCGCGGACGCCGAAGATCATGGCGGATGCGGCGCATGTGATTCTGAGCAGCAGTGGGCGGCAAATCACCGGACGCTTGTTGATCGATGAGCAGGTCTTGCGCGAGAGCGGCGTCAGCGAATTCGATCACTATCGATACGAGCCGGACAGCCAGAACAAACTGATGCCCGATCTGTTTATTGACTGAATCATTTCAGAATCGGACTACGCCAAGTCCTACATAAAACAAACAAACCTCGCCATAGACTGCCGACTCCCGTTTCAAGGAGTACAGACTATGGCGAGCCCCGGCTACATGACCATCAAGGGTAAAACCCAGGGACTGATTTCAGCAGGATGTTCAACAGCCGAGTCCGTCGGCAATACCTTTCAGGCGGCGCACACCGATGAAATCATGGTGCTGTCCTACAGCCACAACATGACCAACGCCGGCAACATCAACCACCCCACGCATGCCCCGGTCATCATCACCAAAAGGCTCGACAAGTCCTCCCCGCTGCTGGCGCAGGCGCTTGCAAACCGAGAAGAAGTCAACTGCAGGATCAGCCTCTACCGAACGTCCCCTCAAGGTCAGCAAGAGAAGTTCTATTCCGTCTCCATCGATGGTGCCGTGCTGGTTGATCTCTCCCTGGATTTGCCACACGCGATCCTGCAAAACGACGCCGAACCTCAAGAGCAACTGGCCTTTCGTTATCGAGAAATCAGTTGGGTCCATCACATCGCAGGAACCACCGGTTATGCCTCGTGGGGCGAAGAGGATTGAATTCTCCGCGACATGATCTCTGCGATGTGCAGAGCTCTGCCCATAAACTGCTGGCACAGGCACTGACCACTGGCGCTCGCCATCTGGCTTACGGAATGGCGCGCGTGCAGTTCAATCAGGGAGTAGCCAACTTCGTCAGGCACATCATCGAAGATGTTGCCGCCGGACGTTTACCCCCGAAGCAAGGCCTCTACGCACTTGCACAGGAACAACAAAACCTCCTGAACCAGTCCCGGCTTTTGCTGCAAAACAGGCAGCGAACAATCACCCGCACGGCCAGCGCCCGATCGCAGTCGATGCTCTCGCAGCCCGCAGCGAATCCTGATCCGGAACGACTGCTGCGCGCCGTTCACCTGCAGGACCTGAACGTCTCGCGCTCCAACGTCGCTTCTGTCCCGTCTGCGCATCCGCTTCCAGACCTGCAGTTTTTTCCCAGCGAGCGCTGGCCCCAGGAATTGCCGGCACCGGAGGAGCCTGGGTTCTACATCGTGCCCAAAAGTCTGTCCGCCGAGAAACTGCAGGCGCAACTGTTTCCGTCGCCCAACCCGAATGTCATCGCCAAATTCAAAAGCCTCAATCCGCTGGACGACGTGGTGAAAGCCGGAACGCTGATTGCCCTGAGCGATCCGGACAATCAGCAATGCACTTATGAAGAATCACTGCTGATGGAAACCGCGCACATCGTCAGCATGGCGCTGGCGCCGTTGACGGTGGAAGAGGCGGACTTTTTTGCCCAGCACTATGAGGTCATCAGACGGACGCTTTCAGATGGGTCGAAAGTTATTGGTGTCGGGACTGCCATGGCGGCTAATCATCTGGATGGCATCAAAACTGTTTTACGTGACCTGGAGACCCTGCACGTCCGAACTTTCGAGGGAAAGGGGAGCACACAGGCATTCCTCAGTGAACGTAAAACGTTGCTGGCCCGCCTTGATATTCAACTCAACTTTCTGACTAAACGGGCAATTGGTTTTCCTGACCATCCAAATCTGAAAGCCGCGCTAGGCATCGATACGTCCAATCTCGTTCACCGTTGGAGAAAGGCCGGCGCGATCAGCCGGATTCCCGGTTATGCCACTCACATTCAAGGCGTAGTGAAGGCCTCGCAATACGTCAAATATGGCGGATGGATTGGTACGGCCGTGAGTGGCGGAGCCTCGGTAATGAAGGTTCAGGATGTCTGTACGAACGAGAACGCCGAGGCATGCGAAAAGGTGAAATACACCGAAGCCGGAAGTTTTCTGGGTGGGGCCGTCGGTTCTGCTCTGGGTGCAGCCGCAGCCCCGACAATTTGCGTGGCAATCGGGGTTACGAGTGCAGGAATCGGTGGGGTGCTATGCGGGGTGCTGGCTGCGGGAGCTGGATCTTTTACGGGCGGATACATCGGTGAAAATCGCGGTGAACGTGCAGGTGAGCGGATTTACGAGAGGATCAGATGAGCTTTGAAACTGTAAAAGATGCATTAATCCTCGTGAGCATCATAAATTTCGCCGCACTCCTGATCGTTAATTGCATCTGGCTATACATCGCAAAAACGAAAATAAGACTAATCATGAGGAGCCTAAAAAACAGCCCGATCCGCTACAGTCTTATGATGCTATGGCATGGAGGCATGTGGGGACGCATCTACATGATGGGGGAGATTTCCCGTTTCCTGAAACGTCCGGAAATCCATATTTATCATGAGAGATTGAGTGTGGAAGACATTAAAAAATTCCCACCAGACTTTAAGCGCACGCTGCTTACACTCCACAGATGTCAGTTATTTTGCGGTATCACTTTTTTTGCTTTCGGTTTTCTCGGAGTACTCAACATAATTTAAATATCAATTGAAAATCCCCGTCCGATTTCCCCTATAGGAGCGAGCCTGCTCGCGATAGCAGTGGGCCGTCGACACCATCATTGAATGTCCCGGCCTCATTGCGAGCAGGCTCGCTCCTATAGGGAATTGCGGCGCCTGTCAGTACTCGATCCGAACATCCCCCTTCGGCACGCTGCAGCAAGAAAGAATGTACCCCTCCGCCTCGTCGTCCTCGGTGATCCCGCCGTTGTGATCCATCTCCACTTCGCCGCCCAGTTTGAGCACCTTGCACGTCCCGCAAATCCCCATGCCGCAGGCTTTTGGAATCATCAGGCCGACCTTGGCCGCCGCTGCATGCACGGTCTCGCCCGGCGCAACCCGGATGCTCTTGTCCGACGAGGTGAATTCCACCAGGTGCAGATCCGCCGCCGGCACTTCCGGTGCGTCCGCCGCCTGTTCGGCCTGCTCCACCGCATCGGCACGGGCTTCCGGCGGTGTGGCGCCGAAGGATTCCTCGTGATAGCGCTTCATGTCGTAGCCGGCATTTTCCAGCAAGCGCTTGACCGCCGTCATGTACGGCGTCGGACCGCAGCAGAACACTTCGCGCTCGAGGAAGTCCGGCACCATCAGTTCCAGCATCTTGTGGTTGAGGTAGCCGCGATAGCCGGCCCACGGCTCGCCCAGCCCGTGTTTCTCGCAGATCAGGTGCAGACTGAAGTTGTCGATCCGCGACGCCATGTGTTCCAGCTCGCGGTGATAAATGATGTCTTTCGGCGTGCGGGCGCTGTGGATGAACGTCATGTCGACGTTGCCGTTGGTGTCGTAGAACCAGCGCGCCATGGACATCACCGGCGTGATGCCGACACCGCCGCTCAGGTACAGCACTTTCGGGCTCGGGAAATCGATGGCGTTGAACAGCCCGACCGGGCCGTGTACCGCCAGTTCCTGGCCTTCATGCAGCGTGTCGTGCAGCCAGTTGGAGACCTTGCCCCCCGGTACGCGCTTGATGGTCACCGAAAAGCTGTACGGCACCGACGGCGAACTGGAGATGGTGTACGAACGCATGATCGGCTGGCCTTCGATCTCCAGCTCCAGGGTCACGAACTGCCCGGGCTTGAAGAAGAACAGGATCGGCTGGTCGGCCATGAAGCAGAAGGTGCGCACATCCCAGGTTTCCTGGATGACTTTGACGCAACGGACGATGTGTCGGCCATTGGCCCAGGTCTGGGTGGTGACCGGATTCAGGAAGCTGTTCGACATGCTGTTCTCCACGGCCGACTGTCGGCCTTCATGTGGCGATTCTGCGTATAGCGCGAACGCCCCGTTTACCTATCCGCGACATTGACATACTTATCGCGACCAGCCCCCAACCACCGGGGGTTGCGCGTCGGGAACAGATTGCACCATGTCGCCCATGGATAAGGTTCCGGGCAGCGCCGGCCCCACACTCGCCCCACACAAAGACGATTCCTTTACACCTTGCGTTGCAACCCTGATTAGCCACTTTCGCCGGCCACGCAGATGGCCTTGAGGATCACATCGATGGACACCGCAAAAATCAGCCTGGGCGACCCGCTGGAACCCGCACGCAAGGCCACCGCACAAATGCTGCAGGAACGCGAGCGCACCTTCTCGCTGCCGCAACCGTTCTACTGTGACGAGCGGCTGTTCGATATCGACATGCAGGAGATCTTCCAGAAGGAGTGGTTGATCGCCGGCATGACCTGCGAGATCCCGGCCAAGGGCAACTACATCACCCTGCAGATCGGCAAAAACCCGATCATCGTCATTCGTGGCGCCGAGGGCGTGGTGCACGCCTTCCACAACGTCTGCCGTCACCGTGGCTCACGCCTGTGCACCAGCGACAAGGGCAAGGTCGCCAAACTGGTCTGCCACTACCACCAGTGGACGTACGAGCTGGACGGTCGCCTGCTGTTCGCCGGCACCGAAATGGGCGCCGACTTCGACATGAAGCAGTACGGCCTCAAACCGGTGAACGTGAAGACCGCCGGCGGTTACATCTTCATCAGCCTGGCGGAGAACCCGCCGGCCATCGATGACTTCCTGTCGACCCTGAACCACTACATGGAACCGTACGACATGGAAAACACCAAGGTGGCGGTGCAAACCACCTTGATGGAAAAGGCCAACTGGAAACTGGTGCTGGAAAACAACCGCGAGTGCTACCACTGCAGCGGTTCGCACCCGGAATTGCTGAAAACCCTGCTGGAATGGGACGACGTCACCGACCCGCGCGCCGATCAGGCGTTCAAGGATCACGTCGCCGCCTCGGCTGCCGCATGGGAAGCCGAAAAAATCCCTTACGCCCATGCCAGTTTCGGCCTGCGTAACCGCATCGTGCGCATGCCGCTGCTCAAGGGCACCGTGTCGATGACCATGGACGGCAAACAGGGCTGCGCCAAACTGATGGGCCGGATCAAGAACCCGGACCTGGGCTCGATGCGCATCCTGCACCTGCCGCACTCGTGGAACCACTGCATGGGCGACCACATCATTGTGTTCACTGTGTGGCCGATCAGCGCCCAGGAAACCATGGTCACCACCAAATGGCTGGTGCACAAGGATGCGGTCGAAGGCGTGGATTACGACGTCGAACGCATGCGCCAGGTGTGGGACGCAACCAACGATCAGGACCGTCGCCTGGCCGAAGAGAACCAGCGCGGGATCAACTCCACCGCCTACCAGCCGGGTCCGTACTCCAAGACCTATGAGTTCGGCGTGGTCAACTTCGTCGATTGGTACAGCGAGCGGATGCTGAGCAACCTCGGTGCCGAACCTGCGCCGTACCTCAAAGGCGTCCCAGTCCAAGGCTGATTGCACCCGACAGATCGTTCCCACGCTCTGCGTGGGAACGATCATTGCGAAGACCACCTCACCGATCCGTCCTCACCGATAAACTCCTCGAAAATCTCCTCCCCCACCAACCTGATCTTCGCGTAGCCATTCAACACCCGCAGCGGATAGTCCGGATCGTTGGCATCCTGCGTCTCCGAAAACAGCACCCGCGAATGCCCGTTCAGTTCGCTGGTGGTGCCGTAGGGAATCGCTCCGTGTCCGGCGCAGCGCGCATGCAGTCCACCCTGCGGCGCATAGACGATGCCATTGTGCAGATGCCCCCAATACCAGTAATCCGGCTCGCGCCCCAGCGCATCGCACACCGGCTGATACAGCGCAGTCTTGTTGTGCCCGGTGATGTCGAAGCCCTGATGGTGGCTGAGCACCATGAGTTTCTTGCGTTTGGGCAGGCTTTTCATCCACTCGATCTGCGGTTTGTTGAGGGTGCCGTCCATGTACAGGTTCATGACGTCCGAGGCGTACGCGGTGTCCAGCCCGACAATCAGCCAGTCGTCGTTGATCAGGGCAAAGTAGCTGGTGCCCTGCTGCCCCGGAAAACGCGCGGCCAGTTCCTTGAAATAACCGTGGGCGCCGCTGTACATCTCGTGGTTGGAATTGAGGGTGAACGAACCGTGAGTGCCCATCGGCCAGCCGGCCATGTCGGTGTCTTCCTGGGAGTGGGTGCCGGCGTAATAGACGTCCCCCAGGTGAATGGTGAAATCAGCATTGGCCAGTTGCATCTGGTTGGCCACTGACACCGCCGGCGCATGGCTGTTGAACGGCCCGGTGCCCCAGTCGCCGGCAATTGCCAGCGTCACTTCGCGCTCCATGGTCACCAGGGCCGGATCGGTGCCGAAGGTCGCGTGATGGCGCAGGTTCTCGATCCACTTGAGCAGCGCCTCGCTCCACAGCAGATCCAGCAGCTCCCATTTGCGACAGCCCAGCAGCGTGCCGTCCTTGAGCACCTTGGTCTGCAGTTGATCGGGCGATTGCGGCAACGGCGTCGCGTTGCCGATACGCAGGATCGACAGGCCGTGGGACAACTCCCACGGCACGGCCGGCTCGTCGGTCGGCAACTCGCCGTGCTTGAGCACGTATTGCGCCTGATCGTGACCGCGCTGGAGCAACTTGATGATGGCCTCGAATTCCTTGGGTTCGAGTTCACTGATGAGCTTCATCCAGGCCATTTCGATGCGTGTGAACAGCCCGTGCAGGCGCACTTTGACCTTGTCGTATTCGTGTTTCAGATGTCCGACCGCTGACATGGCGTAATCCTCTATCCGTAAGGGTTCACAGGGTTTTCATGAATTCGATCAGCGCACGCTTGTCGTCGTCCGACAGCGTCGTGCCGTACAGGTGACCGCTGTTGTGGTTGCCCTCCAGGCGCGTGTCGTAGGTGAAGTCCGCCGAGGCTTTGGCCTGGGCGCCGCTGGTCACGAAGCCGACATTGACCGGGTCGTAGACATCGGAGCCGGTGATGAACACCTGTGGACGTTGTTCCGGCGGTTGCAGCAAGTCCCACAGGGTCGGCACCGAGCCGTTGTGCAGGTACGGCGCACGCAGCCAGATGCCGTCGGTGGGCGTGTTGCTGTAGCTCTGGGTCTTGCGATAGGCGCCGAAATCGAACGGCGGTTTCTTGAAGGTGTGGAACGCTGCCACCAGCCCGGTGGTGAACGAGTTCAGCCGGTGCGGATCGGTGCCGAGCTGGTCGATGTTGGTGGTCACCTGCCCGGTGTCGGTACGCCCGAAATCATGACAACTGGCGCAATTGGTTTCCCAGATCGGTTTGCCCTGGGCGACTTTGGCCTGATCCAGTGCCCATGGCCACGCCGGCGCCTTGTGCCCGAGCAGCCAGTTGGTCACCCGGTTGAAACTCGGCGGCAGCACCGATTCCGGCGTCGCGCCCACGGCCATCGCGGCAGCGTAGTTGCGTTCGTGGATCTTGTTGTTATTGCCGTCCCAGTGCAGGTACATCGATTCCCGGGGTTTCTGGTTCCACACTTGCGGCAGGTCGACGGTGCCGATGGTCGAGTCATCCGGGAAGCCGAACACCACCATTTTCGTCGGGTTGAAGGTGTCGGTACGCCCCGGTCCCTGTTGCGGGCGCAGCTTCTGCCAGGCGTAGGCCTGCTTCTGTTTGAGCAACGCAGTCTTGGCCATCGGGATGATCAGGTAGCGGTTGTAGATCTTCTCGAAAAAACCGAGCTGGAACTTGCTGTTGATCGCCGCCATCACCGCGTCGGTGGTGAATTTCGGATCGCTGGCGCAATCGTAGGCGAACCACTGGAAGGCTTGCAGTTGCAGGGTGTTGGCCGGAGCACTCGGCACATTCACCGCGACGTCGCTGGCATTCGCCCGGTAGGACCCGGTGTGGCACAGCGCGCAGTTCGGCTCGACGGTCGGGTAGCCGATCTGCCGCTTGGCCATGCCGATCGGCAGGTCCTTGCCGTTTTCAAAGAGAAAACCGAACACCTCCCAGCCGCCGGGTTTCGGCAGTTTTTCCGGGCACATCTGCGGCAGTACCGAGAACAGGTAATAGGGAATCCGCGCTTCGATGCCCAGGCCAATCGCAGCGTATTTGTAATGATCTTCGTCGGAGGCGTATTCCTGCTCCGGCACCACCCGCAGCATCTGATACCAGGTCTGGTAACCGATGAACGCCAGCAGCGCCACCACCACCAGCGTGCCGACCTTGAATGCATGACTCCGCCAGTGCCGAGCCCACGCCGCCCGCCATTCGCGCCAGCCGTCACAGAGCAGGGCCAAGGGTCGGTTTTCAGGGGGGGTGCCCAGGTACAACAGGATGCCGAGGATCAGGAAAAAGCTCAGGTCGCCCATCAGCATCGGCACGAACACCGAGCCCTGGCTGCTGGTGTTGATCAGGTAGATCCAGAACACCACGGCGATCAGCCGCGTCAGCACGCACAGCCAGGAATGCACCACGTAGCGCGGCGCGTTGAAGCCCGACGGCATGTAGAACACGCTGATGCCCACCAGTAGCATCCCGGCGTTCTCCAGCCACGGGTCGGAGAGTTGCGGCGGCAGGCCGACCACCGAGGTCAGCAACCCCGGCGCGAACAGCGCCGGGATCGCGAACACCATGTTCATCGCAATGCCAAGCCAGATGAAGCGTTGAAACCAGCGGATGTAGCTGTCCATATCAGTTCCCCAGATCGTTCCCCCGCTCCGCGGGGGAATGCCGCCATGGACGCTCTGCGTCCGCTCTTGGGACGCAGAGCGTCCCGGAATGCATTCCCACGTGGACGCTTCGACGCCTCGACGTGGGAACGATCGGGTGCTATCCGAGGGCTGTTTTCTCCAGGTGCTCAAGGATGATCGGATACACATCGACCACCGCGTTCTTGCCGAACATGCAATCGATGTGGCCGTAACCCGGCACCACATGCCGGCTGTAGCGTTCCGGCCCGTGCTTCTCGCAAACCCGCTGATAGGTCTTGAGCGTGCTTTCCGGCAGATAACACTGGTTGTCGGCACCGCTGATAAAGCAGATCGGCATGGTCAGGCGATCGAAGTGCGGCATGTACACGTCGTGGCCTTTGAAATCCACCAGATGCCCTTTGCGCACAATCAGCGCCAGGTGCTCGAAGGTCTCGATGTTCGACTCGCCGAACAACTCGTGCAGGTTGTCGTGCAGGGTCTCGTTGAGGGTGTCGTGGCGGTACAGCGAGGCGTACATGAAAGTGATGCGGTGGCACACCGGGTTGGTGCAATAGCCCTGGGCCTCGATCCGCGCGTAGCCGTTGAGCGCCTTGTCGTAGAGCCGGTTGAACCAGTTCTCCTTGCTGTCGGCGTAGGCGGTCATCGATTTGATGCCGATCGCGTCGAGCATCCCCGGCAAGTGCAGACCGGCCTTCAGCCCCGTTGCCGTCGCCACCACCGTGTCGGCGGCGATCTGCGAGCAGACCACCGAACGCACGCCCTGCAAACCGGCGAGCAGCGACATGAAGAACGTGGTCGCGCCGTAGCAATGCACTACGCACTGCACGTCTTTGGCCCGGGTTTCCTGCTGGATCTGCGCGATGGCGGCCTTGAAGTCGTACTGGGCGATCTGGTCGCCGTTCCATTCCTTCTTGCTCGCCGGCAATAGGATGCTCACCCGGAAATCCAGCAGCCACACGTCGTAGTCGTGCTTGCACAGAAATTCCAGCAGGTTGGTCTGGATCGTATCGGTGGAAAAGATATTCGAGCCCACACCCAAACCATGCACCAGCATCACCGGGCCTTTGCTGCCGGCCTGATAACGGGTCAGGCGCAACTGCACGCCGTCTTCGGTGGAGAAGAAATGCACGGCCGGCGTCGGCGCATCCAGTGGCCGCTTCAGCCGTGGCGGTGCGTCGGGATTGAAGTATTTGTCACCGGCAAACACCCCGCCATAACTCTCCCAGAGAATCCCGGCGAAGAACTTGCCGAACCGCGCCAGCCCTTCGATCCGCTCACGCTCGTTGCGCGCATTGAGGACTTTCATGGTGGTCATCTGTTTGGCGAAATCGGTCGGTTTGATGTGCATCACACCGGAGCCGATCACCTCGCCGGTCTTGTCCGGCCCGCGATACAGCGTGACGTAGAGGGTACTGGTGTCGTGCCAGATATTCAGCACGCCGTTGTCTTCCGGCACGGTCTTGAAGGCGCTGAAGAAATAGTCGTTGCCGTCCTCCGCGGTCAGCTTCATGTCGTACTTCATGTGGCGCGTATCGACCTGCTGCTCGAATTGCTCGAACAGGTTGAACACGCCGTTGCTGGCGGTCAGCGGTTCCGGCGACAGCGCGGGGGCGATCACCGTGCCGACGATGGTCGCGGCGTGTTCCGGCTCCTTGATCATCCGGTTGAGGTCGTTGGCGGTAATGGTCAGGGTGAAGTCGATCGGCGAGTTGTCCGCCTCGCCGCGTTTGGCGGCGGCTTCATAGACTTTGAGGTCGGTGCTTTGCGCAGCGGTGAAAGCGCGGGAGAAGTAGCCTTTCATGGTTTCGGTGAACTGCACGCCGAGGGTTGGCGGCGCGGTCTGTTTGCGCGGGGCCGAAGGCAGCGTGTAATCGATCGTCCAGCCCCGGTCGGCGGCCAGCAGGCCCATGTTGCGCTCACTGACGGCGGAGATGGTCAGCAGCGGATTGACCGCCAGTGACGTCGGGATCACCGCACCGTCGGTCACGTACAGGTTGGGGTAGACATCGGTGCCGCTGGCGCCGCTGAACACCTGGCCCTTGTGGTTGACCACGCCTTGCGCGGCGTCCTCGCCCATCACGCAACCGCCCAGCGGATGCACCGAGACGATGCTGTGCTTGAGCAACTGGGTCCAGATAGGATTTTCGACCCAGATCCCGCCCAAGGCCTTGGTGCTCTGATGCAGCCGTTCGTTGCCGATCTTGAAGTTTTCCTGCTCGCCGACACCCGGCCAGTCGATGCGCAGCTGATCCTTGCTGTCGAGGACCATGCGTCCCTGCCCGCTGTCGTGGCTCATGATCAGGTAAGTTTGCATGTTGTGCAGCGCCCCGTGATACGGCCCGCGCAGGAAGCTTTGGGCTTCGCGCTCCTTGTACTTCACCTTGCCGCTGAAGCTGTCGTCGGTCGGCTTGCCGATCATCTCGGCGAACCCGGCCATCGCCGGCACCATCGGCCGGCCGAGTGCGCCGGGGATCGAGCCTTCCTCGATGACCATGCGACTGCTGCGGTCACCCTCGGTGCGCATGTCGATGATCGAGGTGATGCACGGGCCGACCGGTTGCATTTCCTTGGCCGAATGCGCGCCGAAACCGATGCCGTTGATGGTCTGTTCGCAGTTGTGGCCGAAGCCCAGGATGTCGCCGTTGCCGCTCATGTTCTCGCCGAGCTGACCGGACATCACCAGGCCTTTGTCCCGTGAGCGCAGCAGAATTTCAGTAGAGCCGAGGGTGCCGGCGGACACCACGACGATGTCAGCCTTCACGAACAAGGTCGGGGCGTCGAACTTCTCGCGGCCGCTGTCCAGATACTGAAAGTGCACGATCCAACCGTTGCCGTCACGCTCCAGATGCCGCACCTGGGCCTGACAGAAAATCTCTGCGCCGTGGTTAGTGGCGTCCGGCAGGTAGTTCATCAGCGTGGTGTTCTTGGCCTTGTTGTTACAGCCCGACACGCAGTCGCCGCAGTGGTTGCACGGCAGCTGCTCGACGCCGACGTGGTTGAGGTTGTTGGGCAGTTTGTCGAAGGTCACGTTGATCGGCGGCTTGTAGAAGTGTGCGCCTTGCTTGAGGAAGTCCGCGGATTTCTGGTTGGCGTCGAGTTTCGGCAGGTTCGGCGCGGTGCTCGGGTAGGGATTGGGTTTGAGCATCTCCCGGGCCTTGGCGTAGCCCGCCTTGAGCAAACCGTCGCGGTCCTCACGCACCGCCAATGGCCAGCGGGGATCCTGGAACACATCGGGCGTCGGCTCCAGGGAAACGTTGGCATTGATCAGCGACGTGCCGCCGAGACCGCAACCGACCACCACGTTCTGCTGCGCGTTGACGTGCAGGTCGAACAACCCGGTGCGCGAACCGATGTGGCCGTCCGGGTCGTGCACCTGCAACTCTTCGGTCGCGGCGATCATGGTGTTGGGGTATTCGCCGGGCTGGATCTCCCGACCGCGCTCCAGCAGACAGACCTTTTTACCGGCCCGGGACAGGCGCGACGCGGCAATGCCGCCGCCGTACCCGGAGCCGATGACGATCACGTCGTAGTGTTCCTTGATTTCGCTGATGGGCGTTGCGATCCGTGTCATGAGGGGGTCCTCTCTCAGGCAGATGGGGCAACTCTGCGGTTGCCTGCAATCGATGGGCGAACGGGCACCTGGCCTCCGGGCAATCCCGACGGCAGTACAACGGTTTGGGCAGGAATCAGGCGCTACAGACGGGCGTGCTGATTGGCGGCACGACGCAACGTGCGCTTGCGCGGCGAAGGTGCCGGCAGCGCGCGGACCGTGCAGGGACTGAGGGGTAAGCGGTGTGGCGGGGTATCCATCACGCGTTCTCCCTGAACCAGATGTGGATAAGTGACGGCTGTCCTTGTGCCATTGCAGTGAAGACAGGCACCGGATCGAAGTCAAGGCAAGCCCTTAGAACTGTATGAAATCTGATCAATTGCCTTATGGACTAAGCCCGCCGGGGGCCGCAGGGTTTGGCGAACAAGTTATCCACATAGACACCCACAGCTAATGGGGACAACTGTGGATGACATGAAAAAATAGTTGGGGATTTGTGAAGAAAAACCGTGACTTATCCAGAAGCAGGGCTGGCCTGAACGATTGATTGTTTTTTGATCAAACATCTACAGACCACGTATTACATGGCTTGCAGAGGATGGCGAACACCTTATCCACAGAAGCGCCAACAGAGTTCGGGGGTAACTTGGCGGGTGCTGTGGAAAAGCGCTGGAGGCGTTGATAAATCGGGATTTGCGTGGGGATTGGTGGGTTAAAAGGGTGAATTGAACATTTTTTGATCAGACCTTTGTAGCCCACGGCTTATAGGGTTCTTAGCGGATAGCGAACATCTTATCCACAGAAGCGCCAACAGAGATTGGGGGCAAGTCTGGGTGTTGGCCTGGGGAAAAAGCTCGTAAAAACCGCGAGTCAGGGTGGTTATTTTTTGACCTGATGGCTGGAGAGCTTGATTGGCGTGGGGTGCAGGGAGAGGCGAACACGTTATCCACAGATCCGCCAACAGGGATTGTGGGTAAACCGCCCTCTCCCGGAGGAGAGGGATTCAGAAGAGGTTTTCAGCGGACAACACCTTCCTCGATCAGCAGCTTGAGAATGGCCTGCGCACCGGCCTGCGCCGTCACGCCCTTGAGCACCTGCCCACCGCCACCGCTGGCCTTGGCCGTCGCCGCTTTCATCCGGTCAGCCCCGCTCTTGGCCTTGATCACCTTCAACCGTTTCGGCCGGGGTTTGGCCGGTTGCAGGGTCGCCACCGCGAGCAATTCGTCGTCCACCACTTCCACATCTTCCGCCTGCAAAACCCCACGGCGCGCCGGGCCGTAAGCGCTTTGCCGAGGTTTGGGCGCAGCGTTATCCACAGTCGCGAGAAATGGCAGGCGCACCTTCAGCCGGCGCCGTTGCCCGCGAGGCAACGCTTGCAGCACCAGTGCCGAACCGTCGTTGATCGATTCGACCTGCGCCAGCCCCACCACCAGCGGCCAGCCCAGCCCTTCGGCCAGCAGGAACGGCAGCATCCCCGAGCCTTCGCCGGTTTCCGCCTGGCTGCCAGCCAGCACGACCTGGGCACCGGCGTCACGCAGATACTCGGTCAATGCCGGCAACGCGTCGGCACCGGCCGGTTGTTCCAGCACATGCAGCTGTTCCAGTCCCATGCCCAGATAGGCGCGCAGCGCCGGTTCCGCGATGTCGCCAGCGTGCAGCACTTGCAGGTTATCCCCCGCCAGTTGCAGACCGAGTTCCACCGCGCGGGCGTCCTGATCGGCACGGCGCGGCCGGCCGGAAGTCGGGTGGGCGCCGATTGAAACCAGACTGATGATCTTTGTGCTCATAACCGTTCCTTAAGCCGCATCGCGCTTGGCTTCGTTGCGGTAAGCCTCTACCGCCGCGATCAAGGCCTGGAGAATTTCCGCGCTTTCGCCAATCACCGACAGGTCGGCGCGCTTGATCATGTCGCAGCCCGGATCGAGGTTGATCGCCACCACCTTGTCGCAGGCACCAATGCCTTGCAGGTGCTGGATCGCCCCGGAAATCCCCACGGCCACGTAAACCCGCGCGGTGACCCAGGTGCCCGACGCGCCGACCTGACGGTCGCGGGCCATGAAGCCGTCGTCCACCGCCACCCGCGAAGCGCCTTCGGTGGCGCCGAGGGCCGCGGCGGTCTTGTGGAAAAGATCCCAGTCCTTGACCCCGTTGCCGCCAGAGAAAATGAACTCGGCCTCCGCCATCGGAATCGCCGCCGGGTCCACCGCCACGGCGCCCAGATCCTCGATCCGCGACAGGCTCCGCGCGACGGGTGTGGATAACTCCACCGGCAGGGCTTCGTGACGGGTTTCGCTGACCGGTTCTGCACATTCGGCCGAGGCCAGAATCAAGCGCGCCACCGGCCGTGCCAGATCCTGAAGCCCGGCACCGGCGCGGCCGATGCACTCCTGATCCTTGACCTGCCACACCCGTGTGGCCGGGCGTTCGCCCAGCGCGGCAGCAAAGCGCCGGCCGAGTTCGCCGCCACCGCTGCGGCTGTCCGGCAGCAGCCAGTGACGCGGGTTGAACTGGTTATCCACAGCCCGCAGGCCCTGGATCCGTTGCTCCGGTGCATAACCGCTGAACGCATCACCTTCCAGCACCAGCAAGCGGTCAACGCCCGCCGTGGCGAACGCGTTTTCCTTGTGCTCGCCGAACACCACGGCCAGCACCGCACCGTCGCTGCCCGCCAGTTGATGGGCCAGACCGAGCAGGTCGCGGTCGTGACTGCTCAAGCGGCCGCCGACCATGTCCGGCACCACGCTGATGTAAAACGCCGGGGCCGGCACCTGATGCAGCGGCAATTGCACTTCGACCGCTGCCGAGCGTTTGACCGCCCCGCCCTGCTGGGCGCCGCTGCGGTCAATGCGCTTGATGCCGTTCGGCCCGATGAAGCCGATGCCGTGCAGGTTCTTGCGGATGATCCCGTTGGGGCCCATCCAGCTGTGTTGCGCCGGTTGCATGGCCGCGTGCAGCGGGTGCAGGCGGTTGCGTGCGATCCATTCGGCGCGGGGGTCACGGCGGATTATGTCGCTCATCAGTGGGCCTCCGCAGGTTCAAGTTTGGCCGGGGTGGCAGGCTTGTTCGGCGCGGCGTCTTCCAGCAGCGCGTCGGCCACCAGTTCGGCGATGTCCTTGATCAGCGGACGCGGTTCGACCACGCCTTCGAGCATCGCCGTACACTGTGGACAACCCACGGCCACCAGTTCGGCGCCGGTCTCGCGGATGTCTTCCATGCGCATGTCGGGGATCCGCTGCTTGCCCGGAATGTCGGTGATCGGCGCCCCGCCACCGCCGCCGCAGCAGCGCGAGCGGAAGCCGGAACGTTGCATTTCCTTGATCTCGATGCCGAGGGCGCGCAGCACTTCGCGCGGCGCTTCGTACTCGCCGTTGTAGCGGCCGAGGTAGCACGGATCGTGATAGGTCACGCTGTTGCCTTTGTGCTGACCGAGGTTCAGCGCGCCGGCCTGGATGATTTCCGCCAGATAAGTGCTGTGGTGCTGCACGAGGTAGTTGCCATCGAACGCGCCGTATTCGTTTTTCAGCACATGGAAACTGTGCGGATCGCAGGTGACGATGCGGTTGAAGCTGTATTTGGCCAGGGTCTGGATGTTGCGCTTGGCGAGCAACTGGAAAGTCGCTTCGTCGCCAAGACGTCGGGCCACGTCGCCGCTGTCGCGCTCTTCCAGCCCAAGCACCGCGAAGTCGACCCTGGCCGCTTTCAGCACTTTGACGAAGGCACGCAAGGTGCGCTGGTTGCGCATGTCGAAGGCGCCATCACCGACCCAGAACAGCACGTCGGTGGACTTCTTCTCGCTGAGCAGATTGAGGTTGAGGTCTGCCGCCCAGTTCATCCGCCCGCCCGGAGCGAAACCGCCAGGGTTGTCGGTGGCGATCAGGTTTTCCAGGACTTCAGCGCCCTTGTTCGGGGTCGCGCCTTTTTCCAGGGTCAGATGACGGCGCATGTCGACGATGGCATCGACGTGTTCGATCATCATCGGGCATTCCTCGACGCAGGCGCGGCAGGTGGTGCACGACCACAGGGTTTCGGCATCGACCAGACCGTTGACGATCGGTTGATGCGGATTGCCGCGGTGTTCACCGACCGGTTTGCCCGGATAAGGGCTGCCGGCGAACTTGGCATCGGTGCCGCCGGCGAGGCCGACGACCATGTCCTGAATCAGCTTTTTCGGGTTCAGCGGCTGGCCGGCGGCAAATGCCGGGCACGCGGCTTCGCACTTGCCGCACTGCACGCAGGCGTCGAAACCGAGCAACTGGTTCCAGGTGAAATCCTTGGGTTTCTCCACGCCCAGTGGCGCGGTCGGATCATTCAGATCCAGCGGTTTCAAACCGGTGGAGCGACCGCCGCCAAAACGTTCGGCGCGACGGTGCCAGGCCAGGTGCAGGGCACCGGCGAAGGCGTGCTTCATCGGGCCGCCCCAGGTCATGCCGAAGAACAGCTCGGACACGCCCCACAGCACGCCGATCCCGAGAATCGCTGCCAGCACCCAGCCGCCGAAGTTCTCCGGCAGGATCCCGGCCACCGGCAAGGTCACCAGGAAGAACGAGGCCGAGAACGCCAGCAGGCTTTTCGGCAGGCGCATCCACGGGCCTTTCGACAGCCGCGACGGCGGGTTGAGCCGACGCCGATACACGAAGATCGCCCCGACGAACATCACCGCCGTCATCAGCAGCAACGCATAGCCGAGGATACGGTTATGCAGACCGAAACCGTGCACCAGAATCGCCAGAACGATCGACGCCACCGCCCCGCCCGCCGTGGCGACGTGGGTGTTGGCGATGTATTTGTCCCGCGCCACCACGTGGTGCAGATCGACCATGTAACGCTTGGGCATGGCGAACAGGCCGCCGATCAGATCGACCTTCGAGGCCCTGCCCCGGCGCCACATGGCCACCCGCCGCAACGCCCCCAGCACCGCGAGGGCCAGGGCGGCGAACAACAGGATTGGAAGAAGGGTGTTCAACATGGTGAAGCTCCCACCAGTAAAGCCTGGAGAAACACGTTCGGCGTGTTCCTGTGGGAGCGGGCTTGCTCGCGAAAGCGCCGGGTCAGTCGATGCAGCGGTGACTGACAGCATGCATTCGCGGGCAAGCCCGCTCCCACAGGGTCATGTGCAAACTTTTAGAAGTCCTTGCACAACCGCAGGGCGTCGTAGATGGCGGCGTGGGTATTGCGCTGCGCCACGCAGTCACCGATGCGGAACAGCAGGTAACCGTCGCCAGTGCTGCTCAGCGAAGGTTGCGGCTGGATCGCGAACAGCGCCTCGACGTCGATCTGACCCTTGTTGCGCGAGCCGTCCTTGAGGGCGTAGTAGATTTCCTCGTCCGGGCGCACGCCGTTCTCGACGACCACCTGATCCACCACCCGCTCCTCTTTGGCGCCGGTGTATTCGTTCTCCAGCACCGCGACGAGCTTGTCGCCTTCGCGGTAGACCTTCTCCAGCATCATGTCGCCGGTCATGATCACTTCTTTCGGGTACATGCTGCGGTAGTAGGTCGGGAACGACGTACCGCCGATAGCCACGCCCGGCTTGATGTCGTCGGTGACGATCTCGACCTGGCTGCCCTTGTCGGCAAGGAAGTCGGCCACCGACATCCCGGTGAATTCGCAGATGGTGTCGTAGACCAGCACGTTCTTGCCCGGCGCGACCTTGCCGTCGAGCACGTCCCAGCTGCTGACCACCAGCCCTTCGGCGGCGCCCCAGTGTTCGTTCTGTTCCAGGTACGGATGCCCGCCAACGGCCAGCACCACGATGTCCGGGCGCAGGTCCATGATGGTGTCGGCATCGGCAGCAGTGCCCAGGCGCAGGTCGACTTTCAGGCGTGCCAGTTCCAGCTGGAACCAGCGAGTGATGCCGGCGATCTGGTCACGCTGCGGCGCTTTCGAAGCCGTGGTGATCTGCCCGCCGATGAATTCCTTCTTCTCGAACAGGGTCACGTCGTGGCCACGCTCGGCCGCCACGCGGGCAGCTTCCATCCCCGCCGGGCCGGCACCGACGATCACCACCTTGCGTTTCGGCCCGGTGGATTTCTCGATGATGTGCGGCACGCCCATGTATTCACGGGAGGTCGCGGCGTTCTGGATGCACAGCACGTCCAGACCCTGGTACTGACGGTCGATGCAATAGTTGGCACCGACGCACTGCTTGATCTGGTCGACCTGGCCCATCTTGATCTTGGCGATCAGGTGCGGGTCGGCGATGTGGGCGCGGGTCATGCCGACCATGTCGACGTAACCGCCCTCGAGGATCCGCGTCGCCTGGTTCGGGTCCTTGATGTTCTGCGCGTGCAGCACCGGAACCTTGACCACTTCCTTGATCCCGGCCGCCAGGTGCAGGAACGGCTCCGGCGGGTAACTCATGTTCGGAATCACGTTGGCCAGGGTGTTGTGGGTGTCGCAACCCGAGCCCACGACGCCGATGAAATCGAGCATGCCGGTGTCGTCGTAATACTTGGCGATCTGCTTCATGTCTTCGTGGGACAGACCGTCCGGGTGGAACTCGTCACCGCAGATGCGCATGCCGACGCAGAAGTCGTCACCGACCTCGGCACGCACCGCTTTCAGGACTTCCAGACCGAACTTCATCCGGCCTTCAAAGGTGCCGCCCCATTCGTCGGTCCGCTTGTTGACGCGCGGGCTCCAGAACTGGTCGATCATGTGCTGGTGCACGGCCGACAGTTCGACGCCGTCCAGGCCACCGGCCTTGGCGCGGCGAGCCGCTTGCGCATAGTTGCCGATCACCCGCCAGATTTCTTCCGGCTCGATGGTCTTGCAAGTGGCGCGGTGCACCGGTTCACGGATGCCCGACGGCGACATCAGGGTCGGCCAGTGGAAACCGTCCCAACGGGAGCGACGGCCCATGTGGGTAATCTGGATCATGATCTTGGCGCCGTGCTTGTGCATGGCGTCGGCAAGATTCTGGAAGTGCGGAATGATCCGGTCGGTGGACAGGTTCACCGAACTCCACCATTGCTGCGGGCTGTCGATCGCCACCACGGACGAACCGCCACAGATCGCCAGGCCGATGCCGCCCTTGGCTTTCTCTTCGTAATATTTGACGTACCGTTCGGTGGTCATGCCGCCGTCGGTCGCGTAGACCTCGGCGTGTGCGGTGCTGAGCACGCGGTTGCGGATGGTCAGTTTGCCGATCTGGATCGGCTGAAACATTGCTTCGAAAGCCATGGCGGGTTCCTCGACTTACAACGGCTTGACGGTGAACAGGCCGTCGTCGTGGCCTTCTTCGGAGCCACCGTAGACCTGCTCGGCCACGGTGCGGATCTGGCTGCCGCGGGCGGCGAGGATCTGGTCCATGGCACCGGCAAACCAGCCGGTGAACATGTAGTCGACCTTGCGCCCGACCTTGCCGTAGACGTAGACGAATGCCGAGTGCTCGAGCTTGACGCTGGCAGTGCCTTTGTCCAGGTCGATGTCCTGGATCTTGAACAGACCCCAGCCGCGCTGCGACAGGCGCTTCATGTAGTGCTCGAACACCGCGACGCCTTCCAGGCCGTGGCACTCGGCTTCTTTTTCACACCAGTGCCAGGCGGATTTGTAGCCGGCCTTGTAGAGGATTTCGGCGTAGGCATCGGCGCCCAGCACTTCTTCGATGCCCATGTGGTTGTTGACGAAGAAGTGGCGTGGCACGTACAGCATCGGCAGGGCGTCGGAGGTCCAGACACCGGTCTCGCTGTCGACTTCGATTGGCAATTGCGGGGCGATCTTGGCCATGGAAACTTAACTCCAGAAAAATTTTGGTGTTGCCCCCGGCGCGGACGGCCGGGGGAAAGTATTCGGGAAGCGGCGGCTTATTCGCCCCAGACGTCCTTGAGGACGTTCACCCAGTTTTCGCCCATGATCTTGCGTACGACTCGCTCGGAGTGGCCGCGCTTGAGCAGGGTTTCGGTCAGGTTCGGGAACTCGCCGACAGTGCGGATGCCCAGCGGGTTGATGATCTTGCCGAAGTTGGTCAGACGGCGGGCGTAGCCCTTGTCGTGGGTCAGGTATTCGAAGAAGTCCTGACCGTGCCCCTGGGTGAAGTCGGTGCCGATGCCAATGGCGTCTTCGCCGACCAGGTTCATGGTGTACTCGATGGCTTCGGCGTAGTCGTCGATGGTCGAATCGATGCCCTTGGCCAGGAACGGCGCGAACATGGTCACGCCGACGAAACCGCCGTGGTCAGCAATAAACTTAAGCTCTTCATCGGACTTGTTGCGCGGGTGCTCTTTGAGCCCCGACGGCAGGCAGTGGGAATAGCAGACCGGTTTTTTCGATTCGAGGATGACTTCCTCGGAGGTCTTGGAGCCGACGTGAGACAGGTCGCACATGACGCCGACGCGGTTCATCTCGGCGACGATTTCGCGACCGAAGCCCGACAGGCCGCCGTCACGTTCGTAGCAACCGGTGCCCACCAGGTTCTGGGTGTTGTAGCACATCTGCACGATGCCGACGCCGAGCTGCTTGAACACCTCGACATAGCCGATCTGGTCTTCGAACGCATGAGCGTTCTGGAAGCCGAAGAGGATGCCGGTCTTGCCCTGCTCCTTGGCCTTGCGGATGTCGGCGGTGGTGCGGACGGGGATCACCAGATCGCTGTTTTCGCGAATCAGTTTCTGGCTGGCGGCGATGTTGTTGACCGTTGCCTGAAAGCCTTCCCACACCGACACGGTGCAGTTGGCCGCCGTCAGACCGCCCTTGCGCATGTCTTCGAACAGCTCGCGGTTCCATTTGGCAATGATCAGACCGTCGATAACGATGCTGTCGGCGTGTAATTCGGCTGGGCTCATCAGGCGTCCCCTTATTGGCGATTCATGCGCCGAATCGTCTGCCGGCGCTTTGGGGCCAGCATATGCCTCGGTGCGCGACCAGCCGGGTGCAAAAACGACAGGGGAATTGCCGAAAGCGTCAATCCGCGACAAAGGGTCGCCAACCGGTCCGAGCGGCCACCTGTTCAAGCCCGCGAGCTTGAGCCAGAATCTGCCGCATCCCGGAAACACCACTGGATTAGAGCGGCGACATCAATGAAATCGATCTTCCTGGCCCTGGCCCTGATTGCGACCGGCATACACGCCGCCGAAGAGTCCGACAACAACCCGTGCGACGCGGTGGAAAACGACATCCAGACCCTGGAATGCTCGGCCTACAGCCGCACCACCGCCGAGGACTTGCTCAAGGACAACTACGCCAGCCTGAGCGAGCGCATGCAGACCACCTACGGCAAGAACCCGGCGCAACTGGCCGACATCACCGCCAAACTCAAGGCCGCCCAGCAACAATGGCTGAAAACCCGCGACGCCGACTGCGCCGTCGAAGCCTTCCCGGCGACGGACGGCAGCAAGGCGTTCAAGATTGCGCAGAATGACTGCGTGGCGCGGATGAGTGACGAGCGGTCGGAATTTTTGGAGTCGATCGGGCAGGAGTGAGGAGCGTTCCCGCAAGAATCGGGCAGGAATGATGACACCCCATTCTCATGACGCCATGAAAGGCGACTTGAAGGGACGCTTCTGCAACGACGGGATGGGCGCGTATTCATAACCCAACGCGCGGATGTCCATGACGTGTCTGACGGTTCTCGTCCATGGCGCCAGCGTGTCATCAAGGTTATGACCGGGTGGCCCACCACTGATCGGCGTGTAATGCGGAGCCCATTGCGGATTGTCCAGCGCCATTTGTGCCTGCCAATTCGCCCAGATCCTGTCGATATTGCAGTGGTGCAGGAAGAACACCGGATCTTCAGGGGAGGTCATGGCCAACATGTTGCCCCCTATCCACAGATGGACGCGGTTGTGCAGCTGCGAACCCGGGGTTGTGACCTGAGGATCACCTCGTTGCGTGATCCACCCCTCCAGTCGATTGCGAAATCCCCTGGTGTATGGGCCGGAATCGTAAGGCGGCGTGTCGTACAACCACTCTCGCATCGCCATGTCTACGTCTGCAGACGTCGGAAGCGAGGTCACAAGAACGCCGAACTGACGCTTGAGACCAGGTTCCGTCTCACCGTTTTCCGGGTAGGCCGGAACCGGCCAGTTTCCGTACTGGTGAGCAAAAGGTCCGGTCTGTACTCGATCATGATCACCTGGGCTGCCATTGCCGCCCATCCATTCATCACTCCAGACGGGTGAGTTTGTCGGATCAAACGCGTCCTGAGTCCAGTCCCAATACGGCAGAGTCACTTGAGGATCAATCGCAAGCAAATCCGCCTCGAACTGCATCAACATTTCTCGATGCCATGGCAGAAATGCCGGACCGAGGTGGGCTCCATTTCGATACTCAGGATCTTGCGGTTCCCAAGGATGCACAGTGGGTTTCATCACTTGGTGATGCCAGTGCACATATTTGTCGTACCCCCCATTGCGCTTGAGGGCGAGCAGACAGTTGATGAATGCGGCCCGCTCGAAGGCTGTGTGCGAGCGAATTTCTTTCCTGACGATCATTGTGCGACTCCTTTGCCGGAACAGTCGTTCTTGGGTTCAGAACCGGTGATGGCCCTCGCATCAATCTTCGAAGCAATGTCGATAAGGATCTACTGTCAGAAATAACAGGTAGCGGTCTGTATCCGACAAACGGAAATTCGGCGTCGCCCTTACCGAGCTTCGGTGCAAGGCTACTTGCGCGAAGATTGCAGCGGCATTTGGCATCACCGCCAACCAGCTTGAGCTGTAAGCTGCACCTCTTCAGCCAATCAAGGGATTCACATGAATATCTGCGGTATCGAAATCAAAGGCAGTGAAGCAATCATCGCCGTGGCGTCCCTCGACGGTTCGGTGCTGAGCCATGTGGCGCTGAGCACCAAGAAAATAGCGCTGGACGATGACGACGAGGCGGCCAACGTCAAACGGTTCGCCGCGCAGGTCGCATCGTTCGTGCGCGAGAACGCCATTGATCGCATCGCGATCAAGAAGCGCAGCAAGAAGGGCGAGTTTGCCGGTGGGCCGACCACGTTCAAGATCGAGGGTGTGTTTCAGTTGCTGGACGGTTGCGAGGTGACGCTGCTGTCGCCGCAGACGATCAATGCCCAGGCCAAGAAGCACAATTTCGAGCTGCCGGGCACGCTGAACAAGTATCAGCATGAAGCCTACAAGGCAGCGTGCTCGGCATTGGTGAAGAAGTAACTAGCCCGTTTTACGCGCGCTCAGCCAGTCGCCGAAGGACTTGTCTTCCAGCGCATAGCCCCCACGGCTCGACTTCCACACCAGCTCCTTGTCGCGCAGGGCATCGATGCAGGCCTGAATGGTCTGGGTGCCCGGCACCACGTCGCTGCCCATGTTTTCCAGGGCCTTGCCGACGGCCATGAGCGTGCTGTCAGTGAACGGCGCAAATGGCTCGTTGTTTCGTGAGCGCTCCACCATCACCTCCAGCACGGCGCGCTGAGGGATGGTCAGCGCGTTCCAGGCGCTCTCGAACTCGGTCCACACGCCTGCGCGCAACAGTTCGGCACGGCTCTGCAGCAACCGCCCCAGATTGCTGGCCTCGCCCAGCTCCAGTGCCACCTCACCAATGATGGTGCGCAACATCTCCGGGCGCCGCCCCACCAACTCAAAGGCATCGTCGATATCGGCGGCACTGAACTGATTGGTCTCGGCCAGATGGGCGTTGAGGTGCAAGGTGTACGCCTGGGTGAACTCTCTCCCCAACAACGGGAAGGGTGTGATGCTCGAGCCGAAAAACGGTTGGCTCTTGCCCAGCACCAGATGGGCGAGTTTGTCGCGATTGGAACCGGTGAACACCAGATGCAAACCGCTGCCCTCGCCTTCCCGTCCCTGATTGAGCTGATCCCGTGCAGCCTTCAGGGCAAACATCGCGTTGATGCCCGCGGCGGTGGTGAGCGCGTGCTGGGCCTCATCGATCACCAGCACGACGGATTTTTCGGCGGCGCTGTGGAGCAGTTCCAGCGCTTGCGTCAGGGTCGCGCCGGCCGGCAGTTGCGGCTTGGTGAAATCCCAGGACAAGGTGCGCAGAAAGCTGAGTTTTTCGATGCCGAGATTCTTCGCCAGTTTGCGGATGCCCTTTTCAAAGGGTGCCAAGGCACCGGCAATGGCACTGGCGATCAGGTCGGCAGGGTCTTTTTCCTTGTCGGCCCACAAGTCGACGTAAACCGTCAGCCAGCCTCGGGCCTGGCATTCCGGGATCAGATCCTCTCGAAGAAAGGTACTTTTGCCCGTGCGACGCGGCGCTGCCAGAAACAGGCCGGAGGTGAAATCCTGCAAACCTGCACCCACCAGACCATCGGCAACGCTGCGGGCCAGAGCGGGGCGGCGGAAGACGAAGCCGTTGCTTCTGGACATGGTTTTTACACTCAATTATTCAAACAACTATAATTTATACCACAAAGTATAATTAACTATAATTGTCCGTCAAACGGTCTCCCGTCGTCGGTCCTCCCGCGGACACCGAGCAAACTTCGCCCGGTAGCTGCGGGTGAAATACGACGGTGATTCAAACCCGCAGGCGATGCTGACTTCCAGCACGCTCATGTCGGTCTGGCGCAACAGTTGCCGGGCCTTTTCCAGTCTCAAGCGCAGATAGAAATTGCTCGGCGTGTCGTTCAGGTGCAGACGGAACAACCGCTCCAGTTGCCGGCGCGTCACCTTGATCGATTCCGCCAGCTCCAGCGTGGTCAGCGGTGGTTCGCTGTGCTGCTCCATCTCGCCAATCACATGCACCAGTTTCTTGTTGCTGATGCCGTAGCGCGTGGCGACTTCCATGCGTTGGTGGTCCTTGCGCGGACGAATCCGCCCCAATACAAACTGCTCGCTGACCTGGATCGCCAGTTGCGGGCCATGGGCCTGGGCGATCAGGTCGAGCATCAGATCGATGGACGCGGTGCCGCCGGCAGACGTGATGCGCCGACGGTCGATCTCGAACAGCTCCTGAGTAACGCTGAGCTGTGGATAAGATTCCTTGAAGGCGTCGATGGCCTCCCAGTGCAGGGTCAGGCGATGGCCATCGAGCAGGCCCGCCTCGGCAAGGACGAAGCTGCCGGTGTCGATGGCGCCGAGGGTCACGCCTTCGTTGTCCAGCCGTCGCAGCCAGTGCTCCAGCGCCGGGGTGGCGAATTTCAGCGGTTCAAAACCGGCGACTACCAGCAGCGTTGCCCCTTTCTTCAGCGGCTCCAGCGCCGCATCGGCGTTGACCGACATCCCGTTGCTAGCCAGCACCGCCCCGCCATCGGCGCTCAACACGTGCCAGCGGTACAGCTCGCCGCGAAAGCGATTGGCCACCCGCAGCGGTTCGATCGCAGAGATGAAACCGATGGCGGAAAAACCCGGCATCAACAGAAAGTAGAAATCCTGGGACATGGCGCGCACTCGATTCGCGGGTAGCGTGCAACGTTGATACGCCAGTTGTCGGCGGCATTCAAGAGCACAGGTCGCTGCAGTGCAATAGCTGGTCGCCGCAGTGCGTTTTTACGGGGGCATTGCTGCGTAATTTGAGCATCACCGGCGCATCAGACACCGGAACCCACAATAACGACCTGCCGAGGAACCCGACATGAAACGACTGATCAGCAGCTGTGTTCTCGCACTCAGTGGTACCGCGTTTTTAAGCGCCAGTGTCATGGCAGCCGATGCCGCATCCTGTCAGAACGTACGCATGGGCGTCGTGAACTGGACCGACGTGATCGCCACCAGCGCCATGGCTCAGGTACTGCTCGACGGCCTCGGCTACAGCACCAAACAAACCAGCGCGTCCCAGCAAATCGTCTTCGCCGGGATCCGCGACCAGCGTCTGGACCTGTTCCTCGGCTACTGGAACCCGCTGATGACCCAGACCATCACCCCGTTCGTCGAAGCCAACCAGGTCAAGGTGCTTGAAGCGCCAAGCCTCAAGGACGCGCGCGCCACCCTCGCCGTGCCGACCTATCTGGCCGACAAGGGCCTGAAAACCTTCGCCGACATCGCCAAATTCGAGAAAGAACTGGGCGGCAAGATCTACGGCATCGAACCCGGCTCGGGCGCCAACACCCAGATCAAGGCGATGATCGCCAAGAACCAGTTCGGTCTCGGCAAGTTCCAGCTCGTGGAATCGAGCGAGGCCGGGATGCTCGCCGCCGTTGACCGCGCCGTGCGTCGCAAGGAGGCCGTGGTGTTCTTCGGCTGGGCGCCGCACCCGATGAACGTCAACGTGCAGATGACCTACCTGACCGGCAGCGACGACGCCCTCGGCCCGAACGAAGGCATGGCCACCGTGTGGACCGTCACCGCGCCGAAATACGCCGAACAATGCCCGAACGTCAGCCGCCTGCTGAGCAACCTGACGTTCACCGCCGAAGACGAGAGCCGGATGATGCAGCCGCTGCTCGATCACAAGGACGCTTTCGAATCGGCCAAACAATGGCTCAAGGATCACCCGCAGGACAAACAGCGCTGGCTCGAAGGCGTCACCACTTTCGATGGCAAACCGGCGGCTGAGAACCTCCAGCTCACCAGCAAGTAAACCGCAACGAACGAACCACTTCGCAGCCCGCCACGGGCTGCGAACAGACCCATCACGCCTGAAGGAAAACGCACCATGAACCACGACGTCATCATCACCTGCGCACTCACCGGTGCTGGCGACACGACCGCCAAGAGCCCACACGTGCCGGTCACCCCGAAACAGATCGCCGCTGCCGCGGTGGAAGCGGCCAAGGCCGGCGCCACGGTCGTGCACTGCCACGTCCGTGACCCGCAGACCGGCAAGTTCAGCCGCGACGTGGCGCTGTACCGCGAAGTCATGGAGCGCATTCGCGAAGCCGACGTCGACATCATCGTCAATCTCACCGCCGGCATGGGCGGCGACCTGGAAATCGGCCCGGGCGAGAGCCCGATGGAGTTCGGCCCGAACACCGATCTGGTCGGGCCGCTGACCCGCCTGGCCCACGTCGAAGAACTGCTGCCGGAAATCTGCACCCTGGATTGCGGCACCCTGAATTTCGGCGACGGCGACACCATTTATGTCTCCACCCCGGCCCAACTGCGCGCCGGTGCCAAACGCATCACCGAACTGGGCGTTAAGGCCGAGCTGGAGATTTTCGACACCGGTCACCTGTGGTTCGCCAAACAGATGATCAAGGAAGGCCTGCTCGACAACCCGCTGTTCCAGCTGTGCCTGGGCATTCCGTGGGGTGCGCCGGCCGACACCACCACCATGAAAGCCATGGTCGACAACCTGCCCGCCGACGCGGTGTGGGCCGGGTTCGGCATCGGCCGGATGCAGATGCCGATGGCGGCGCAGGCGGTGCTGCTCGGCGGCAACGTGCGGGTCGGCCTGGAAGACAACCTGTGGCTGGACAAAGGCGTGCTGGCGACCAACGGCCAACTGGTCGAACGCGCCACCGAGATCCTCAGCCGCCTCGGCGCCCGCGTGCTGACCCCGGCTGAAGGTCGCAAGAAAATGGGCCTGACCCAGCGCGGCTGACATCCCCCTTTCCCCCGGTGGGCGGGCCATTGACGCCCACCGTTTTTTTGCCTCATTCCAGGAAGTGACCATGAGCTTTATCACCGAAATCAAAACCTTCGCAGCACTGGGCAGCGGCGTCATCGGCAGCGGCTGGGTCGCCCGCGCCCTCGCCCACGGCCTCGACGTGGTGGCCTGGGACCCGGCGCCGGGCGCCGAAGCGGCGCTGCGCAAGCGCGTGGCCAACGCCTGGGGCGCACTGGAGAAAAACGGTCTGGCGCCGGGTGCTTCGCAGGATCGCCTGCGCTTTGTGGCGACCATTGAAGAATGCGTGCGCGATGCGGATTTCATCCAGGAAAGCGCCCCGGAACGCCTCGAACTGAAACTGGAGCTGCACAGCAAGATCAGTGCAGCGGCCAAGCCGAATGCGTTGATCGGCTCCAGCACCTCCGGCCTGTTGCCGAGCGAGTTCTACGAGAGCTCGACCCACCCGGAACGCTGCGTGGTCGGTCACCCGTTCAACCCGGTTTACCTGCTGCCACTGGTGGAAGTGGTCGGCGGCAAGAACACCGCGCCGCAAGCGATTCAGGCGGCGATGAAAGTCTACGAAGCCCTCGGCATGCGCCCGCTGCATGTGCGCAAGGAAGTGCCGGGCTTTATCGCCGACCGCCTGCTCGAAGCGCTGTGGCGCGAGGCGCTGCATCTGGTCAACGACGGAGTGGCAACTACCGGCGAAATCGACGATGCGATCCGCTTTGGCGCCGGTCTGCGCTGGTCATTCATGGGTACGTTTTTGACCTACACCCTGGCCGGTGGCGATGCCGGCATGCGTCACTTCATGTCGCAGTTCGGCCCGGCGCTGCAACTGCCATGGACCTACCTGCCGGCACCGGAACTGACCGACAAGTTGATCGACGATGTGGTGGACGGCACCCGCGAGCAACTGGGCCGGCACAGTATTTCGGCGCTGGAGCGCTATCGTGATGATTGCCTGCTGGCGGTGCTTGAGGCGGTGAAGACCACCAAAGAAAAGCACGGGATGAGTTTCAGCGAGTAACCGATCGTTCCCACGTCGAGGCGTCGAACCGTCTGCGTGGGAATGCAGCCCGGGACGCTCCGCGTCCCAAAAGCGTGACGCAGAGCGTCACAGGAGGCGTTCCCACGCAGAGCGTGGGAACGATCGCATCAGGAGAAAACATGCCCACCCTCACCACCTACCAAACCCGCATCATCCCCGACTGGGTCGACTACAACGGCCACCTGCGCGACGCCTTCTATCTGCTGATTTTCAGCTACGCCACCGACGCCCTGATGGATCGCCTCGGCATGGACAGCAACAACCGCGAAGCCAGTGGTCACTCGCTGTTCACCCTCGAACTGCACCTCAACTACCTGCACGAAGTGAAGCTCGATGCTGAAGTCGAGGTGCGCACGCAGATCATCGGCCACGACCAGAAACGCCTGCACCTCTATCACAGCCTGCACCTGGCCGGCGGTGACAAGGAGCTGGCCGGCAACGAACAGATGCTGTTGCACGTCGATCTGGCCGGGCCGCGTTCCGCACCGTTTACCCCGGACACCCTGGGCCGTCTGCAAGCCATCGTCGCCGAGCAGGCCGATCTGACCGCTCCCGCTTACATCGGCCGGGTCATCGCCCTGCCCCCAGCCCGGTAAATCCACCCATCGAAAGGAGCCGTCATGCAAACCGCCGCCGTTGCCGATTTCCGTACCTATCCGTTGATCAGCGCGCTGAACGGCGTGCAGAACCTGGCGGATCGCGTCCTGATCGAATGGGCCGACGGGCGCGTCAGCCCGTTCCACCATGTGTGGCTGCGCGACAACTGTCCGTGTCCGCACTGCGTCTACAGCGTCACCCGCGAACAGGTGTTCGAGATCGTCGATGTGGCGCAGGATCTGTCGCCCTCCGCCGTGCACATCGACACCGATGGCTGTCTGCGCATCGACTGGCAGGACGGCCACCTCAGCCGCTTCGATGCCGGCTGGTTGCGCGCCCATGCCTACGACGACGAATCCCGCCACGAACGCCTCGCCGCCAAACCGAAACCCTTCCTGTGGCGCAGCGATTTGCAGTTGCCGGTGTTCGACTATGCAGCCCTGATGAACGACAACGCCGCGTTGCTGCAATGGTTGCTGGCGGTACGCGACATCGGCCTGACCCAGGTGCGCGGCGTGCCCACCGCACCCGGTTCACTGAAGCTGATCGCCCAGCGCATTTCGTTCATCCGCGAGAGCAACTTCGGCGTGTTGTTCAACGTGCAATCGAAGGCCGACGCCGACAGCAACGCCTACACCGCATTCAACCTGCCATTGCACACCGACCTGCCAACCCGCGAGCTGCAACCGGGGCTGCAATTTCTGCATTGTCTGGTGAACGACGCGGAGGGCGGCGAGAGCATTTTCGTCGACGGCTTTGCGATTGCCGAAGCCCTGCGCCAGGAAGATCCCGCGTCGTTTCGGGCGCTGTGCGAGATCCCGGTGGAGTTTCGCAACAAGGATCGCCACAGCGACTATCGCTGCCTGGCGCCGATCATCGCCCTGGATGCGTTGGGCCGGGTTGCGGAAATCCGCATGGCCAACTTCCTGCGGGGCGCGTTCGACACGTCCGTGGAGCAGATGCCCCTGCTGTATCGCGCTTACCGACGCTTCATCGCCATGACCCGCGAGCCACGCTTTCGGGTGGTGCAGCGGCTCAGTCCGGGCGAGCTCTGGTGCTTCGACAACCGCCGTACCCTGCACGCACGCAACGCGTTCGATCCGGCCACCGGAGCCCGGCATTTTCAGGGCTGCTACATCGACCGGGATGAGTTGCTGTCGCGGATTCTGGTGTTGCAGCGCTAGCCCGCGTCAACGCTGTTCGCAGGCAAAAAAAGCCCCGATACAAGCCGTGACAGGATCGGGGCGAGGGTACTGTTGAGGAGCTGCCGTGGCGAGGGTGACCAAACCTTCGTGAAGCAAGCTGAAGCCAGTGTGCCCACTCCCCCTGCCGGCGAGTTAGTCGAAAACGACCTGTTCATAGCCGTCGCGGCCACTGCGACAAATCGCCCTTGCCGTGTCTGTGCAGGCCTACCAGAATCGAGCCACGACCTCCGTTGCCGAAGAAGGATTCGCGTCATGATGTATGCCGATTTGATTGATCAGGAAGACCTGCTGGGCCAGCTCAAGTCGTTGGGATTCGAAGTACCGTCGGGCTCTACTGCCCAGCAAGCCTGCGAGTGCGCGGTGCGGGGTCTGGACGATGTGCGCGCCAACACGCTGCGCACCATGGTCAAGCAAATGTACACCAGCAGTGCGAGCATTCAGCCGATCGTGCGCGAAGCCATCGACAAGCAGTTGCTGCCGGCCCTGGCGCAGTATCAGCAAACCCGCGCCTGAAGACTTGGGCGTGATCGTTCCCACGTCGAGGCGTCGAACCGTCCGCGTGGGAATGCCTCAACGGACGCTCCGCGTTCGGTCTCTGGGGACGCAGAGCGTCCCGGGCTGCGTTCCCACGCAGAGCGTGGGAACGATCCTTCAGGCTGCGATCTTTCTTTTAGAGACGCACGCTGGCGAACGTTGACTCGTTGCGCGCCTGGCTCAGCGCCGACATCGGCCCGGACAGCGGCGACATCACGATGGCCTGCGGCAGCGGCATCATCGCCACCTGCTGGGTGGTATTGGAGCCGACGCGCTCGTCACGCGGCGGAATGCCGAAATACTCGCGGTAGCACTTGGAGAAGTGCGGCGTCGAGACGAAGCCGCAGACCGACGCCACTTCGATGATCGACATCGGCGTCTGCTTGAGCAATTGCCGGGCGCGGATCAGGCGCAGCTTGAGGTAGTAGCGCGACGGCGAGCAGTGCAGGTATTTCTGGAACAGGCGTTCGAGCTGGCGACGGGACACGGCGACGTACACCGCCAGTTCGTCGAGGTCGATCGGCTCTTCCAGGTTGGCTTCCATCAGCGCAACGATTTCCTGCAGTTTCGGCTGGTTGGTGCCGAGCATGTGCTTGAGCGGTACGCGCTGGTGATCCTGTTCGTTGCGGATGCGTTCGTAGACGAACATCTCGGAGATCGCGGCGGACAGTTCACGGCCGTGATCGCGGCTGATCAGGTGCAGCATCATGTCCAGCGGCGCGGTGCCGCCGGAGCTGGTGAAACGGTTGCGGTCGAGGGTGAACAAACGGGTGCTCATCGCAACGCGCGGGAAAGCTTCCTGCATCGCCGCCAGACATTCCCAGTGCACGCTGCAATCGAAACCGTCGAGCAGGCCGGCGCAGGCCAGGGCCCAGCTGCCGGTGCACACGGCACCGAGGCGGCGCGACTGGCGCGCCTGGCTTTGCAGCCACGAGACGTGTTCACGGGTCACCGTGCGTTGAATGCCGATCCCGCCGCACACGATAACGGTGTCGAGGGCCGGGGCTTTATGCATGGAGGCGTCGGGGGTGATCTGCAGACCGTCACTGGCCCAGACCTGACCGCCGTCGACGGTGAGGGTGGTCCAGCGATACAGCTCGCGACCGGACAACTGGTTCGCCATGCGCAGCGGTTCGACTGCCGACGCAAGGGAAATCAGCGTGAAATTGTCCAGCAGCAGAAAGCCGATGGATTGAGGCGCACGGTTCTGGGTTTGAGCCCCTGAGTTGAACGACGTCATCGCGGTATCTCCTCACACAAAGCGGGTGATGGCCTCAGGCGGAGGCTCTTGTTATTGCCATCGTTCTCTTGCGTGAGACGGGCTTGGTTATGACAGAGCAAATGCCATGCCTAAATTTGAATGGCTGTTCAATAACTCCTGAAAACGACGTAGCGATGCGTCTATACAAGCGCTCCGCCGAAGGCTAATTCGAAGTGCCATCAGCGGCCGCGAAAGCCCTGCCCCGGAGCGTGTGAGCAAATCGGTAGCACTTGTGGGAACTGGCCTGCGCGCGATTGTCCTACAGTGTCACCGCAGGCACAGGTGACGGACGGTAGCGTCTTCGAATCAGGCGCTGGAGGTGGGAAAGGCTCTTATCTGATAGCGACGCGCCAAAAGGTGGCGCGTTTGATATCCGGTGCTCACTTGGTGCGCAGTTTTGACTGGTCTGGCGGTATCAGCATTCCACCGCGCTGACCGCCAAGCCGCCCCGAGAGGTCTCTTTATATTTGTCATGCATGTCGGCGCCGGTATCACGCATGGTGCGGATCACCCGGTCCAGCGAGATGAAGTGCTGACCGTCCCCACGCAACGCCATCTGTGCCGCGTTGATCGCCTTCACCGCCGCAATCGCATTGCGTTCGATGCACGGCACTTGCACCAGACCGCCCACCGGATCGCAGGTCAGGCCGAGGTTATGTTCGAGGCCGATTTCCGCCGCGTTGCACAACTGTTCCGGGCTTGCGCCGAGGATTTCGGCCAGCCCTGCAGCCGCCATCGCACAGGCCGAACCGACCTCCCCCTGGCAACCCACTTCAGCGCCGGAGATCGAGGCGTTCTTCTTGCACAGTATTCCCACCGCCGCCGCCCCGAGGAAGTAGTCGACCACGTTGGCGTCGGTCACCGCCTCGCTGAATTTCATGAAATAGTGCAGCACCGCCGGAATGATCCCCGCCGCGCCGTTGGTGGGTGCCGTGACCATGCGACCGCCGGCGGCGTTTTCCTCGTTCACCGCGAGGGCGAACAGGTTGACCCACTCCATGGCGCTGAGGGTCGAGCCGATCACGTTGGGCTTGTTCAGTTCCTGAAGGCTGCGGTGCAACTTCGCCGCGCGACGGCGCACATTGAGACCGCCGGGCAGGATGCCCTCGTGCTTGAGGCCCTGCTCGACGCAATCCTGCATCGCTCGCCAGAGCTTCATCAGGCCGGCGCGGATTTCCTCTTCGCTGCGCCAGACCTTCTCGTTGGCCATCATCAATTCGGCCACGCGCAGGTTGTGGGTCTTGCACAGTTCCAACAGCTCTACCGCGCTGGAAAAATCATAGGGCAACTCGGTGCGATCCAGATCCACCACGCCGCTGGAGGCCTGCGCCTCGTCCACCACAAAACCGCCGCCGACCGAATAGTAGGTGTCGCGATGCAGTTCACCGTGATCGCCTTCGGCAACCAGGGTCATGGCGTTGGGGTGGAACGGCAGGTTCTCGTCGATCAGACGCATGTCGCGGGCCCATATAAAGGGCACCGACAAACGACCGTCGAGCAACAGCGTGTGGGTTTCGCGCAAGGCCTGGATCCGCGGGCCGATCTGCGACGGGTCGATCGCGTCCGGCCACTCGCCCATCAGGCCCATGATCACCGCGTTGTCACTGCCATGACCGACACCGGTGGCGGACAGCGAACCGAACAACTGCACCTCGACGCGACGTACTTGCTCCAGCAGGTGCCTGTCGCGCAATGACTCGACAAACAGAGCGGCGGCGCGCATGGGGCCGACGGTGTGGGAACTGGAAGGGCCGATGCCGATTTTGAACAGGTCGAAAACGCTGATAGCCATTGCTGCAGAGCTCCTGAGAATGCCGGTCCGGGGCGTGAAGCGCCCGCTGGCGGAGCTGCTACGCTCAAGCTGCGATCCGCCGGAATGCCCGCATCATCAGGCTTTTCCCGGGTCGTTCGGCGTCTCACACCGACGTACTCATGCCCACAAACGCCGTGCCGGTTTCAGCCCGTGTTTTCGCCGTTTTTATGCGGTTCAGATGGCCAGAAAGGGCAGAAAAAAGCTGTAAACGACGTCACTGACACTGGATGCGACCATCCCTGTACTGGATACGACGCACCCGGTAGGCGTCAGATTTTCACTGGTACATGATCGTATCGACTCGATTGCAAGGCGCTGCGGTAGAGCTGTCTCCAGAACGCCATCCAACCGCAACCCATAAGTGCGGTGGTCCAATCGGAACACTGCCAAAAAAAACACCAAGGAGTCCATTCATGAAAGGTTCCCCGTCGTTGTTGTTGGCCGCCATGCTGAGTCTGCCGTTACTGGCTCAAGCCGCAGAACCGGCGCAATGCAGTACCGTGAACTTCTCCGATGTCGGCTGGACCGACATCACCGCAACCACCGCCACCACCTCCGTCGTGCTCAACGCCCTCGGCTACAAGACCAAGACCACCATGATTTCCGTACCCGTGACCTACAAGTCGCTGGCCGACGGCAAGAACATGGACGTGTTCCTCGGCAACTGGATGCCGACCATGGAAAACGACATCAAGGCCTACCGCGACGCCGGCACCGTGGAAACCGTGCGCACCAACCTCAAGGGCGCCAAATACACCCTCGCCGTTCCCCAGGCTTTATATGACAAGGGCCTGCACGACTTCGCCGACATCGCCAAATTCAAGAAGGAACTCGACGGCAAGATCTACGGGATCGAGCCGGGCAACGACGGCAACCGCCTGATCCAGAGCATGATCGACAAGAACGCCTTCGGCCTGAAAGACGCCGGCTTCAAGGTTGTCGAATCCAGCGAAGCGGGCATGCTGTCGCAGGTTGACCGAGCACAGAGACGCGACACCGCCGTGGTCTTCCTCGGCTGGGCGCCGCACCCGATGAACAAGCGCTTCAAGATTCAGTACCTGACCGGCGGTGACGATTACTTCGGCCCGGATTTCGGCGCCGCCACCGTGGCGACCAACACCCGCAAGGGCTACGCCGAGGAATGCAGCAACGTTGGCCAACTGCTGAAAAACCTGGAGTTCACCGTCGACATGGAAAGCGAACTGATGGGCAACATCCTGGACGACAAGATGAAGCCTGATGCGGCCGCCATGGCCTGGCTGAAAAAGAATCCACAGGTGCTCGATACCTGGCTCGCTGGCGTGACCACCATTGACGGTAAACCTGGCCTGGAAGCCGTGAAAGCCAAGCTGACTCAGCCTTGAATTAAAAAGGCATCGCTTATGCCGGGCGGGCTAACCGCCCGGGCTGTTTATTTCCTTGCATGCGGACGTTCACTACCATGCTGATTGATCAGAAAATCCCTTTAGGCCAGTACATCGCGGACTTCGTTGATTGGTTGACGCAACATGGCGCCAACACCTTCGACGCAATCGCCGTGACCCTGGAAACGATGATCCACGGCGTGACGTTTGCGCTGACCTGGTTCAACCCGCTGGTGCTGATCGGCCTCATCGCCCTGCTGGCCCACCTCATCCAACGCAAATGGGGCCTGACCGCGTTCGTGGTCGCCTCCTTCCTGCTGATCCTCAACCTGGGGTACTGGCAGGAAACCATGGAAACCCTCGCCCAGGTCATGTTCGCCACCCTGGTCTGCGTGTTGATCGGCGTGCCGCTGGGCATCGTCGCCGCGCACAAACCGATGTTCTACACTTTGATGAGGCCGGTACTCGATCTGATGCAGACCGTACCGACCTTCGTTTACCTCATTCCTACCCTGACCCTCTTCGGGCTGGGAGTAGTGCCGGGCCTGATCTCCACGGTGGTGTTCGCCATCGCTGCGCCGATCCGCCTGACCTACCTGGGCATCCGCGATGTCCCGGAAGAACTGATGGACGCCGGCAAGGCCTTCGGCTGCTCGCGTCGCCAATTGCTTTCACGGATCGAACTGCCCCACGCCATGCCGAGCATCGCAGCCGGCATCACCCAGTGCATCATGCTGTCGCTGTCGATGGTGGTGATCGCGGCACTGGTGGGCGCCGACGGACTCGGCAAACCGGTGGTCAACGCACTGAACACTGCTGATATCGCCCTGGGCTTCGAAGCGGGCCTGGCGATCGTACTGCTGGCGATCATGCTCGACCGTATCTGCAAACAACCCGACGCCAAAGTAGGGGGTGACGCATGAGCATTATTCGCTTCGATAACGTTGACGTTATCTTCGCCAAGGATCCACGCGAGGCGCTCAAGCTGCTGGATCAGGGCATGACCCGTAACGAGATCCTGAAAAAGACCGGGCAGATTGTCGGCGTTGAAAAAGCCAGCCTGGATATCGAGAAAGGCGAGATCTGCGTACTGATGGGCTTGTCCGGCTCCGGCAAATCCAGCCTGCTGCGTTGCATCAACGGCCTCAACACCGTGAGCCGCGGCAAGCTGTTCGTCGAACACGAAGGCAAGCAGATCGACATCGCGTCCTGCAGCCCTGCCGAACTGAAAATGATGCGCACCAAGCGCATTGCGATGGTGTTCCAGAAATTCGCCCTGATGCCCTGGCTGACAGTGCGCGAAAACATCAGCTTCGGTCTGGAAATGCAGGGTCGTCCCGAGAAAGAACGCCGCAAACTGGTCGACGACAAGCTTGAGCTCGTGGGCCTGACCCAGTGGCGCAACAAGAAACCCAACGAGCTGTCCGGCGGTATGCAACAGCGTGTAGGCCTGGCCCGTGCGCTGGCGATGGACGCCGACATCCTGCTGATGGACGAACCGTTCTCGGCGCTCGACCCGCTGATCCGTCAGGGTCTGCAGGATGAACTGCTGGAACTGCAACGCAAGCTGAGCAAGACCATCGTGTTCGTCAGCCACGACCTCGACGAAGCGCTCAAACTCGGCAGCCGCATCGCAATCATGAAAGACGGCCGGATCATCCAGTACAGCGTGCCGGAAGAGATCGTGCTCAACCCGGCGGACGACTATGTGCGCACCTTCGTCGCCCACACCAATCCGCTGAACGTGCTGTGCGGTCGCAGCCTGATGCGCACCCTGGACAACTGCAAACGCATCAATGGTTCGGTGTGCCTGGACCCGGGCGGCGATTCATGGCTGGACCTGGCCGAAGGCAACACCATCAAGGGTGCGCGGCAGAACGGTTCGGTGCTGAACCTGCAGAACTGGGCACCGGGGCAAGCCGTGGAAGGCCTGGAACGCAAGCCGACGCTGGTGGACTCGAACATCGGCATGCGTGACGCGCTGCAGATCCGTTACCAGACCGGCAACAAACTCGTGCTGCACGACAACAACCATGTGGTGGGGATTCTCGGGGACAGCGAGCTTTACCACGCGCTGCTCGGCAAGAACCTGGGATAAAGAGAGCAGACACAAAAACGCCGCGAGAGGATCGCGGCGTTTTTGTTTGCATGATGATCGCTCCCACGTTGATCGTTCCCACGCAGAGCGTGGGAACGATCAGGCACAAAAAAGGGGCTCAACTTGAGCCCCCATTGTATTCCCGCACAACGTGCAGGAAAGATCACTTCACAACTCAGCTGTACACCCGGCCAAGGAGCTGCCGATGGCTTTCAAACTGATCGAGCACATCGCGCGTGATCTGATCCTGTGTGAAGCCCATCAGGTCGTAGTCCTGGCTGCCGTTGTGCAGGTACACCTCGGCGCGGTAGAACCGCTGACGCGCTTCATCGGACTGCACCGACTCGCTCGGGGTTGCCAGGTAGCCGTCCAGGCTCACTTCGTAGACAAAAGGGTTGCCCTCTTCCATCTCGACCCGCACGCCCATGCAGCGTTTGGATTTGCCCAGCAGCGTCTGCACTTCCAGACCCTGTGCACGCATTTGCGCAGCGGCATCTTCCAGCGCCGGGCTGACGTGTTTGTCCATGAAGCGCTGCACCACCGCCTGGCTCGGTTGCAGGTCCAGCTGGGTCAGGCGCTCACTGAAACCACGACGACCGCGCTCAGCCAGTTGCGCCTGCTCCTGTTCGATCTGCATGTCCTGGCGCATCGCCTTGTGCAGGCCGAACATGAAGCACACCAGCACCACCGAGAACGGCAGACCGGCCAGCACTACCATGGTCTGCATGGCTTCGAAGTTACCGGCAAACAGCAGGCCGATAGTCACCAGGGTGATCACGACCGACCAGAAAATCCGCAACCAGTGCGGGGCGTCTTCGTCGACGTTGCCGCCCTTGCAGGACAGGTTCGCCATCATCACCGCGCCGGAGTCCGCCGGGGTCAGGAACAGCACGAAACCAACAAAGATCGACACACCGATGACGACTTTCGACGCCGGGTAGTGCTCAAGCAACTGATAGATCGCCATCGACGGCTGTTCCAGCGCCGTCTTGCCCAGTTCCACCGCGCCCTGGTTCATCACCAGATCCAGTGCCGAGTTACCGAAGATCGACAGCCACGCCAGGGTGAAACCCAGCGGAATCAGCAGCACGCCCGCCACCAGCTCACGCACGGTACGACCACGGGAAATACGCGCAATGAACATGCCGACGAATGGAGCCCAGGAAATCCACCACGCCCAGTAGAACAGCGTCCACAGACCCAACCAGCGGTCGGACTTCTCGCTGTCGCCTTCATAGACGTACAGGTCGAAGGTCTTCAGCACCACGCCGTTGAGGTAGTCGCCGATGTTCTGCACGAAGCCGTTGAGCAGGTGCAGGGTCGGGCCGAACAGCAGCACGAAAATCAGCAGGCCGCTGAACAGAATGATGTTGAGGTTGGACAGACGACGGATGCCGTTTTCCACACCGGACACGGCAGCGATGGTGGCCACGGTGCTCATCACGATGATCACGATCAGCAGGTTGGTGTTGCTGTGCTCCATGCCGAACAGGTTTTCCAGACCCGAAGACACTTGCAGCGAGCCGATCCCCAGGTTGGTCACCAGACCCAGCAGGGTCACGAACATGCCGAAGCCGTCCACCGCATGACCGGCAGCGCCCTTGACCCAACGCTCGCCCACCAGTGGATACAGCGCCGAACGAAGGGCCAGCGGCTGATTGTGACGGTAAGCGAAATAGGCCACGGCCAGACCGACCAGCGCGTAGATCGCCCAGCCGTGCAGGCCCCAGTGCAGGAAGGTCAGCTGGACAGCCTGACGTGCCGCCAGGTTGGTAGCGGACGCGCCTTCCGGCGGATTGAAGTAGTGATCCAGCGGCTCGGAGGCGCCGAAGTACAGCAGCGAAATACCGATACCCGACGAGAACAGCATCCCCGCCCAGGCGCCATAGCTGAAATCCGGGGTGTCGTCCTTGCTACCCAGTTTGAGTTTGCCGTAGGAGGAAAACGCCAGGCCGACCACAAACACGAGGTAAGCGGCGATCACCACCATGTAGTACCAGCTGAAGCTGCGGGACAACCAGGCCTGAGCCACTCCCAGCATTCTGCCGGCCTCTTGCGGGGCGATGATCAGAATGGCGGTCAACAACAGAATCAGCGCGGTAGAGGTGTAGAACACCCAACCGTTGACCGTCACCTTCTCGGGCGGGGTCTTTATAAGCGAGGCAGAACTCATGGCACAAATGCTCCAGGCAGTGCGAGAGAAGAACACAAGGCAACACGGAACCCGACCAATCGGTTAGTTGGCAGCCGACCGGCGGGTGATATAAAGACACCCCGAAAAAAGCCCGAACCTGCAGAGATGGCATCGCGAATCGCCGTCGTGGCCGAGGCATGGACGTTCATCCGAAACCTGGCCTTGAGCGTCTTGCCCATTCAACACGTCCATCGAACGTCGAACCGCGCCTTGCCCCGCGCAGGTTTCGAGCATTTTCAGATGTCGGTTTTATCGCCACTTACACGTAAGAAAATTCTGTAGGCAGCGACGATTTGTCGCAGATCTTATTCTTTGTTGATTGAACGTTCAATCAAAACAAAATAGACTGGCCCTCAATCCGATAGGCGTTTGTCGTCCGTCGGAAGGCCTAAGGAGATGTGCAAGATGCCCAAGGTCGGTATGCAACCCATCCGCCGCCAACAACTGATCGAAGCCACTTTGCAGGCGGTTGATCAGGTCGGAATGGGGGACGCCAGCATTGCGCTGATCGCCCGTTTGGCCGGTGTCTCGAATGGCATCATCAGTCACTATTTTCAGGACAAGAATGGCCTGATCGCCGCCACGATGCGGTATCTGATGACCGCCCTCAGCGAGAGCGTCACCGCGCGCCGTCAGGCGCTGGCAGACAGCAGCCCCCGGGCGCATCTGCAGGTGATCATCGAAGGCAACTTCGACGCCAGCCAGGTCAATGGCCCGGCAATGAAAACCTGGCTGGCCTTCTGGGCCACCAGCATGCACCAGCCGTCTTTGCACAGGTTGCAGCGGATCAACGATCACCGTCTGTATTCCAACCTGTGCTGCGAGTTCCGCCGTGCGTTGCCGCTCGAAGATGCGCGCACCGCCGCCCGTGGACTGGCAGCTCTGATCGACGGTTTGTGGTTGCGCGGCGCGCTGTCGGGAGACGCTTTCGACACTGCGCAGGCGCAACAGATCGCTTACGAATACATGGATTTCCAATTGGCCAAGCAGGTGAGCTAGAGCACAGAAAAAACGCTCGGTCCCTGAACTGTCACCGACCGGCGATGCCACAGCTACATGGCTCACCCGGTGACCAACGCCAACCACTAATGCACTTGCGAGGACACTATGGCCCGTTTCGAACTGCAAAAACTCTACATCGATGGCGCGTACTCCGACGCCGGCAGCGATGCCACTTTCGAAGCCATCAACCCGGCTAACGGTGAAGTCCTCGCATTGGTGCAACGTGCGACCAAGGAAGACGTCGAGCGTGCTGTGGTCAGCGCCGAAAAGGGCCAGAAAATCTGGGCCGCGATGACCGCCATGGAGCGTTCGCGCATCCTGCGCCGCGCCGTCGACATCCTGCGCGAGCGCAACGATGAACTGGCGGCCCTGGAAACCCTGGACACCGGTAAAGCCTTCTCTGAAACCAAGTACGTCGACATCGTCACCGGCGCCGACGTGCTGGAATACTACGCAGGCCTGGTACCCGCCATCGAAGGCGAGCAGATCCCGCTGCGTGACACGTCCTTCGTCTACACCCGTCGCGAACCGCTGGGCGTGGTCGCCGGCATCGGCGCGTGGAACTACCCGATCCAGATCGCCCTGTGGAAATCCGCCCCTGCCCTGGCGGCCGGTAACGCGATGATCTTCAAACCAAGCGAAGTCACCTCGCTGACCACCCTGAAACTGGCCGAAATCTACACCGAAGCCGGCGTTCCAAACGGTGTGTTCAACGTGCTGACCGGCAGCGGCCGTGAAGTCGGCACCTGGCTGACCGAGCACCCGCGCATTGAAAAGATCTCCTTCACCGGCGGCACCGACACCGGCAAGAAGGTCATGGCCAGCGCTTCGGCTTCGTCGCTCAAAGACGTGACCATGGAACTGGGTGGCAAGTCCCCGCTGATCATCTGCGACGACGCCGACCTGGATCGCGCCGCCGACACCGCCATGATGGCCAACTTCTACAGCTCCGGTCAGGTCTGCACCAATGGCACTCGCGTATTCGTACCGAGCCACCTGAAAGCTGCTTTCGAGGCCAAGATCGTCGAGCGCGTTGCCCGCATCCGCGTTGGCAACCCGGAAGACGAAAACACCAACTTCGGCCCGCTGGTCAGCTTCCCGCACATGGAAAGCGTGCTGGGCTACATCGCCAAGGGTAAAGAAGAAGGCGCCCGTGTCCTGTGCGGCGGCGAGCGTCTGACCGACGGCGAATTCGCCAAAGGCGCGTTCGTGGCCCCGACCGTGTTCACCGACTGCACCGACGACATGACGATCGTCCGTGAAGAAATCTTCGGCCCGGTGATGGCGATCCTGAGCTACGAAACCGAAGAAGAAGTCATCCGCCGCGCCAACGATACCGACTTCGGCCTGGCCGCCGGCATCGTCACCCGCGACCTGAACCGCGCCCACCGCGTGATTCATCAACTGGAAGCCGGTATCTGCTGGATCAACGCCTGGGGCGAGTCCGACGCAAAAATGCCGGTTGGCGGTTACAAGCAGTCGGGCGTCGGCCGTGAGAACGGCATCAGCTCGCTGAACAACTTCACTCGCATCAAATCGGTACAGGTCGAGCTGGGCGATTACGTCTCGGTGTTCTAAGACCCGAGTTCTGTATTGCTCGCGAGGCCGCCTTCGCGAGCAAGCTCGCTCCCACACAAGCGTCCATTCCAGTGTGGAAGCGGGCTTTCCCGCGAAGCGAGTGCCAAGCACTCGCCAGGCCTGACCTGACCCATTTTCAAAGAGGGTGCATTCAATGTCCCAAGAATTCGATTACATCATCGTCGGTGCCGGCTCTGCCGGTAACACCCTGGCGACCCGTCTGACTGAAGACGAAGGCGTCACCGTCCTGCTGCTCGAAGCCGGCGGCCCGGACTACCGTTTCGACTTCCGCACGCAGATGCCGGCCGCCCTGGCATTCCCGCTGCAAGGCCGTCGCTACAACTGGGCGTATGAAACCGATCCGGAACCACACATGGACGGTCGCCGGATGGAATGCGGTCGCGGCAAGGGCCTCGGCGGTTCCTCGCTGATCAACGGCATGTGCTACATCCGCGGCAACGCAATGGACTACGACGGCTGGGCCAAACTGCCAGGCCTGGAAGACTGGTCCTACCTCGACTGCCTGCCGTACTTCCGCAAAGCGGAAACCCGTGACATCGGCCCGAACGACTACCACGGTGGCGACGGCCCGGTCAGCGTGACCACGCCGAAAGCCGGCAACAACCCGCTGTTCCACGCCATGGTTGAAGCTGGCGTGCAGGCCGGTTACCCGCGCACCGAAGACCTCAACGGCTACCAGCAGGAAGGCTTCGGCCCGATGGACCGCACCGTGACGCCGAACGGCCGCCGTGCTTCCACCGCCCGTGGTTATCTGGACGTGGCCAAGAAGCGTTCGACCCTGACCATCGTCACCCACGCCCTGACCGACAAGGTTCTGTTCGAAGGCAAGCGTGCGGTCGGCGTACGTTATCTGGTTGGCGCGGCTGAAGAGCGCGTTGAAGCCCGCGCCCGCAAGGAAGTCATCGTCTGCTCCGGCGCGATCGCTTCGCCGCAACTGCTGCAACGCTCCGGCGTCGGCCCGGCGAAACTGCTGGAAAGCCTCGACATTCCGGTCGTTCACGACCTGCCGGGCGTCGGTGAAAACCTGCAGGATCACCTTGAGCTGTACCTGCAATACGCCTGCACCCAACCGGTGTCGCTGTACCCGTCGCTGCTCTGGTACAACCAGCCGGCCATCGGTGCCGAGTGGCTGTTCAACGGCACCGGCATCGGCGCCAGCAACCAGTTCGAAGCCGGCGGTTTCATCCGCACCCGTCCGGAATTCGAATGGCCGAACATCCAGTACCACTTCCTGCCGGTGGCGATTAACTACAACGGCAGCAACGGTGTGAAAGAGCACGGTTTCCAGGCGCATATGGGGTCCATGCGTTCGCCAAGCCGCGGTCGCGTCCAGGTCAAATCCAAGGACCCGCGCCAGCACCCGAGCATCCTGTTCAACTACATGGCCACCGAGCAGGACTGGCAGGAATTTCGCGACGGCATCCGCCTGACCCGTGAAATCATGCAACAGCCTGCACTGGACGCTTTCCGTGGCCGCGAAATCAGCCCGGGCATCGACGTGCAAACCGATGAGCAGCTGGACAAGTTCATCCGCGAACACGCCGAAACCGCGTTCCACCCGTCCTGCTCGTGCAAGATGGGCACCGACGAGATGGCGGTGGTGGACGGCGAAGGCCGCGTGCATGGCATGCAGGGTCTGCGTGTGGTCGATGCTTCGATCATGCCGATCATCACCACCGGCAACCTGAACGCGCCGACGATCATGATCGCCGAGAAAATCGCCGACAAGATCCGTGGCCGCAAGCCCTTGCCGCGCAGCAACGCGCCTTACTACGTCGCTGGCGATGCGCCGGTGAAAGGCAAGGCGCTGCGTGAAGTAGCGCCGGCCGCTCACTGACAACCAACTAGCACCGCCACTAAAAACCGCCACCTCTTTCAGAGGCTGGCGGTTTTTTATTTAACCCTCGCTATTCTTCAACAGTACAGTTTCAATCGAACAAAACTCGCAATAATTGCCAACTTTACCTCTCAACCAAACACACTAGAATGCGCGCCTTGAAAAAACAAACCAAGGAAGAACAATGTTACTCAACTGCGCAAACGAGAATATTTCCGCCAGCCTGTTTCGACAGGCATTATCTAAAGAAAAAACCATATCTCTGGACTTCGGCTATTTAAGCGGCGTGATCGAATCGTGGTGGGAAAAGAACAAGGAGCAAAACCTCCACACCTTAAAAATACAACTGACAAATTTATTCCTTAATTATCTCCACCCAGAAGACACACTCTATTTTGATCAGGTCGGCACCAACAAAGGTGTCGCCGCCGTGTGTATCAAAAACATTTTCACCATTGACTGCCCTGCGCTTGCCCTCACCGTCCATGAAGCGCTGGCCGACCTGTTCCATTTGACCGATATAAAGTACGAATATGAAGACCATAAAGCCCTGTACTTGAAGCCTTCCGCTGAAAAGTATAGGGAATGGGGTAATGGTTATGGCGACATCACCCCGCATTCAGATGATTTGTATGAAAGCCTGGACGTTGACTTTCTTGCACTCACTGTGTGCCGAGACACTACACACACGCCCACCGCCTATTACTTCCCGGCGGACTTGCTGTTATCACTTGATGATAAAGAAATTCAAACATTACTTGGCATGCAGGCGATTTTTGTTTCAGGCAAAAACGTCAGTGGCTCGAAGGAGCGCGTTCGAAATGTCGTTGAATACAATGAACTGTATGGCTACCGGGTTGCACTGGATTTCCGCATCGACATTCACAGCGGCGAGCGAATGCGCGCGTTCAACGGTGGGCAAGAGGTGTTGGATAAAATCCGTGCAGGACTACCCACTGCCAGGTGCAATGTCTCCACAGCGCAGACCGGCACGTTTCTGATCATTGCCAATAACAAGATATTGCATGCTCGCCCGACTCTGAACATCAGCGCCGATGAGGTTCGCTCGCGAGCCGCAACTTCGACGCTGACCACCACGCCACGCTTGTTGTTTCGCAGCAAAGGGCCTCGCAAGCAGTATTACTCGCTGGACGAAAAACAGGCTGTCCGAGGAGCGGCTTGATGAACGGCTGCCAGTCTTCATCCGACTCCACCTTCGCGCAAACGCTCAAGGCGGGAGGGCGCGACGCTATCACCTTCGGCATCGCGTTCATCTTTCTGTATTTATCCATCGGAATGGTGGGCGCTGCCCAAGCGCTGACGTTGAGTCAGACGATGGCAACGACCCTGTTGATTTTTTCGACGCCATTACAGTTTCTACTCATACAAAACTACAACGACGGATGGTTACTGATCCCGATTATTCTGGCACTCAACGTCAGATTCGTTTTGCTTTCAGCGACGTTGGCACCGCACCTCAAGCAGACGTCGACGCGTAAGACTCTCGCGTCATTGATACTGCTGACGCCCTCGATCTTCACGGCATGCATAACGCGCTTCAAACACAAAACGAGTTTCCCGTTCGCTTATTTTGTTGGCGTAGGCACACCCATCTTCGCCTTGTCGATCATCTGCACTTACATCGGCTTTATGGCCGGCGCAGGTTTTGCCTCACCGGTCATTGCAGCCGCCATGACGATGCTCTTGCCACTTCAGTTCACTGCATTGGCCGGCAAGCACTGGCCGCATTACATGGAAATCTCCAGCTATTGGCTGGGTTTCATCGGTGCGCCTTTGCTGGTGTTGCTCTTCAAGGACTACAACTTGCTGATCACGCCCTTTGTGATCGGCGGCATGCTCGTAATGATTGAAAATATCTGTACTCGCCAAGGAACGGCTTTCCAATGAATCTCTGGATGCTGATCGGCTTTTCCGCAATCACGGCTTTTGCATTTCGAGCATTACCGTTTGCTTTCAAAAACACCACGGCGTTGACGCGCACCGAAGGTTCTTTTTACCGCTTCGTCAGTTACAGCGCCCAAGCGATGTTGGGAGTGATCATTTATGACACGGCATTTGCCAGGCTGGATGGCCCGAGTCTGATGCAACAGTTTCAGATTCTGGATGCGCTGAAACTGCTGCTGTTAGTCGGAACATTTGCCGTCGTGGCCAGAACCCGAAAAATTCTGCCAGGTTTCTTTGCCAGCCTGCTGATTTACGTACTCGCATTCGTCTATTTGAATAACTGAAGTTTTACCGCAGAGCCGACCAGGGGCCCTTGGACACGCTTGCTCAAGTACGCCCCTTTTGCCTGACGGGATGACGGTCACTCACAGAATGTATTTCCCTCTCAAGCGCTACCCTTGATACTCCCCCCCACGCAGGCCTACTCTAGTCCTCGCCCAATCGTTTCACCCCCTCCCCGCCGAATCCGCTTCGCCGCTGCTCCCATGACAAGGAGGTTCCCTGATGTTCGATTTCCACCCCCAGCTCAAGCAGCGCTTCGCTGCCTTGCGCACGGGCGCCGATTTTTTTTCCCTGCGGTATGTGCGCGAATCCGGGCAGTACCTGTCGGTGCGCAAGAATGTCGCCGAGCCGCCGAGCCTGAGCCGCGACGAAGGCGCGATGCTCACCGTCCGGGTCAACGGCGTCGAAGCCTACGCCGCGACCAATGACCTGTCGCAACAGGGCCTGCAAGCCGCCCTCGAGCGGGCCGAGCAACAGGCCCGGCGGCTCAAGCCTCACGCCCTGCTCGACCTGAGCCAGCAGCCGGTGTCCAGCGACCGCGCCGACTATTTTTCACCCAATCTGGAACAACCCTTCCCGTCCCTGAGTGAATGCTTCGAACTGCTCGGCGCGGAATCCGCTTCGGTGCCCAAGGATGAGCGCCTGGTGAATTGGCAAGTGAGCATCGGCATCACCCACGTCGAACAGATCTACCTGAGCAGCGCCGGCGCCGAACTGCGCCAGGCCCAGCGCTTTGTCTACCCGGGCCTCGACGTCACCGCCTACGACGGCAACGACAGCCAGACCCGCAGCCTCGGCCGCGAGAACTTCGGCCAGCAGGGCGGCGCCGACGTAATCAACCGTTGCGGCCTGATCGGCGCCGGCCCGCAAGTCGCCGATCAGGCGCTGCAACTGCTGCTCGCGCCGAACACCCCGCAAGGCCCGCGCGACCTGCTGCTGATGCCTGACCAGATGATGCTGCAGATCCACGAATCCATCGGCCACCCGCTGGAGCTCGACCGGATCCTCGGCGACGAGCGCAATTACGCCGGCACCAGTTTCGTCAAAGCCTCGGATTTCGGCCGCCTGCAATACGGCTCGACACTGCTCAACGTGACGTTCGATCCGGGCATCCCGGAAGAGCTCGCCAGCTACGGCCATGACGACGACGGCACGGCCGCCAGCAAACAATTCCTGATTCGCGAGGGCCTGCTGGTGCGCCCGTTGGGCGGGGCACTGTCGCAATTTCGCGCCGGGCTCGACGGCGTCGCCAACAGCCGCGCCTGCAGCTGGAACCGACCGCCGATCGACCGCATGGCCAACCTCAACATCGAGCCGGGCGACCATTCACTGGAGCAACTGATCGGCGGCATCGAAAACGGCATTCTGATGAGCACCAACCGTTCCTGGTCAATCGACGATGCACGCAACAAATTCCAGTTCGGCTGCGAATGGGGCCAGTTGATCGAAAACGGCGAACTCAAGGGCGTGGTGAAAAACCCGAACTACCGGGGCATTTCCGCGCACTTCTGGAAGAGTCTGCGCGCCGTCGGCAACGCCGCCACCACCCAGGTGCTGGGCACGCCGAACTGCGGCAAGGGCGAACCGAACCAGGTGATCCGCGTCGGCCACGCTTCACCGGCCTGCGTGTTCAGCAATGTTGATGTGTTTGGGGGAGACGCCTGATGAGTATTTCCAAGAGCCAGTCCGAGGCGTTCAAGGTGCTGGTCAACTGGCTGCGCGATGCCGTGCGCGAGCCGGAACAGTTCACCCTGAGTTACGACGCCGAATCCTCGGCCTTCGTGCGCTTCAACCACGCCAGAGTGCGTCAGGCCGGGCAAGTACAACAAGCCGGTATCGGCCTGAAACTGATTGACGACGGTCGCCATGCCGACCTGCAGATCACCTTGTCCGGTGATCTGGAAGCCGACCTGCAACGCCTTGCCGAAGGCCTGCAACAGCTGCGCGAAACCCTGCCGCTGCTGCCGCAGGATCCGTACCTGTTGCTCAACCACAACAGCTGGCAGAGCCAACATGTGCAGGAGCATCCGCTGCCGGACACCGAACAGGTCGTGGCGCAAATTGCCGAGGCTGCCGAAGGTCTGGATCTGGTCGGTTTCTACGCCGCAGGCCCGATCAGTCGTGGTTTCGCCAGTTCTTCCGGGGCGTTCGGCTGGCATCAGGCCAACAGCTTCAACTTCGACTTCAGCCTGTTCCACGAGAACGGCGAAGCGGTGAAGGCCAGCTACGCCGGGCATAACTGGAACAGCGAAGACTTCGCCAAACGCATCCAGCAGGCCCGCGAACAACTCGAGTTTCTCGGTCGACCGCTGCGCACCTTGCCGCCCGGCCAATACCGCGCCTATCTGGCGCCCGCAGCCCTGGAAGAAATCATGGGCATGCTGTGCTGGGGCGGTTTCTCGGCGCAGTCGATTGCCAGCAAAAGCAGCCCGCTGCAGAAGCTGTATGCCGGCGATCAGGCATTCAGTCCGCTGGTGTCCCTCGACGAGAAAGTCAGCGACTCGCTGAGCCCGGCGTTCTCCGGCGAAGGTTACCCGCGCAGCGATCTGCGGTTGATCATCGAAGGCAAAGCGGGTGATCAGTTGGTCGGTTCGCGCAGTGCCGCCGAGTACGGTCTGACGGCCAACGGCGCCGGCGGTGGCGAATCGCCGAGCGCGCTGAACATGGGCGCGGGTGATCTGCCGCAGGCTGAAATCCTCAAGCAGTTGGGCACCGGTCTGTACATCAGCAACCTGTGGTACCTGAACTTCTCCGATCAACCAGCGGCACGCCTTACCGGCATGACCCGGTTTGCCACGTTCTGGGTCGAGAACGGCGAGATTCAGGCACCGGTCAGCACCATGCGTTTCGACGACAGCGCCTACAGCCTGCTGGGTTCGCAGCTGGAAGCGTTGACTGCCGAGCGCGAGTTGCTGCTGTCGGCGAGCACCTACAGCCAGCGCAATACCTCGTCGGCGCTGCTGCCGGGGGCGCTGGTGAGCCGATTGACCCTGACCCTGTAAATCCCGGACCTGATCGTTCCCACGCTCTGCGTGGGAACGATCAATCAACCAACAAGAGGTTCCATGCCCAACCGCCCGCCTCTCGACGCCATCACCGCCCGCTGGTTGCCATGGGTCGTCGCCATCGCTTTCTTCATGCAGTCCCTCGACGGGACCATCCTCAACACCGCCCTGCCGGCCATGGCCCGGGACCTGGCCGAAGACCCGCTGCGCATGCAGGGCGTGATCATCGCCTACATGCTCACCGTGGCCCTGCTGATTCCCGCCTCGGGCTGGATCGCCGACCGCTTCGGTACCAAGAAAATCTTCTTCGGCGCGATCCTGCTGTTCAGCCTCGGCTCGCTGCTCTGCGCCTTGTCGAGCAGCCTGAGCATGCTGATCGGCGCGCGCGTGATCCAGGGCCTTGGCGGTGCGCTGATGCTGCCGGTCGGGCGTCTGGTGGTGCTGCGTGCCTACCCGCGCTCGGAGCTGGTACGGATCATGGGCTTCATCACCATTCCCGGCCTGCTCGGCCCGCTGATCGGCCCGACCATGGGCGGCTGGATGGTGGAATACCTGACGTGGCACTGGATCTTCCTGATCAACCTGCCGGTCGGCCTCATCGGTTGCTACGCGGTGTGGAAGTTCATCCCCGACCTGCGCGGCACCGAGCGCACGCGCTTCGATAGCCTGGGGTTCCTGCTGTTCGGCGCGGCGATGGTGCTGATCACCATCGCCATGGAAGGCCTCGGCGAACTGCACCTGCCGCACCTGCGGGTGATGCTGTTGCTGTTCGGCGGCATGGCCTGTCTGGCGGCGTACTGGTTGCGTGCCGGGCACATTGAAAACCCGCTGTTCGCGCCGTCGCTGTTCAAGACCCGCACCTTTGCGGTCGGCATCCTGGGCAACTTGTTCGCTCGCCTGGGCAGCGGTGCCCTGCCGTTTCTGGTGCCGTTGCTGCTGCAAGTGGCGCTGGGTTATTCGCCGTCCCAGGCCGGGATGAGCATGCTGCCGCTGGCGGCGGCCGCGATGGTCGCCAAGTGGGGCGCGCGGCCGCTGATCGAACGTCTGGGCTATCGCATCGTGCTGACCGGCAATACCCTGCTTCTGGGGATCATGCTGGCGAGCATGGGGCTGGTCAGCGAGCAGACGCCGTACTGGCTGCTGCTGTGCCTGCTGGCGGTTCTCGGGGCGATCAACTCGCTGCAATTCACCGCGATGAACACCGTGACCCTGATCGACCTCGACGACGCCAGCGCCAGCAGCGGCAACAGCCTGCTGTCGGTGGTGGCGCAGTTGTCGCTGAGCCTTGGCGTGGCATGCGCCGGTGCGCTGCTTGGCGGCTTTACGGCGGAAGTCGGCAACGACGGCGTCGAGACCGTGTTGGGCGCTTTCCAGCTCACGTTCGTGACCGTCGGAGTCATGGCGATGCTGGCCGCGACGATTTTCTCGCAGCTCTCGAAAGAGGACGGACGGCGCGCCAAGCGCCGGGATGAACACATCGAGCATTGACCGGGACCTGCGTGGCGAGGGAATCCGCCCTCGTCACAGGCTTTGCGTTCGTCCAGAACTTTCGAGGAAAGTGGCCAGAGGCTGCTACACTGCGCGACATTTTGTTTTGCAGGCCAGTCCCGTGACCACCATCGCCACCGCTTTTAATACTTTGCCGCTGTCCGCCGCCATGCTGGCTAACCTCGACTCCCTCGGTTATGCCCAGATGACGCCGATCCAGGCGCAGAGCTTGCCGGTGATCCTCAAGGGGATGGACCTGATCGCCCAGGCCAAGACCGGCAGCGGCAAGACCGCCGCATTCGGCATCGGCCTGCTGAACCCGATCAATCCGCGCTACTTCGGCTGCCAGGCGCTGGTGATTTGCCCGACGCGCGAGCTGGCCGACCAGGTCGCCAAGGAAATCCGTCGTCTGGCCCGCGCCGAAGACAACATCAAGGTCCTGACCCTGTGCGGCGGCGTGTCCTTCGGCCCGCAGATCGGCTCGCTGGAGCACGGTGCGCACATCATCGTCGGCACTCCGGGCCGCATCCAGCAGCACCTGCGCAAGGGTTCGCTGGTCCTCGACGGCCTCAACACGCTGATCCTCGACGAAGCCGACCGCATGCTCGACATGGGTTTCTACGACGCCATCGAAGACATCATCGAGCAGACCCCGGCCCGCCGTCAGACCCTGCTGTTCTCGGCCACCTACCCGGTGGGCATCAAGCAACTGGCGTCGAAGTTCATGCGCGACCCGCAAACGGTGAAAGCCGAAGCGTTCCACGACGATACCCAGATCGAACAGCGCTTCTACGAGATTTCCCCGGAAGAGCGCATGAGCGCGGTGACCAAGGTTCTGCACCACTTCCGTCCGGCCTCCACCGTGGCGTTCTGCTTCACCAAGCAGCAAGTGCAGGAAACCGTCGATCACCTGACGTCCAAAGGCATTTCCGCCGTCGGCCTGCACGGCGATCTGGAACAGCGTGACCGCGACCAGGTACTGGCGATGTTCGCCAACCGCAGCACTTCAGTATTGGTTGCCACCGACGTGGCCGCCCGTGGTCTGGACATCGATGCGCTGGACATGGTGATCAACGTCGAACTGGCCCGCGACTCGGAAATCCACATTCACCGCGTCGGCCGTACCGGTCGTGCCGGCGAGAAAGGCATCGCGGTCAGCCTGGTGGCGCCGTCCGAAGCGCACCGCGCGCAAGCCATCGAACAATTGCAGAAAACCCCGCTGAACTGGGATCAGGTGGACAACCTCAAGTCCCAGGGCGGTGCCCCGCTGCAACCGCCGATGAGCACGCTGTGCATCGCTGGCGGGCGCAAGGACAAGGTACGTCCGGGCGACATTCTGGGCGCACTGACCGGTGAAGCCGGCATTCCGGGCGCCCAGGTCGGCAAGATCGCGATCTTCGACTTCCAGTCGTATGTGGCCGTCGAGCGCACCGTGGTCATGCAGGCGCTACAGCGCTTGAACAACGGCAAGATCAAGGGGCGTTCGCTGCGCGTTCGCGTCCTCTGACCCGAGCATTACCGATACTGATCGTTCCCACGTCGAGGCGTCGAACCGTCCGCGTGGGAATGCCGCCATGGACGCTCTGCGTCCGCTTTTAAATCGTGACGCGGAGCGTCACAGGATGCATTCCCACGCAGACGGTTCGACGTGGGAACGATCTGCGTGGTCATTGTGTGAGGACACCGTTTTGCGCTCTACCGAAGTCGTGATCATTGGCGCTGGCGCCGCAGGGTTGATGTGTGCACTGACCGCCGCCGAGCGCGGGCGTCAGGTATTGCTGCTCGACCACGCGAACAAGGCCGGCAAGAAAATCCTGATGTCCGGCGGTGGGCGCTGCAACTTCACCAACCTGTACACCGAACCGAGCAATTTCCTCTCGCAGAATCCACATTTCTGCAAGTCCGCGCTGGCCCGTTACACCCAGTGGGATTTCATCGGCATGGTCGCCAAACACGGCGTGCCGTACCACGAAAAGAAACTCGGCCAACTGTTCTGCGATAACAAATCCAGCGACATCCTCGGCATGCTGCTGGACGAGTGCGATCAGGTCGGCGTCAACCTGCACCTGGACACCTCGATCCAGACCATCGAGAAAGTCGAGGGCGGTTACCTGCTCGACACCACCCTCGGCCAGATCCAGTGCCAGTCACTGGTGATCGCCACCGGCGGCCTGTCGATCCCGACGCTGGGCGCGACCGGTTTCGGTTATCAGGTCGCCAGACAGTTCGGCCATGAACTGCTGCCGACCCGCGCCGGGCTGGTGCCGTTCACCATCACCGATCAGCTCAAGGACTTGTGCACCGAACTGTCCGGCACCTCGGTGGATTGCCTGGTCAGCTGCAACGACCAGAGCTTTCGCGAGAACATCCTGTTCACTCACCGTGGCCTCAGCGGCCCGGCGATCCTGCAGATTTCTTCGTTCTGGGAGCCGGGCGACACGGTCGAGATCAACCTGCTGCCCGATCACGACGCCGCGAGCTGGCTGCAACAGCAGACTGCCGAACGTCCGAACAGCGAACTGAAAACCCTGCTCGGCGAAATCTTCACCAAGAAGATGGCCAACCTGCTGGCCGACCACTGGTTCGTCTCCAAACCGATGAAGCAGTACACCCACGCCGAACTGGCGGACATCGCCGAGAAGCTGGGCAGCTGGAAAGTCGTCCCGGCCGGCACCGAAGGCTACCGCACCGCCGAAGTCACCCTCGGTGGCGTCGATACCCGCGAAGTGTCGTCCAAGACCATGGAATCGCTGAAAAGCCCGGGCCTCTACTTCGTCGGCGAAGTGCTCGACGTTACCGGGCATCTGGGCGGGTTCAACTTCCAGTGGGCCTGGGCATCGGGTTACGCCGCCGCGCAGTACGTCTGACAAACACAGATGCCTGAGGGAGCAAGCTTGCTCCCTCAGGGGTATGTGGTGCATGAAAGGAACACTTTTTGCTGTCAGATGTGATCGGCGCCATTGCGTCGGCGTCATTACTGGCTCAATTTAGCGGCATCGCCTCGGAAGGCCTTCGCACTTCATGTCCTCGACCTCGTTTCGTCAGTCTTTGCGGCGCCTGTGGGCGCTGGATAAATTCAGCTACAGCGTGCGGGTGTTCATCGCCCTGACCGGCAGCATGGCGCTGTGCTGGTATCAGGATGAAATGGGGCTGCTGATCCCGCTGTTCCTGGGGATCATCGCCAGCGCCCTGGCCGAGACCGACGACAGTTGGCAGGGCCGCCTCAATGCCCTGGCGGTGACGCTGGTGTGCTTCAGCATCGCGGCGCTGTCCGTGGAGCTGCTCTTCCCCTACCCCATCGTGTTCGTGATTGCGTTGGCACTGGCCAGCTTCGGCCTGACCATGCTCGGTGCGCTCGGCGAACGTTACGGGGCGATTGCCTCGGCGACCCTGATTCTTTCCGTCTACACCATGATCGGCGTGGATCAGCGTGGCGGCGCGGTCACGGATTTCTGGCATGAGCCGATGCTGCTGGTGGCCGGCGCCGCCTGGTACGGCCTGCTGTCGGTGCTGTGGCAGGCGATGTTCTCCAATCAGCCGGTGCAGCAGAGTCTGGCGCGGCTGTTCCGCGAACTCGGTTATTACCTGAAGCTGAAAGCCTCGCTGTTCGAACCGATCCGTCAGCTGGACGTCGAAGCGCGGCGCCTGGAACTGGCCCAGCAAAACGGCCGGGTCGTGGCGGCCCTGAACAGCGCCAAGGAAATCATCCTGCACCGGGTCGGCAATGGGCGCCCCGGCTCAAAGGTCAGCCGCTACCTGAAGCTGTACTTCCTCGCCCAGGACATTCACGAGCGCGCCAGTTCTTCGCACTACCCGTACAACGCCCTGGCCGATGCGTTCTTCCACAGCGACGTGCTGTTCCGCTGCCAGCGCTTGCTGCGCCAGCAAGGCAAGGCCTGTCGGGCGCTGGCCGAGTCGATTCAGATGCGCCAGCCGTTCACCTACGACGCGAGTTTCGCCGAAGCCCTGAGCGACCTGCACGCCTCCCTCGAACACCTGCGCATCCAGAGCAACCCGGCCTGGCGCGGGCTGCTGCGTTCATTGCGCGCACTGGCGGCCAACCTCGGCACCCTCGACCGTTTGCTCAGCGACGCCAGCAACCCCGACGCCCTCGCCGATGCCACCGACAGCAGCCTGCTCGACCGCTCGCCGCGCAACTTCAAGGACGTATGGATTCGTCTGCGCACGCAACTGACGCCGACTTCGCTGCTGTTCCGCCACGCGCTGCGTTTGCCGCTGGCGTTGAGCATCGGCTACGGCATGGTGCACCTGATTCACCCGTCGCAGGGTTACTGGATCATCCTTACCACGCTGTTCGTCTGCCAACCCAACTACGGCGCCACCCGGCGCAAACTCGGCCAACGGATTTTCGGCACGGCGATCGGCCTGACGATTGCCTGGGCGCTGTTCGATCTGTTCCCGAGTCCGCTGGTGCAGTCGTGCTTCGCCATCGCTGCCGGCGTGGTGTTCTTTACCAACCGCACCACCCGCTACACCGTGGCCACCGCCGCGATCACGATCATGGTGCTGTTCTGCTTCAACCAGGTGGGTGACGGCTACGGGCTGTTTTTGCCGCGGCTGTTCGATACCCTGCTCGGCAGCCTGATCGCCGGGCTTGCGGTGTTCCTGTTCCTGCCGGACTGGCAGGGTCGGCGCCTGAACAAAGTGCTGGCCAACACCCTCACCTGCAACAGCATTTACCTGCGCCAGATCATGCAGCAATACGCTGCCGGCAAGAGCGACGACCTCGCCTATCGCCTGGCCCGGCGCAACGCGCACAACGCCGACGCCGCACTATCAACGACGCTGGCGAACATGCTGATGGAACCGGGGCATTTCCGGAAGGAAGCCGACGTGGGCTTCCGCTTCCTGGTGCTGTCGCACACCTTGCTCAGCTATCTGTCAGGCCTCGGCGCACACCGGGAAACCCAACTGCCGGCCGAGGTGCGCGAACACCTGATCGACGGTGCCGGGGTGAGTCTGGCGGCGAGCATCGATGAAATCGCCCAGGGTCTGGCGAGCAAACAACCGATCGCGATTCAGAGCGACGAGGAAGAAGCGCTGGCCAATGAACTGGAGCAGATGCCGGACGAAATCGACGAAGGCCAGCGGCTGGTACAGACACAACTGGCACTGATCTGCCGCCAGCTCGGGCCGTTGCGCACGCTGGCGGCGCATTTGATCAAGGACACCGCCGAAGACTGAGTTGCTCACATCCCATGCTGCCTCAGCAACTTGTCATAGCTGCCATCGGCCTTCATCGACGCAATCGCCTTGTCGAACCCGGCCACGATCTGCTCATGATGCGGGTTCTTCAGGCTGACCAGAATGTGCAGGCTGTTCTCGCTCAGCGGCTTGGGCAAAAACTCCACCGTGTTGCGCACTTTCGCTGATTCCCGGGCCAGGTAGTAACGGGCGACGTATTCGTCTTCCAGGGTCAGCTTGACCCGATCGGCCGCGAGCATGCGCACGGCCATGGCGAAGTTATGCACAGGGACCTTCTGCAACGCGGTGTCGGCATCGAACGGCGCCGAATAGGCGTAGCCGCGCACCACCGCAATCGGATAGGTGTGCAGTTCCTGCAGGTTGTTGTATTCGATGGGCGCATCTTTGCGCTTCAAGAAACGCACTCGATTGAGCAGGTACTCGGCAGAAAACTGCCCGATCTTCGTGCGCTCGTCGTTGTACCAGGCGTTGACCAGCACGTCGTAACGTCCCTCGCCGACCCCCATCAGCGCCCGCGCCCACGGCACCTGCTCATAACCGCTGGCATAACCGGCACGGGCCAGGGCCGTGCTGACGATGTCGGTGGCCAGCCCACCGTTGACCAGCGTGTCATCGGTAAAGGGCGGCCAGACGTCGAACACCAGACGCAATTTCTCCGCTGCAGCGCTTTGACCCAGCAACAGCAATCCGATCAAAGCAAAGGCTCGATGCAATCGCGGCATGCTTGAAAATCCTTAGCGGGCGGGCCGCCCGGCGTGTTTTCAGTCAAAACCCCAAGGCCCCTTACCGGCGAATCCCAGGCCCTAACATTAGCTCATTGAAGCCATCGCACAGCGCTTCCCAGCAGATTACACAAAGTTCGGCGGACCGCGATATTGGAATGATGGCATTTTGGCCTTTGTCACAGATTTCTAAGCCATACAGACATATTTCGGCGCTGCGCTTAGTATCGGGCGACATAGTTCAAGGAATCAGAAGATGACAATCGAGTGGGTTTGCAAACATCACAGCGATCTGGGACTGGAGCAGCTGTACGCCATTTTGAAATTGCGCTCGGAAGTGTTCGTGGTCGAACAGCGCTGCGCGTACCTGGATCCGGACGGACAGGATCTGGATGGCGACACCTGCCATTTGATGGGCTGGGACGGTAATCAACTGGTGGCGTACCTGCGCCTGCTGGATCCGCAATCCCAGGGCGGCGACGTGGTGATCGGCCGCGTGCTGACGGCGCCGGCCGCACGCGGCAAGGGGCTGGGCCATGAAATGATGGAACAGGCGCTGAAACAGGCCGAAAGGCGTTGGCCCGAAGTGCCGATCTATCTGTCGGCCCAGGCGCATTTGCAGAGGTATTACGGGCGGTACGGGTTTGTGGCGGCGGGTGAGGAATACCTGGAGGATGACATTCCGCACATTGGCATGCGCAGGTCTTGAGATGCCCCCTTCGCGGGCTTGCCCGCGAAGGGCTGCAAGTTCAGGGATACTCGAGAACCGCCTTGACCTGCCGCAAATTCCGCTCGATCCACCCCCGATCAATCGCCCCCCACTCGCGAATCCGGTAGCGCCCCGCATGGTTGCGCGCGCCCTCTTCCTGTTCGAACTCGCAGACGATATCCAGATCCGCCAGCGCCGCAATCGTGTCCTGCGCCGTACGCCGGGGCATGCCGGTGACCTCGGTCAGCGCCGGCACGCTGCTGGCCAGGCCACTGTCGATCAGGTACGCCACGTACAAGCGCCGGTAGAAACTGCTCTTGGTCTTGCTCACGTCCATGCATGCGCTCCGTTGTTTGATGTCTTATTGCATGTCCCGCCACGTCAGGTACACCCGCAGGTCGAACTCGACCTGGTGGTAGCCCGGCAGCATGTGCTCACATAACTTATAGAACGCCTTGTTGTGATCCGACTCCTTGAAGTGCGCCAGCTCGTGCACCACGATCATCTTCAGAAACTCCGGCGCGGCGTCCTTGAACAGCGAGGCGATGCGAATCTCTTTCTTGGCCTTGAGCTTGCCGCCCTGCACCCGCGAGACCGTGGTGTGCAGGCCGAGGGCGCGGTGGGTCAGGTCGAGGCGGTTGTCGAACAGGACCTTGTCGATGGCCGGGGCGTTGCGCAGGTATTCCTGTTTCAGGTCCAGCGCGTAGCCGTACAGCGCCTTGTCGCTCTGCACATCGTGGCGGCCCGGATAGCGCTGGTTCAGATAGTCACCGAGGCGGTTGTCGGCGATCAATTGGCGCACCTGATCCTGCAGATTCGCGGGATAGGCCTGGAGGTATTTCAACGCAGTCATCGGGCGGCACGGGTCATGAAAAGGTCGCCAGTGTAGCGAATTCAACCGGCCAACGCGCTCCAGTCGAACGGCTCGGTAAAGCGGACGGTGTCCTCGGCGACCAACGGCCGCGCCACCAGAAACCCTTGCACGTACTCACAACCATGGGCTCGCAACCACTGGTATTGCTCGACGGTTTCCACGCCTTCGGCAATCACCAGCAAGCCGTATTCCTTGCACAGATCGATGACCATGCGCACCAGCGAAGCGTCGCGGGAGGAGTCCGGCAATCGGGCGATCAGGTGTCGATCGAGCTTGAGGGTGTCCAGTTCCAGATCACGCAGATGCGCCAGCGAGCAGGCGCCGGAACCGAAATCGTCCAGCGCCACCCGCACCCCGAGATTGCGCAGCAGCTTCAGTTGTTTGCGGGTTTCATCCGGGTTGATCGTCAGCGCGTCCTCGGTCACTTCCACTTCCATCTGGTGCGGCTGCAAACCATGGCGCTCCAGCACCTGACGCAATTCGGTGACCAGATTCGGCAGGCCGAACTGGGTGTTGCTCAGGCTCACGCCAATGACCAGATCCCTGGAAAATTCGGACTCCCACGCCTTACGTTGCCCGGCGCTGCGATGATAGATCCAGCTGCCGAGCCGGCTGATCAGCGTGGCCTCCTCCAGCAACGGCAGGAACAGTCCCGGCGGCACGTCGCCGACACTCGGGTGCTGCCAGCGCAGCAGCGCCTCGAAACCACGAACGCGACCATCACCAATGGCCACCTGCGGCTGATACACCAGATTGAAATCGCGGTTCTCGATGGCGCTGCGCACGCTCTCTTCCAGCATCAGCCGCGACCGCGCGCGGCCGTTCATTTCATGATCGTAGAAGCGATATTGCTGACGCCCGGCCCGCTTGGCCTCGTACATGGCGATGTCCGAGGCGCGCAGCAAACCGTCGAGGTTGTTGCCGCAGTCCGGGTAGGTGGCGATGCCGATGCTCGCACCCAGAGCAATATCCAGGCCTTCGATCTGCTGACAGATCGACACCCGCTCGATGAGCTTCTCGGCAATCTTCGCCGCTTGTTCGGGGAACTCCAGATCCAGCAGCGCAGTGAACTCATCACCGCCCATCCGCGCCAGAATGTCGAAGGGCCGCAGACAGGTTTTCAATTGTTCGGAGACCCAGCGCAGCACTCGGTCCCCGGCATCATGCCCAAGGGAATCATTGACCCGCTTGAAGCCATCGAGATCGAGGTACATCAACACCCAACTGCTGTCCGTGCGTTCACCGCGCAGCAGCAGGTTCTCCACGGTCTGGTAAAAGCCCCGGCGATTGAGCAGCCCGGTCAGCGGGTCGGTGACGGCCTGAAACTCCAGCTGCTGATGCAGATGGCGCACCACCGACATGTCCAGTACCGTCACCACCATCGCGTGCTGTTCACTGGGCAGCGGCGCACAGGACAAGGCCACCGGCACCTGCTGCCCCGGAGCGGTACGCAGCAACGCGTCGTGTAGACGCAACGTCTCGCCACGCTTGTAGCCGGCGTAAAACTCGGAATCGGCCCACAGCGGAATGTGCGGCTTCTGCAGGAAATCGAGAAACTCCTGCCCTTCCAGCTCCTTCACCGGCGCATTGAGCAACCGGGAAATCGCCGGATTGGCGAAACGGATCAAGCCATCCTCACCCAACACCAGAATGCCTTCGGCGGCGTTATCCAGCACCGAGGCATTGAAGGCTCGCGCCGATTCCAGATCCTGACTCAAGCGCTGCAAGGCCCGGCGATTGCGCTGGTGCTCGAGCAACGCCTGGACTTTCGGCTTGAGAATCTGCGGATCGAAGGGTTTGAACAGGTAATCCACCGCACCGCTGGCGTAGCCTTTGATCACGGCGTCCTGGGACTGCTCGTTGGCGGTTAGGAAAATGATAGGGGTCAGGCGTGTGCGCTGGCTGCCGCGCATCAGGCGCGCGACTTCGAAACCGTCCATCCCCGGCATCTGCACATCCAGCAGCACCAGGTCGATGTCGTGTTCGAGCAGCAGGCTGAGCGCTTCGAAACCAGAGGCGGCGGTCAAGACCTGCCAATCCTGGCGCTGCAGCAACGCGCGCATGCTGATCAGGTTTTCAGGGTAATCATCAACGATCAAAAGGACTGAGCTGCCTTCACCTGGCTGGGGTTGCGCGCATTCCATGCTGCTTCTCTTTTCGGGACATCTCGTGTCGTGGCCTCTCGAGTCAGTACGCTGCGCGGTTTTTTATGAAAACCGTACAGTCACCGAGTCTTCACTCTAGTCCGGGATCTGTAAAAGCAATAGCTGTCATCCAGCCATCATTTAACCAAACCGGTCATCAGCCGACTAACGGTCACGGCCGCAAGCCCCGAATTCCGGGAAAGGTGGCATTTCGACAGGATGTTGACGCCAATCATCCGCCAGACGGCCGTTAACAAAAAATCCCTCTACGCTTATAAAGGCCGCCCCCAAGAGGCGCGGGCTAGAGCTTCTGGCACGCGCGTGCAAGAGAAATAGAGTGGAAGAACCGACATGATCGACCTCGCAACCTGGAACCTCAGCGTTCCCGTTGGCAGCCCGCCCTACACTGTCGAAACCTCCAAACTGGTGAACGGCTTCAAGGATCAGTACTTCCATTCCGACACCGGCACCCTGTTCTTCTGGTCCCCGGTGACCGGCTCGAAAACCGAAAACGCCATTTACCCGCGCACTGAACTGCGCGAGACCTACAGCAATGGAACATTGCGCAACTGGTATTACCCCGACGCCGACAACCTGCTGCGCGCGACCCTTTCGGTCAACAAGGTGCCCAGCTCCGGCAAGATCGTCATCGGCCAGATCCACGCCTATGAAAGCCAGAAGCCGATGCTCAAGCTTGAATACCAATACAAAGAAAAAACCCAAACCGGCAACCTGGTGATCAAGCTGCGCACCCATCCGGATCAGGACGAAAGCCGCGTCATCACCCTCGCCACCGGGATCAAACTCAATCGCGAGTTCAACTACCTCATTCACCTGAGCCCCGGCGGTGCGCTGGGCGTGAGTGCGGCCGGGTATCAGTGGGATTCGCAGATCAGCGCGACGTGGCGCAACAAGCCGCTGTATTTCAAGGCAGGCGTGTATGTGCAGGACAACACCGGGTACACCAGTGAGGGTGGGCAGGTGACGTTCTCCAAACTCGATATCGATCACAATAAATAGCAGCCGCGCGACCGTTTAAGGCTTCTGTTTAAAGGCAGTGCGCGTAACGTCCCGAAGCCTACAACGGCTTGCGTCGCAGCCTACCGGTACGCCAGAATCCGCCGGCTTGTGCGCCTGGAGGGCCATCGGTAACTTGATTCGGGTCACTGATTCGCAGTGATCGGGTTTAGTAGCCCGCGGCTTCGAGCTTGTGCACAAGCATCTATCAGTCAGGAATTTCGATTCCTGCACCTGATGGCGACTGTGCGCAGGGCACCTTCGGGTGCGCCGGCTTGCTCGAAACCCCGGTCTACTAACCTGCGTACAGTTGCCTCCACTTTGATTAGTAGCCAGAGCGGGGGCACTCCAATCAGGTTTCGAGCAAATGATTAAATCTACGCCTCACCCGCCGGTCACAGACCCGGCCTCCCCCTACGATCCCCTCGACCCCACCAAACTCAACGAAGCCGCCGAACGCGCCCTCGACCACTACCTCTGCCCCGGCGCCCGCATCATGGCCACGGTCAACGAACCCGACCCCATGTACTTCGCCAACCCCGCCTACAACACCGAATCCCTGCTGGCCAACGCCAGCGAAACCCTCGGCTCCGCCAGCGAAATGCTCAACAACTTCGCCGCCACGCTCTCCCCCGCCGAGCGCAAAACCGCGATTGGCATTGCACAACTGGTGATGCTGGGGGAACTGGCGGTGAATCAGGCGCTGGATCACGTAGAACCAAAGCCGTAGCGGCGACCAGCGCAATGCAGCCACACTGAATCACTGGCCAATCACAAGCGCCCTTTAGCGCAGTGCAGTTTTCGAAGCCGCTAACTAAACCAGGGCCTCCATCTCTCACCCAATTCCAGGAAAAACGCCATGGTTCCGCAAGGAGACTGGCGTGTTTCCTGGATTGCACGTTTTTCTGTCCGCAATTAAACCTCCAAACGCCGACGATCAGACATAAAGAAATAAACCATACACCTTAAATGAAGAAAAAAACTAAACACCTGTTATTTCTGACAGTAGACGAGTCTCGCATTAGATAAAAGAATGTAATCTCGTCAATCAAAAGTGGTGATCAAAATGCAAACCTACGTAAGAGCATCCGAATTTAGCACCGAACGCTTTACATCTGAACAATTAACTTTCAAGCTAGAAAAAGGGACACTGCTGAGCTACTGGGGTGAAGGTAAAAAAAATACTGTAACATTCGAAGATGTTGATAACGATAAACAAGAAATCATCATAAAAGATGAATCTGGCAATCTGAAGAGCATATCAGTCGACGCTGACACATTAACGATCCCCATGACCCCTGCAGTTAACGAAACTGAAACTAAAGACCGAGGTTTACGTTTTTTAGGAGAAATGCTCTACTTTAATAAAGATAACAACCCCACACGCCCGTGTACAGCCGTGGCAATAATGGACAGACCATTGCCATATCGTTAACTCATTAGCCATATTTAATTGAGGACACAAAAAATGAGAGTTTTTAATCGTACCGAAAAAGAACTCGCCATTGAAGTGGGCGATATAGTCAGATGTGAAATCAAAAATAAACTTTACACTGCAAAAATTCTTGGCATTGACAAACAAAACAATGCCATTATCCTGCAGAAAGATGGTTCAACTAGACCCGAAGCAGTTCCTCTGGACGATGTAACCACTCATATTTCTTTAGACTTTAGTAGACTCCTTCATAATCCGGAATACGTTCCTTTGGTTCATAGTGGCTCAAACCGCCCTAAAGCTTGAAGGGACAGAGCTTGAGGGGACGGGTTTATTTATCAGGCAAATACACACACCCTCAAAACAAACAAACCCATCAACTTTCATTCTCTAATTGAGAATTCTAATGAGCATCAACGAGGACACGATTCGTGCGAGCTGCTTTCCATCCAATAAAATTCAATGGATAGCAAATTTAGCCAACAAAATAAAATGAGTGAGCGAAACAATACTGAAATAAAAAATGACTCCATTTGTATCATCCACGGGGGGATGGGGACTGATTTATTGGTGCATCAAGCGACGCCACATTAAATAAATCTGTCCCCGTCGCGGTTGAACAAACTTGTTTAAACAGCACAAATACTCCTGCTGAATAGTCCCGAGGTGAGTTATGCCAGTCCCTATTTACAGATCAATGCCCGCCCCCCGAATTCGGCTTATAGACCGAAACAGAACCGACATCACCGCACGAAGAGCAGTCGGAGTAGACTACAACAATCCGAAGTGTGTTGAATATACAACTTATGGATACACCGGCGTGTGCGACGGTTACTTTGTCGAGTTCCAGAAAATGTCATCCTTCACACCAGGAACACTCGTTACCCTGGATATTACAAACATATCTCCTGCCGCCACCACAACCCCAGTCAGCCAAAACCAGACTGTTAACGCCAATACTATATGGCCATACCAATTTATTCCGCCTTACCTTATGCGCCAGAATCTCGGGGCAGGGGTCCTGGAATTCGTCATAACCGTACAGCCCCCCTTAGCTTCACCTGGCGCACGACCTATTATTTACATTTCATTCGCCACCACAATGACCGCCTTGCCACCTTGAACATCGATCATGCAAGCGTCTCAGAAAGAAAAAATATAGAGCTTATCGAAGAGTCAAACCATGCCTATCTTAACATTACAGGTTCCTTTTCTACCGTCATGGCCCAACACCCCGGCCATTAGTGCTGCATCCATCAACAACGCACCTATCAATAACGCGCAGGTAGCGCTTGCTCCAAAGCTGCAGCTGAACCAGACTCCCAGAGGAACAAACACATACTTAGGGTTTTCGATATACTTACCTCAAACTACAAGAGTCGATGATATTTGTGAGATTTACATCGACCCAGTGGGCGCCCCACCCTCTACAACACCGGTCATCTCTCACGCCCTGACTTTGCAATTCTTGACTGACCTGACAAACGCCAATTTCAGCTATTTTGGAATTGAAGTTCTTAATCACCCAATCAGGCCAGGCGACTTCGAAGTTACTTTATTGTTTAAAAATGCCAGTGGCAGGATAACAGCGGTATGCTTTCCCCATCTGTTCATAATTTCATGAACACATCTTCGCTGAGCGCCCAGAGAGACGCGGCGGTCCCATCCAAAAGCTTGAGGGGACAGATATGTTTAATAAACTAGTCTACCCTCGCAACTTCCGAAAACGGTGACCGATTCATTTGTCGCATCCGCCGATAACAGACCCGACTTCCCATACGAATCAATCAATTCCCGAAAACTCAACGAAGCCGCCGAACGCGCCCTCGACCACTACCTCTGCCCCGGCGCCCGCATCATGGCCGCGGTCAACGAACCCGACCCCATGTACTTCGCCAACCCGCCTACAACACCGAATCGCTGCTGGCCAACGCCAGCGAAATGCTCAACAACTTCGCCGCCACGCTCTCCCCCGCCGAGCGCAAAACCGCGATTGGCATTGCACAACTGGTGATGCTGGGGGAACTGGCGGTGAATCAGGCGCTGGATCACGTAGAACCAAAGCCGTAGCGGCGACCAGCGCAATGCAGCCACACTGAATCACTGGCCAATCACAAGCGCCCTTTAGCGCAGTGCAGTTTTCGAAGCCGCTAACTAAACCAGGGCCTCCATCTCTCACCCAATTCCAGGAAAAACGCCATGGTTCCGCAAGGAGACTGGCGTGTTTCCTGGATTGCACGTTTTTCTGTCCGCAATTAAACCTCCAAACGCCGACGATCAGACATAAAGAAATAAGCCATACACCTTAAATGAATAAAAAAACTAAACACCTGTTATTTCTGACAGTAGACGAGTCTCGCACTAGATAAAAGAATGTAATCCCGTCAATCAAATAATGGCAATTCAAATGGCAATCCCCGTATTACACACTTCGGATCTTATTTCCGTATCGATTGAGACTCAAATACCACCACTTATCAGGCTACATGAAGGGCAAAAGTTGCGCATCTGGAGGGACCATACATGTTTTGATGGACAATTCGCAGGCATCAATAAAGATACTCGAGAAATCATCCTGAAAAATGGCTCCGACACTCCTAGGAATATACCAGTCGACGGTTCCACAATCCTGCTCCCCGTGGAAATTATCGGCCGTAAAGATTCCGAAAAAATCATTAACCTTGGTATAGCCTTGAGAAGAGTGGCGTCACTAGCATATGGATTAAGAGATGAAGCACCTTGATCATATTTAATTGAGGATATTAAAAATGAATTTAAGAACAAAGCTAATCGATCCGGAATTCGAGAATATGCCGTCCGAATATAGCGCCGCTATAGCAGCATACCAATTCTCCAATACCCCCCTCCGCCCACCCCCACTTTATTCGGATTTCAACACCAAACTCGCCAGTGTAGAAGTCCTTGCCATTGATTACGATCAAGGAAACGTTATCGTGAAAACAAGTGAATCCACTGGTCCCAAAGTAGTTCCTCTACGTGAGTTCAAGCCTTATATTCAAATAAGCTTCGACCACATCCTTGAACCTGAGCATGAGTATTTTTTAATTATACCCAAGAATGATGGTGAGAAATAGACAGTAAAAACCAATCAAATTCGACATATTGGTCTTTTCAACCAAAAACAGCCCACACCTGCGGATACTGCAATCCGCAGGTATCTGTAGCAACTCGACATACCAACACTGTCATCCGGTCGCTTACCTGAATGTGTGTTTCTCTCTATCACTTGGAAGTAAATATTTAACCTTGAGAGGACGGACTTATTTACCAGGCAAACACACACCTTCAAAACAAACCCGTCAACTTTTCATTCTTTAATGGAGAACTCTAATGAGCATCAACGAGGACACAATTTGCGTGAGCTACTTTCAGTCCAATAAAATTCAATGGATAGCAAATGTAGCCAACAAAACAAAATTAGTGAGCGGAACAATAAGTGAAATAAAAAATGACTCCGTTTGTATCATCCAGAACACCGGCCCTGTTGTTAAGATTCTTGTATCAGAAATACGAGCAATAATCATCGACAATCCGAACACAGATCGAGCCTCTAATCCACTAACGCAAAATGCTTCCAGCAGTGTAATGTCGAGCGCAAGAGACCTACCAATGCTTTCTAAAGGTCAGATTAATGAACTCTGTGCTGCTGGACATCGAGAATTCTGCTCTACTTCTCCATCCGCTCCTGTATTGGATTACCAAGACCCGAATCACTCACTAAGTTACGCTATATTGGCTGCTTCTGGTCCCTTCTCTACTACCCAAGGTATCCCGGATCCAAAACAAACCACCCACTCTCCCTCCTTGCCAACACCACTAACCTGGAAAGTCCACTCGATCACAGTACGTCAAGAAGCCATGGAATTTTTACCAACAACTCGCATCATCCATCCACCAGCCGGCATTTCGCCCACCGACTGGAACAGAAAATTCAATAATGATTCATCAATATCTATGAATAACAGCCACCCACAGCCATCTTCAAATGAAACAATACTAACCATAACCGTTCATGCAACGAAAACAACAGAAACATTGAAGATCCCCGTTACTTTCAGTCTTATCGAATATACACCTTCCGAAACCCAAGAAAACCAAAACAAATGAATGCGTCACCTTTAAGAGACAAGGGGGTCAAGAGATCAAGATAAAATCTTGAAAACCTTGAGGGGACGGACTTATTTAGTGCACCTAACGATGCCGCATTAAAGAGATCTGTCCCCGTTGCGGTCAGAAGCCTCAACGAAGCCGCCGAACGCGCCCTCGACCACTACCTCTGCCCCGGCGCCCGCATCATGGCCACGGTCAACGAACCCGACCCCATGTACTTCGCCAACCCCGCCTACAACACCGAATCGCTGCTGGCCAACGCCAGCAAAATACCAATTTCGCCGCGATACTCCCGCCGTCCCACCGCAAAACCGCGCTGGGAATTGCACAAGACGATCAGACATAAAGAAATAAACCATACATTCTAAATGAAGAATACAACTAAACACCTGTTATTTCTGACAGTAGACGAGCCTCGCATTTGATAAAAGAATGTAATCTCATCAATAAAGGAATGGTGATTCAAATGGAGCTGCTCACAAAGTACCCTGATCCTGAATACGATATCTTTCAGCGTAAACAACCAACTGTCACACTTGATAGCGGGCTTTTTTTGTACGTTTGGATGCCAGATCGCGATTATGCTGGAACATTCGAAGGTATCGATGCAAAAAATCAAGAAGTCAACATAAGAGATGAAACTGGCACTCTTAGGAATATACCAGTCGCCAAGGCGAGAATCTTCTGCCCCTTGGAAAGGTTGAGCCAGCTAGATGCTGGAAGCGACAACCCATCTGATATTTCACCTGAATTTAAAACAACACCCGAATCTATTAGGCGTTACCAGCGATCCGAATATTTTAGTTTCTCAGGTACAGTCTCGGCATTACTGCCGCGACGCCACTAACTATTAACTACTTAACCATATTTAATTGAGGACCATAAAATGAGAATTGTATCTAAAATCAAATCAACAATCGCCGTTTACGCAGGCGATGAAGTCACATGTGTAATAGGACAAAGAATTCACTTTACGAGAATTCTTGACTTTGATGTAAAAAGCCAATGCCTGATCCTAGAGGGAGTTGGTTCCCCCAAACCCAAAGCAGTTTCTATAGGCGATACTGAGCTTTTAGTGGAGTTAGACTTTAAGAAGGTCTTTCCACCTGAACCTGAACCTGAACCTGAACCTGAACCTGAACCCGTTTTGCTTCTTGCCCTCCCCTAATGGTGATGAGATATACACAGTGAAATCAAGCGATTTCGACATGGCGGCCTTTTTCAACCAGAACCAGCCCATACCTGCGGACACAGCAATCCGCAGGTTTCAGGAGTAACTAAAAATGCCAACACTATCATCCAGCCGCTTACCTGAATGTATCTTTTTCTCCACCTCTTTAAATTAAAACAGTTCGCCTCTCACGTTCCGGAATAAACCTCTTAAAACAGCACAAACATCCCTGCTGAATAGTACCGAGGTGAGTTATGCGCCCCCCCTAATTCGGCTTATAGACCGAAACAGAACCTACATCACCGCACGAAGAGTAGTCGGAGTAGACTGAAACAATCAGAACTGTGTTGAATACACAACTTATGGACACACCGGTGTGTGCGACGGTTACTTTATCGAGTTCCAGATGATGCCATCCTTCACACCAGGAACACTCATTACCCTGGATATTACAAACATATCTCCTGCCGCCACCACAACGCCAGTCAGCCAAACCCAGACTGTTAACGCCAATACTATATGGCCATACCAATTTATTCCGCCTTACCTTATGCGTCAGAATCTCGAGGCAGGGGTCCTGGAATTCGTCATAACCGTACAGCCCCCCTTAGCTTCACCTGGCGCACGACCCATTATTTACATTTCATTCGCCACCACAATGACCGCCTTGCCACCTTGAGTACCGCATTAAAGAGACCTGTCCCCGTTGCGGTCAAAGCAGTAGCGGCGACCTGCGCAATGCAGCCACACTGAATCCCTGGCCAATCACAAGCGCTTTTTAGCGCAGTGCCGTTTTCGAAGCCGCTAACTCAACCAAGAACTCCATTGCTCAGCCAAATCCAGAAAAAACGCCGTAGTTCCGTAAGGAGATTGGCGTTTTTCCTGAATTGCACGCTCTTCTGTCTGCACTTAGAACCTCTAAAAGTTGACGATCAGACACAAAGAAATAGGCCATACATTTTAAATGAAAAATACAGCTAAACACCTGTTACTTCTGACAGTAGACGACCCTCGCATTTGATAAAAGAATGTAATCTCGTCAATCAAGGAATGGTGATTTAAATGGAAAACCTCACAATGGACACTGTAGGTTCTGAATACAAAATCCCTCAGTGCGACCTACTAATTGACGTATATGTGGGGCTAGAGTTGTTCGTCTTAATGGAGAATAAAAGGACTGATGGAACATTCGAAGGTATCAATGCAAAAAATCAAGAAGTCATCATAAGAGATGAAACTGGCACTCTTAGGAATATACCAGTCGCCAAGGCCAGAATCTTCCGCCCGGGGCCAATCTTGATCCCGATAGATGCCGGAGGTGGCCACTCACTTCTTTTTATCCCCGAACTCCACACGATTTTCAGGTCTACTAACAGTCACGAGCGCTGCGACTCCTATCCATTCTCGGGTAAGGCCTTGGCAAGACTGTGGCCACCAACCAGCGTAAAATAAAGATAGTTTAAAACGTTAACTAATTAACCATTTTTAATTGATAACAAAAAATGATAGTGCCATTCGGGACGGATTTATTTAGTGCATCCAGCGAGCCGCATTAAATAAATCCGTCCCCGTCGCGGGTGATTTTTAGCCTCTAATTGTTGGCGGCGGATTGATCAATTTATCAATCCTTTGTTGAGCCTCTTTAACTGACGACTGTACCATTCCGATGACTTCCCCCCCCGGTTTTCTGTAGGTATAACCGACGGACTGCCCCACTAAACTTCCATTACTATCGTAATAGCCACCTGTCAGATCTTCATGAATTTCATAGCCTTTGTACGTGGAGTGATAAGCCATAACATTTTTCCTTTCCAGATTAAATTAAACACTAATAAAATCGTTCCCGGTTCAAGATTAGACGATCCTAATACTTTAAAGAACTGTCAAAGTTGACAGTTCTTTATAAAAAATAGCAATAACAGCTTCAAAAAAGTTGCATTAAATTTATCGACGCGGGTTTGCTGTAAAGAAATGGCCTGAAACGCAGCCTCCATATCATCCTGACTCACGTAATCAAATACGGGCGAAGAAAGCTGAGAGCCACCACTCGACTGGGAGTCGCGGGCACTTGAGGGGCCGGAGAGGGCGGCGTCGGCACACCCGGTGGAGTCGCACCAGAGTGAACGACTTCAACATCATAGATACCGGGCGTAATACCCAGGGCGGGCCAACGGCTTGTATTGATCTCGTTCTGGATAAATACACCTTGCTGCCTTCTAAGAGCCAAAAAAATCCGATAGTCATCGAGATGAATCTTTAAAACCGACGTCGGAAACAAGTTTTGGTCAACCAGCAACACTTCCAGTTCATCGCCCACCCGGGTAGCGTCTGGTAGCGCGTAATGCAAAGCAACGAACACCGTTCCCGGCACTTGCACCAGCAACGGAGCCACGCTTCTCATCTGAACAAATGGATAAGGATTAGGATCGAAAGCCGATGGCATGGTCGCAGTACCCTGCCCAATCAGATTTACCGGTCCTGGTACTATCGGGGCGATATTCATATTCAGCCTATGTGGATAAAAGATGCTCGCTGGATGATTAAAACCAAGCTCATACCTTTACAGCCTAACAAATGAATGAGCTCAAAAAACCTGTAAAAATAACAGCTTCACTTCTGAATGTCATAAGTACACTTCATAGCTTCCGCGTTACCCAGCCACTACGAACCTGCGATTGATGCTAGAGCCAATCGGTACGGATTTAATTTTTTATTTCTACGGTCAACAAATCCGCCTCCCATTTCCATTTAATTTATGCGCGCATGCAGATGTTTCCCTGAGCGAAGGAAAGTATCTGCACGCTGCCCTTGGTAATTCAGGGCATCTGGATTGTGAAAAAAAACGACCGCATGACATAGACAATGTCATTCACTGTGTCTGTCACTGAGCCAGAAACTTCAATCTGGCCAGCACCCAGTTTAAGCATGTCAGGCATGCCCATGGTTGTTTTTACTTTAGTAGTACTGTTGTAATAGAGGGGTATCATCATTTGTTTGCTGAAGGAATTTGCAGTGATGCCTGTTGTGTTGTTTTCCGCATAACAATCTACAACCATGCCTGGTTGGTAAGGAATGGTGCTTGGCCAAATGAAGCAACAACCACCCAAATACTGAAACAGGCTAAATGGCTTGTTGTACACAGTGTAGGCAACATTGTTTAAGTCTGTGGGATCTACACCCATAACAGGCGATGCTGGCTCATCGTCCGTGTCCGAATAGAATTGTTTGAATGGTTGGTTAACTACAATATATTTGGGCATGGCGAGCTTCCTTGTTTGGTCAGTGATAACGCTATCTTTCAATGCGGGATTGCAGGGGCGGTACCCTGCTGCTATCAATGTGTTTGTGTATGGATCTGGAAAACTTTACCGGCAACCAGTATGATCTTTGCGGCGATGCCGTTTTGGTTGTTTAAGACAACTTAGAGAGCTGTGAAGGTAAATATTTACTGACCATCCAGGCGGAAAATAATTACGCGGTTTTCTGATAGTGCATGTCTCCCAACGACAATACGTTTAGATGATCCAACCAGTTTTAAAAGAGGAGACTGTGTCGGAGCTTTACCGGAATCAATGTGACCGAAAACGTGCATTGACTGTGTGGGTATAGGTGCAGGTTTAGGTATAGATTCACTTTGCATTTCAAAACTACCGTTTGAATTTTGGTACCATTTACCTAGTGCAACGGCATCATCGAGAAACTCTTTGGTCAATTCAATGGATCGAATTTCACTAATGTTAACGTGCTCTGTCAATCCTGACTGGCTGTCCTTGACTGATACACTGTTAGTATCTTGATCGATGCTTTCTATCTCTCCATCAACTACTTTCGACCTTCCTTTTTTGACTTGTACTGCAAGAATCTTGGATCCAAGGCCATAGACAACGCAGATCTCTTCGCTCTGAACTTCCATTTTGATGCTCCTTTCTTTCTGGGTGATGGAGTCAGCTTGAGCGAATTTCTGAGTTTTTGCACCTGTCATAGTTGACAGGTTTATAGTCTTGTTCGGAGTTTAAAATTGATTTTTTATAGCAGCCCTCTATGTTTTTGTCGTTAAAGCCTAAGGTAGAAGACAAATTACCCAGCATCGACATCAACGTTTCCACGGCCATGCATCGAACTGTAATGCCTACGCTTTTTTCAATCTGCTCACGGTTCCCGGAGGGAGGATTTACCAGACGTTATTTTTAGAGGTCTCACATGATTATTCCGAAAAACTATAAGAAACTGCTACTTTTAACAGGTTACTGAAACAAATACGGAGTTCATCCTCGTGAGCGAAACAATTAAAAACCAGGGCGGGACAAATAAAAACATCCCACCTGAGCCAAACATCTCTCACAAACAGATGAAGGTAAAGAATGAGCCAGATCAATCTTAATGGGACTTACAATGGACGCGTATATGATGCCGGCGAGAGTCACAACGCTACGTTGACAATTAATTCATCAGACCCGTATACAAGCACCATAAATCAAGCCAGCATGGCGTACTTTGGGCTTCACTTTAACGTTATTGGAAGTTTTTTTCCTCAAAGCCCAATATATGGATCCGCCGTAAATTTAAATCTGCAAGCACAGGCCGGAGGCCCTGAATTTAATCTGCTCGCCATTAGCATGAGTTCAACGGACGGAGGTTGCTCCAATTTAAATGGGACAGTTCGAGTCGATCGCGGCGGACCGAATGTAGGTAAAACCTATAACATTTCCTTCACAAAGTGCTGACGCGTCTTATCAAACGGGCACTCCAGGCAACGGGATATGAGTTCGACATAAAACCCGGATAAAAGAAACCCGCCTCAAGGCGGGTTTCTTTCTACTCAGCTCAACACCCAGCCTCAATTGACCTTGGCGCTCAATTCACCTTTCAGATAACGCTGACACATGCCTTCCGGCGAGATCGGCTCGATCAATGAACCCGCCCCCCTATTCCTCGCCAACCCCGCCTACAACACCGAATCCCTGCTGGCCAACACCAGCGTAACCCTCGACTCCGCCAGCGAAATGCTCAACGACTTCGCCGCGATCCTCCCACCATCCCACCGCAAGACCGCGATGGATATCGCGCAAGTGGTGATGCTGGGGAAATTGGCGGTGAGTCAGACGCTGGATCATGTGGAACCGAAAATGTAATGACTGCATGCGAGAAAAACTCGCCCTGCTTATGGCGGGTTCTTGATTTAACCCGCCATCACGCCCTAGTCAGAAATCAATCAAGCCAGTTTTTATTTTCAGCCGGAATAGCTGCAACATCAAAAAGTTATAAAAGAGGGTCATTTTTGACAGTAGACCTCTACGTTCGTACGGATAAAATTTCCCAACAAGCAAGTACCACAACAGAAGGAAAATCAGCCATGGAAAATTCAGAAAATACACCCATACTGCTTTTAGACACTAAAGAGCTTAAACTGGATTGTGTAATCCTGACAAATGGCAAACATAAAAACGTTTCAGGATTGGTCACCGACATCAACGAAGCCAGCAAAATCATTACAATAAAAAATCTGGAAACAAATATAGAAACAACTGCTCCTCTCGATTCCATCAAGGCGTTACACCTCACAGAAAATTCATTAGAGAAGGCGCTGGTATTAATCAGATTTGCAAACTACGTTGACACTCAAGGTCATACACAGTTCACGCTACACAACCCAGCCGATGCACAAAGGCCAAAACCACAAATACCAGAATCAGCAAATAAATCTACACCCCATTCAGTTAAGGTTCCAGAACTACCTACAATTCTCCACTCGACTTTGGACATCAATAATATGGATATTACGTCATTGCCAGGAGGCCGGTTATTTCTTTCCATGTTTTTTGTACTAAAATCAGACATAACGACCATGCCGAAATAAATGGACAACCGAAGGAAGGAAAATCAAAGCCAACCAAAGGGACAATCGCAACTTATGGGACAACTCAAGACCTCTTAGCTCTAATTTAACAACAACCAATCAACACAAGAAAAACAACCCAACAGCATGAAAGGTGAACGTCATGGCAACGCCTACCACCCCTCCTCCATTTTTCATTGCGCCCGCTTTGCAATCTACTGAGTTTCTTCCCGCTGGAACGCCGGGAGTCAACGGAAATCTTCTGCCAGCCGGTTTCCAAAGAAATCCCGGCCCCTATAAATATGCGTCGGGAACACGCTTCATTTTTCTACCCACGCCAAACGTCGTTCCTGGCAGCCTCCTCACAATATATGCAGACCGTGTCATGTCTGCTAATGGCCAACCTTATAACTCGCCGCTGCCAACAACTTCATTTGTTCCGGTGACGATCACCTCTCCTAACTCTGCAACCATGTTCACCCTTCCTTATCAAAATAACGTTAATGGGACGGAAGGTTTTGTACTCGATCCTGGCTATGAAGTTTGGGCAGAAATATCGATTGCAGGCACGGCTTACGCGGTCACTCGTCCTTTCTATGGATTCTGGAATCCCTAGTACGCCTCCCCCTTCGATAAGGCCCCCGACAGAAAGAAGCAAAAGGGGCGAATTTAATTAACCATCAATTTCACACTAAAACTGCTACAAGCTGCGCAGATCATAAAATTTCACCCATATCGGACTTCGGCCCAACAAATCCAGATATTGTCCGTTACAGGTGATATTTCACGCAGCAGAAATATGAGCTCACCATGAGAGTTCAGACAAAAGAAAACCCGCCTCAAGGCGGGTTTCTTTCAACTCAGCTCAACACCCAGTCTCAATTGACCTTGGCGTTCAACTCACCCTTCAGATAACGCTGATACATGCTTTCCAGCGAGATCGGCTTGATCTTCGAAGCGTTGCCAGCAGTACCGAAAGCCTCATAACGAGCGATACATACATCGCGCATCGCCTTCACGGTTTCGCCGAAGAATTTACGTGGGTCGAACTCGCTCGGGTTGGTGGCCATCAGGCGACGCATGGCGCCGGTGGAGGCCAGACGCAGGTCGGTGTCGATGTTGACCTTGCGCACGCCGTGCTTGATGCCTTCGACGATTTCTTCAACCGGTACGCCGTAGGTTTCTTTGATGTCGCCACCGTACTGGTTGATGATCGCCAGCCACTCTTGTGGCACCGACGAGGAACCGTGCATCACCAGGTGGGTGTTCGGGATGCGTTTGTGGATTTCCTTGATGCGGTCGATCGCCAGCACGTCACCGGTAGGTGGCTTGGTGAACTTGTAGGCGCCGTGGCTGGTGCCGATGGCGATGGCCAGGGCATCAACCTGGGTCTTCTTGACGAAGTCAGCGGCTTCTTCCGGGTCGGTCAGCATCTGGCTGTGATCCAGAACGCCTTCGGCGCCGATGCCGTCTTCTTCACCGGCCATGCCGGTTTCCAGCGAACCCAGGCAGCCCAGCTCGCCTTCAACCGAAACGCCGCAGGCGTGGGCCATGGCGACGGTTTGTTGGGTCACGCGGACGTTGTATTCGTAGTCGGTCGGGGTCTTGCCGTCTTCGCCGAGGGAGCCGTCCATCATGACCGAGCTGAAGCCCAGTTGAATGGAGCGCTGGCAGACGTCAGGGCTGGTGCCGTGGTCCTGGTGCATGCACACCGGGATGTGCGGGAATTCTTCGATCGCGGCCAGGATCAGGTGACGCAGGAACGGGGCGCCGGCGTATTTGCGGGCACCGGCCGAAGCCTGGACGATCACCGGGGAGTCAGTCTTGTCAGCGGCTTCCATGATGGCGCGCATCTGCTCAAGGTTGTTGACGTTGAAGGCTGGAACGCCGTAGCCGAACTCGGCTGCGTGGTCCAGCATCTGGCGCATGCTGATAAGTGCCATTGTGTGTCTCTCTCCCGGTTTGGGTCGTTAATCGTGCCAGCCTGCCGGAGCGGCGGCGGCTATTCAAGTGATTGCAGATCGGGGGTTGAGGCCCGGCCTGGTGATTCGATAAAGCAAATTCTGTTTTATTCGGCCTTGCAGCCACGGCCGATCAGATCATTGGTGGCGACCCAGTAAACCAGGCCTTCCTCACCTTTGATGTGAAACGCCAGCATGTCGTCGCTGTACAGCGCGCCCGAGGCACCCGGCTCTTCTTTCAGGCGATAGACCTGATCGCCGCCGCCCAGGCGCACATCGACTTCCTGGCGGGCGGCATCGGTGTAGCGCCACAGCACCTTGGCCTGGCTGTCGCAGGTCCAGGTGGTCCAGTTATCCACAGGGCTGGACGACTGGAACGGGTTCCACTGCGCGCAACCACCCAACAAGCCCAGTGCCGCAACGGCGATCAAGCCTTTCATCCGTGTTCCTCGACCGGCAGCGCACGCCGCCGGCCCTGAGTTAAAGAGTCAGACCGGTCAAGGACAACCATGTTCCTTGGCCGGGGTTTGCGTCTCGTATTTGTCCAGGCCTTCCGGCCCCGAGCGCTTGTTCAGCACCGGGTTGGTTTCGGCCTGCCAGTCGGCCTGGTAGCAACCTTTCCGGGCCTCGCCCGGTGCCGGTGTCGGCTCGGCCTTCGGGTTGCTCCCGCAGGCCGCCAGCGCACCGGTCAGCAGCAACAGCGCTAACGACTTGACCATCTGAACACTCCTTTGCCTGGCCAAACGGGCGGCCTCAGGCCTTGGCCCGGCTTTCCAGGACTTCAACGGCCGGCAGCACCTTGCCTTCGACGAATTCGAGAAACGCACCACCGCCGGTGGAAATGTAGGAGATCTTTTGCGCCACGCCATATTTATCGATGGCCGCCAGGGTGTCGCCACCGCCGGCAATCGAGAACGCCGCGCTTTCGGCGATGGCTTCGGCCAGTACTTTGGTGCCGTTGCCGAACTGGTCGAATTCGAAGACGCCGACCGGGCCGTTCCACAGGATGGTTTTCGACGACTTCAGCAGTTCGGCGAAGTTGGCCGCGGTTTGCGGGCCGATGTCGAGGATCATGTCGTCGGCAGCCACGTCAGCGATCAGTTTTACAGTCGCTTCGGCGCTCTCGGCGAATTCCTTGGCAACCACCACGTCCACCGGCAGCGGAACGCTGACCTTGGCGGCGATGGCCCGCGCAGTGTCCAGCAGGTCCGGCTCGTACAGCGACTTGCCGACCGGGTGACCGGCCGCAGCGAGGAAGGTGTTGGCGATGCCGCCGCCGACGATCAGTTGATCGCAGATCTGGCTCAGGCTGTTCAGTACGTCGAGTTTGGTCGACACCTTGGAGCCGGCAACGATGGCCGCCATCGGCTTGGCCGGTGCGCCCAGGGCTTTGCCCAGCGCGTCGAGCTCAGCAGCCAGCAGCGGGCCGGCAGCGGCGACCTTGGCGAACCTGGCCACGCCGTGGGTCGAACCTTCGGCGCGGTGAGCGGTACCGAAAGCGTCCATCACGAACACGTCGCACAGGGCAGCGTATTGCTGGGCCAACTCGTCGGCGTTCTTTTTCTCGCCCTTGTTGAAGCGCACGTTTTCGAACAGCACGATATCGCCGGCCTTGACGTCAACGCCGCCCAGGTAATCGGCCACCAGCGGCACTTCGCGGCCCAGGGCCTTGCTCAGGTACTCAGCGACTGGCTTGAGGCTGTTCTCGGCGGAGAATTCGCCTTCGGTCGGACGACCCAGGTGCGAGCAGACCATCACGGCCGCGCCTTTTTCCAGGGCCAGCTTGATGGTCGGCAGCGAAGCCAGGATACGCGCATCGCTGGTGACAACACCGTCCTTGACTGGGACGTTGAGGTCTTCGCGGATCAATACGCGCTTACCTTGCAGATCGAGGTCGGACATCTTCAACACGGTCATGGGTCGCACTTCCTACGGTTTTTTTGAAGTCGCTGTTTGCAGATAGTGTTCTGCAACATCCAGCATTCGGTTGGCAAAACCCCATTCGTTGTCGAACCAGGCCAGGATGTTCACCAGCCGAGGGCCGGAAACGCGGGTCTGACTGGCATCGACGATGGCCGAATGTGGGTCATGGTTGAAATCACAACTGGCGTGAGGCAATTCGGTGTAGGCCAGCAGACCTTTGAGCGGGCCGCTGGTGGCGGCGTCGCGCAGGATCCGGTTGACCTCGCCCGCGTCGGTGTCGCTTGCGGTCTGCATCGTGATGTCGAGGCAGGACACGTTGACCGTCGGCACGCGTACGGCTTTGGCCTGGATTCGCCCGGCAAGTTCCGGCAGCAGGCGCTCGATGCCGCGCGCCAGACCGGTGGACACCGGGATCACCGACTGGAACGCCGAACGGGTGCGGCGCAGGTCTTCGTGGTGATAGGCGTCGATCACCGGCTGATCGTTCATCGCCGAGTGGATCGTAGTGATCGACACGTAATCCAGGCCGACCGCCTGATCCAGCAGACGCAACAGCGGTACGCCGCAGTTGGTGGTGCAGGAGGCGTTGGACACCAGCAGTTCGTCGCCGGTCAGGCAATCCTGATTGACGCCGTAGACGATGGTGGCATCGACATCCGCCTCGCTGGCCATCGGCTGGGAAAACAGCACACGCGGCGCGCCGGCGTCGAGAAAACGCTGGCCGTCTGCGCGGGTGTGCCAGGCGCCGGAGCATTCGAGCACCAGATCGACGCCCAGCGACGCCCAATCGATGCCTTCGGGGGTGGCACTGCGCAGGACCTTCACGCAGTCGCCATTAATATGCAGACAATCGCCATCGACCTTCACCTCGCCGGGGAACCGGCCATGCGTGGAGTCGAAGCGTGTCAGGTATTCGATGCTGGCCATGTCGGCCAGATCGTTGATCGCGACAATCTCGAACCCGGCCTTTTCGCCTCGCTCGAACAACGCACGCAAGACGCAACGACCAATCCGGCCGTAGCCGTTGAGTGCAACTTTGTAGGGACGCGGTTGAGGCATGGGGTTCTCGATTACCGTGGTAAATCCGTTATTGCAGTGTGGTCAGAGCCACCGCTTTCGCGAGCAAGCTCGCTCCCACAGTGTTCTAGGTTGGTCACACATTTTGTGTACACCAAAGAACCTGTGGGAGCGAGCTTGCTCGCGAGGGCGTCAGTCCGGACGACACCTGATCTGGATCAGTCTTCCAGCAGCTCTTCAGCCTGACCCAGGATGTTTTCCAGGGTGAAGCCGAACTCTTCGAACAGTGCCGAAGCCGGAGCCGATTCGCCGTAGGTGGTCATGCCGATCACGCGACCTTCCAGACCCACGTACTTGAACCAGAAGTCGGCGTGGGCCGCTTCGATCGCGATCCGCGCGCTGACCTGCAACGGCAGGACCGATTGCTTGTAGCTGGCGTCCTGAGCGTCGAACGCGCTGGTGCACGGCATGGAAACCACGCGCACCTTGCGGCCTTGCTCGGTCAGTTTGTCGTAGGCCTGAACGGCCAGGCCGACTTCCGAACCGGTGGCGATCAGGATCAGCTCAGGCTCGCCTGCGCAGTCCTTCAGCACATAACCGCCACGGCTGATGTCGGCGATCTGGCCGGCATCACGGGTTTGGTGCTGCAGGTTCTGACGCGAGAAGATCAGCGCCGACGGGCCGTCCTTGCGCTCCAGAGCGTTTTTCCAGGCCACCGCCGATTCAACGGCGTCGGCTGGACGCCAGGTGTCGAGGTTCGGCGTGCTGCGCAGGCTGGTCAGTTGCTCGATCGGCTGGTGCGTCGGGCCGTCTTCGCCCAGACCGATGGAGTCGTGGGTATAGACGTGGATCACGCGCTGCTTCATCAGAGCGGACATGCGCACGGCGTTGCGGGCGTATTCCATGAACATCAGGAAGGTCGCGCCGTAAGGCACCAGACCCCCGTGCAGGGCAACGCCGTTCATGATCGCGGTCATGCCGAACTCACGCACGCCGTAGTACATGTAGTTGCCGCTGGCGTCTTCGGCGCTGACGCCTTTGCAGCCTTTCCACAGGGTCAGGTTGGAACCGGCCAGGTCAGCCGAACCGCCCAGTACTTCCGGCAGCAGCGGGCCGAACGCGTTCAGGGCGTTCTGGCTGGCTTTGCGGCTGGCGATGGTTTCGCCTTTTGCCGCAACGTCGGCGATGTAGGCATCAGCCTTCTCGGAGAAGTCGGCCGGCAGTTCGCCGCTCAAGCGACGGATCAGTTCGTTGGCTTCGGTCGGGAACGCGGCGGAGTAGGCAGCGAAACGCTGGTCCCACTCGGCTTCGACAGCGCGGCCCTTTTCCTTGGCATCCCACTCGGCATAGATATCGGCCGGGATTTCGAACGGGCCGTGGTTCCAGTTCAGCGCCTGACGGGTCAGGGCGATTTCCGCGTCACCCAGCGGGGCGCCGTGGCAATCTTCCTTGCCTTGCTTGTTCGGCGAACCGAAACCGATGGTGGTCTTGCAGCAGATCAGGGTCGGCAGCGGGCTCTTGCGCGCGGTCTCGATGGCGGTCTTGATCTCTTCCGGGTCGTGACCGTCGACGTTGCGGATCACTTGCCAGTTGTACGATTCGAAACGCTTCGGCGTGTCGTCGGTGAACCAGCCTTCGACTTCGCCGTCGATGGAGATGCCGTTGTCATCGTAGAAGGCAATCAGCTTGCCCAGGCCCAGAGTGCCGGCCAGGGAAGCGACTTCGTGGGAAATGCCTTCCATCATGCAGCCATCACCCAGGAACACGTAGGTGTGGTGGTCGACGATGTTGTGGCCAGGACGGTTGAACTGCGCACCTAGGACTTTTTCAGCCAGGGCGAAGCCCACGGCATTGGCCAGACCCTGACCCAGCGGGCCGGTGGTGGTTTCAACGCCCGGGGTGTAACCGAACTCCGGGTGGCCCGGGGTGCGGCTGTGCAGTTGACGGAACTGCTTGAGGTCGTCGATCGACAGGTCGTAACCGGTCAGGTGCAGCAGCGAGTAGATCAACATCGAGCCGTGGCCGTTGGACAGCACGAAGCGGTCACGGTCGGCGAACGACGGGTTGCTCGGGTTGTGCTTGAGGTAGTCGCGCCAAAGCACTTCGGCGATATCTGCCATACCCATGGGGGCACCGGGATGGCCGCTGTTGGCTTTTTGCACGGCATCCATGCTGAGGGCACGAATGGCGTTGGCACGCTCACGACGGCTAGGCATCGCTGATCTCCTGGGTGTGAATAGATTGAAACGGAAAAAAGGAGGGCATTTTCCCTCACCCGAGCGCCTCGGGGCAATGACAGATAGTCATCCGGAGGCGTTTTTCCATTGGATAACATCGGTTTCGGCAGGTGAAACCTTTCCGCTGTTCTTTTGTAGAGTTGAGCGGGCAGTGAGAAGTGCAATCGGATGCACCATCCATCGAGCAATATCAAAACTTTTTGATATAGACCTTGCGATGCATCCGGGCCGTCACTAGACTGCCAGCCCTATGAACCTACGCGTGCCTTCCATTCGCCATGACGATTGCGACGAGCTGGCGGCCCTGTGCAAGGCCGGCGGCGATCCGCTGCGGCTGAATGTATTGCGCGCCCTGGCCAACGACTCGTTCGGCGTACTGGAACTGGCGCAGATTTTCGGTATCGGCCAGTCCGGCATGAGCCATCACCTGAAGGTGTTGGCGCAGGCCGATCTGGTGGCGACTCGCCGTGAAGGCAATGCGGTGTTCTATCGTCGCGCCCTGCCCCACACCGAGTTGCTGGGCGGCAAGTTGCACGCGGCGTTGTTAGAAGAAGTCGACAATCTGCCGCTGCCGGCCGACGTGGAAACCCGGATCGCACAGGTTCACGGGCAACGCGCCGCCAACAGCCAGGACTTTTTCGCCCGGGTCGCGGAGAAATTCCGCGCCCAGCAGGATTTGATTGCCGGCCTGCCGCAATACCGTGAAAGCGTGCTGGCCCTGCTCGACAAACTGAATTTCGATGGCGCAGCCACGGCCATTGAAGTCGGCCCCGGTGATGGTGCATTCCTGCCGGAACTGGCGCGTCGCTTCGGCACCGTAACCGCTCTGGACAACAGCGCGGCGATGCTCGAACTGGCCCGTCAGGTATGTGAACGTGAACAGCTGGCTAACGTCAGCCTGCAATTGGCCGATGCATTGAATGGCACAAGCCTTCAGGCCGATTGCGTGGTGTTGAACATGGTGTTGCACCATTTCGCCGCGCCGGCCGAAGCGCTCAAGCACCTGGCCGGCCTGCTGCAACCGGGCGGTAGCCTGCTCGTGACAGAGTTATGTAGCCACAACCAGAGTTGGGCCAGGGAGGCCTGCGGTGATCTGTGGTTGGGGTTTGAACAGGACGATCTGGCCCGTTGGGCCACCGCTGCGGGACTCGTTCCCGGGGAAAGCCTCTATGTAGGCTTACGTAATGGTTTCCAGATCCAGGTTCGCCATTTTCAGCGACCGGCTGGCGACACTCACCATCGGTAAATTCAGGAAAACATCGAGATGAGCGAATACTCCCTCTTCACCTCCGAGTCCGTGTCTGAAGGGCATCCGGACAAAATCGCCGACCAGATTTCCGATGCAGTGCTGGACGCCATCATCGCCCAGGACAAGCACGCACGCGTTGCGGTGGAAACCCTGGTCAAGACCGGCGTGGCCATCGTTGCCGGTGAAGTGACCACCAGCGCCTGGGTCGACCTGGAGCAGATCGTTCGTGACGTGATCTGCGACATCGGCTACACCAGCTCCGACGTCGGCTTCGACGGCGCGACCTGCGGCGTGATGAACATCATTGGCAAGCAGTCCCCTGACATCAACCAGGGTGTTGACCGCGCCAAGCCTGAAGATCAGGGCGCCGGCGACCAGGGCCTGATGTTCGGCTACGCCAGCAACGAAACCGACGTGCTGATGCCGGCACCGATCACCTTCTCGCACCAACTGGTGCAGCGTCAGGCCGAAGCCCGTAAATCCGGCCTGCTGCCTTGGCTGCGTCCGGACGCCAAGTCGCAAGTGACCTGCCGTTACGAAGGCGGCAAGGTTGTGGGTATCGACGCCGTGGTCCTGTCGACCCAGCACAACCCTGAAGTGTCGTACAACGACCTGCGCGAAGGCGTGATGGAGCTGATCGTCAAGCACGTGCTGCCTGCCGAACTGCTGAGCAAGGACACCCAGTTCCACATCAACCCGACCGGCCAGTTCATCATTGGCGGCCCGGTAGGTGACTGCGGCCTGACCGGTCGCAAGATCATCGTCGACAGCTACGGCGGCATGGCCCGTCACGGCGGCGGCGCGTTCTCCGGTAAAGATCCATCCAAGGTTGACCGTTCGGCGGCCTACGCTGGCCGTTATGTTGCCAAGAACATCGTCGCTGCCGGCCTGGCCGAGCGTTGCGAGATCCAGGTTTCCTACGCGATCGGTGTGGCCCAGCCTACCTCGATCTCGCTGAACACCTTCGGCACCGGCAAGATCAGCGACGACAAGATCATCAAACTGGTGCGTGAAGTGTTCGACCTGCGTCCATACGCGATCACCACCATGCTGGACCTGCTGCACCCGATGTACCAGGAAACCGCAGCCTACGGCCACTTCGGCCGCGCTCCGCAGACCAAGACCGTTGGCGAAGACACCTTCTCCACGTTCACCTGGGAAAAAACCGACCGCGCCGACGCTCTGCGTTCCGCTGCCGGCCTGTAATTTTCCTGGCGGTACAAGAAGCCCCGCACGGTTCGCCGTGCGGGGCTTTTTCATGGCCGCGAAACAACCGGCAAAACAGCCGCCCGGCCCACTTCGAAATCCCGGCTAGCCTTCAGGTATCTCTCTGAGCAAGGACGCTCACGATGCTTGCCACACTGCGCCTGTTTTTGTTTTTCCTGCCAGTTTTGCACTTCAACGCCTTCGCTGATGACTGCCCTGACTGGGCCGCTGCCCGGGCATCGAGCGAAGTCGCCGCCCTGCAGCAACAGATCGACCGCTGGGACGACGCCTATCATCGAGAAGGTCGCTCGGTGATCGCCGATGAGCTCTACGATCAGTCCCGCTTGCGCCTGAACCAATGGCGCCAGTGCTTCAAGCTTCCTTCACCGCCCGAGCCGTTGCGCACCGCATCAGGCCCGGTTGCGCACCCGGTCGCACACACTGGCCTGGACAAACTGCATGACGCCACGGACATCGCAAACTGGCTGCACGACCGCCAAAACGTCTGGGTGCAACCCAAGATCGATGGCGTGGCGGTCACCCTGATCTACCGCAACGGCCGATTGCATCAGGCGATCAGTCGCGGGGATGGCGTACGCGGGCAGGACTGGACGGCTTCGGCAAAAAAGATCGAAGCCATTCCGCAACGACTGACGCAACCGCAGGATCTGCTGGTGCAAGGCGAACTCTACTGGCGCTTGAACGGGCACATGCAGGCACGTGCCGGCAGCGCCAACGCCCGCGCCACCGTGGCCGGTCTGTTGGGGCGCAAGGATCTCGACGCGGAACACGCCGCCGGCATCGGGCTGTTTGTCTGGGACTGGCCGCAAGGGCCGAAGGACGTGCCGGAGCGAATCGCGGCCCTGGCGCAATTCGGCTTTCCCACCACCGAACCCTACACCCAGGCCGTCGCCAACCTGAACGATGCTCAACACTGGCGCGATCACTGGTACCACTCGCCCTTGCCATTCGCCACGGACGGGGTGGTCCTGCGCCAGAGCCAGCGACCGCCGGCCGAACGCTGGCAAGCTCGTCCGCCCTACTGGGCCGTCGCCTGGAAATACCCGTTCGCCCAGGCACTGGCCGATGTGCGCAAGGTGAACTTCAAGGTCGGCCGCACCGGGCGCATCACGCCGGTGCTCGAGCTGTCGCCGGTGATGCTCGATGACCGGCAGATCAAACGGGTCAGCGTCAGTTCGCTCAGGCGCTGGCAGGAACTAGACATCCGCCCCGGCGATCAGGTCGCAATCAGTCTGGCCGGGCTGACGATTCCACGTCTCGACAGCGTGGTGCTGCGCAGCACCGCACGAGCCGAGCTGGACGTTCCGCTGGCCAGTGACTTTCATGCTCTGAGCTGCTGGCAGCCGACGCCGGGCTGCGAAAGCCAGTTCCTCGCGCGCCTGACCTGGCTGAGCGGCAAACAGGGACTGGCCCTGCCCCATGTGGGGCGCGGCACCTGGGAGAAACTTCTGGAAACAGGCCGCCTGAACAGCCTGCTGGATTGGTTGGCCCTCGACGGACCGGAGCTTGCTAACATTGCCGGTCTCGGCGAGCGCAGCAGCGCCCGCCTGCTGCACAGTTTTCACAGCGCCCGCCAACGGCCGTTCCTACAGTGGCTCAAAGCCCTGGGGTTGCCACCGACCGGTCAGGCAACACTCGCCGACTCATGGCAGGCGCTGGCACAACGCAGCACCGAACAATGGCAGGCAGAAGCCGGAATCGGCCCGGGCCGCGCGGCGCAATTGAGCGCCTTTTTTCGCGACCCGCAGGTACTGGCCCTGAGTGAAACCCTGCAAGCCGCCGGTGTCGACGGCTTCTGAACACGCAGTCCCCGGCCCGCCGGGAACCCAACTCCGCCGGAGCGCTCCAACAGCGCAGTGCTTCACCGATACGATTGCCTTTGCACATGGAGCTTTTATGAAATTTCTCGCACCGCTCGCCCTGCTGTCTTTCTGCGCCGTCCTCGCCGCCCCCGTGATGGCCGACGAAGACGCACCGGGCCTGACCGGTTGTGCTGCCAAGAAGCAAGGCATCATCAACCAGATCGAACAGGCCAAGTCCCGCGGTAACGCCGACCAGCAGGCCGGTCTCGAAACCGCACTGCGCGAAGTCACCGAACACTGCACCGACGCTGGCCTGAAGAAAGAACGCGAAAACAAGGTGCTCGACGCCAAGCACGAAGTGAGCAGGCGTCAGGCCGATCTGGACAAGGCCATGAAGAAAGGCGATCCGGAGAAGATCGACAAGCGCAAGAACAAGCTCGCCGAATCGCGCAAGGAATTGCAGGACGCGCTGGACGAACTCGACAAGTAAGAAAGCCAGGAATCACAGCCAAAAGCCGTGATTCCTCGAACATCAGTGGTCGCGAAACTCTTTATGGCAGGCACTGCAGGCATCTTCGACTTTCTGCACGGCCGGCCCCAGGTTGCTGGCCTTGTAGGGTTGCACCTGGCTGGCGATCACCAGTTCACCGGTGGCCGCTTCAAGGGTGCGGGCCATCTCCTGGAAACGGGCCTGTTTCTGCCAGACATCGTCCTTGGCACTGGTGTGATCTTCTTCGCGCACCTGCGGGAAATGTTTCCACGGCTCATGGGACAACGCATCGAGCTTGACCGCGCCTTCGGCGAATTTCGCTCCGTCGAACGGGATGCGCCCACGCAACATGCCTCCCAGGTCTTCACCGGTCTTGAGCATCTGCTTGAAGATCGCCTTGCGCTGGCCCAGCGGGGAATTCGGGTCGACGCCGCCACAGGCGGACAAGGTCAGGCAGGCCAGCAATACAACAGAAATTCGTTTAAGAGTCATGGTGGCTTCAGGTCGCGGAAATCGGCGGCCAGTATCCTCGGGTCACCGCCAAACACCAATAGCCCTATTAACAATACGGGTTGCTGGAGCGCATGGAGCACTTCTGCAACCGGCACAGGAAACTCTCCATGAACAGCCGTTTCAAGGCCTGGCGTCATCCGCTCATCGTCACGCTCCCACTGCTGGCGATCCTCGCCGGCTGCACCGGTGGCGACAGCGCCAAGCCGAAAACCCACGCCCTGGCCACGTACTCAAGTGCCACCTGGGAAGCCCTGCCCGCAGTGTCCGACAGCGATCTGGTGGCCGGTTTCGGTTCCTGGCGCAGCGCCTGCACCCGGCTCAAGGCTGACCCGGTCTGGGGCCCGACCTGTGCAGCCGCCGCCAACGTCCCGCAAAGTGCTGGGGACATCCGCGCCTTCCTCAAGCAGAACCTCGACGTCTTCGGCCTGCGCGCCGAGAACGACAATCCCAACGGTCTGATCACCGGCTACTACGAACCGGTCTATCCCGGCAGCCTGACGCAAACTGCCACCGCCAACGTGCCGGTGTACGGCGTGCCCGAAGACATGATCATTGTCTCGCTGGACAGCATTTACCCGGAACTGAAAGGCAAGCGCCTGCGCGGTCGCCTCGAAGGTCGCGTGCTCAAGCCTTACGACGATGCGGCGACCATCGAGAGTCAGGGCGTCAAGGCACCGGTCGTGGCCTGGCTGACCGACCCGATGAACCTGCAATTCCTGCAGATTCAGGGTTCGGGGCGGATCCAGACCGATGACGGTCGCCAACTGCGCATCGCCTACGCCGACCAGAACGGTCACCCGTACCGGCCGATCGGCCGTTGGCTGGTGGAACAGGGCGAGCTGAAAAAAGAAGAGGTGACCATGGGCGCGATCAGCAACTGGGCCAAGGCCAACCCGTCGCGCATTCCGGAACTGCTGGCGAGCAATCCGAGCTACGTGTTCTTCACCCGCAACCCGGACAGCAACGAAGGGCCGCGCGGCTCGCTGAACGTACCGCTGACCGCCGGTTACAGCGCGGCGGTGGACCGCAAAGTGATTCCGTTGGGCAGCCTGTTGTGGCTATCAACCACTCGCCCCGACGGCACGCCGCTGGTACGCCCGGTGGCTGCACAGGACACTGGCGGCGCGATTGCCGGTGAGGTTCGTGCGGATCTGTTCTGGGGCACCGGCGATGCCGCCGGTCAACTGGCTGGCGACATGAAGCAGCAAGGGCAGATCTGGATGCTCTGGCCGAAAGGCGCGGCGTTGCCGCAAGTGCCGCAGGTGGCCGACAAGCCGTAAGCACAACGCAAAAGATCGCAGGCCTCGTCAGCTTGCGATCTTTTCAGGTTCAGACCGAAACGAAGAAGAAGCTGGCAATCAGCGCCATCCCGACAAACCAGACCAACGAGCGCAAAGCCGCCCAGTCCGCCAGATAGCAAATGATGTAGAGCAGGCGACTGGTGATGAACAGCACCGCCAGCACATTGACCGTCACCAATTCTGCCGTGCCCACCAGGTGCGCGACGATCACCGCCGCCGCAAACGCCGGGGTCACTTCAAAACTGTTCAGTTGCGCCGCATGGGCACGCCGGGCCACGCCATCCACGCTGTCCAGAAAGTCCCGGGGATCATGATTGTCCCGCAGTCTGAAACCGCCCGAGGCCTTGGCCACGACGGTGCACAGATAGGGCAGAAAGATCGCGATCAACACACACCACAAAGCCACTGTCATAACGCCGTCCTTCTTTCGAGTTTTAGAGTTTCCGGGCGGTCAGAGCTTCATCACCAGCATGCCGATCAGCACCAGCCCACAGGCTAAGAGCCGCGGCCGGCCGAAAGGTTCTTTCAGGTAACGCATACCGAACAGCACCACCAGGATCACACTGATTTCACGCAACGCCGCTGCTTCGGCAATCGAGCCCAACTGCATCGCCCACAGCACCAGAGCGTAGCTGAACAACACGCAGAACCCGACCGCCAGTCCCAGCGTCCATTGCTCGCGCCAGAACAGCATGAACGCCGGCCGTTTGGCCACCCACGCCAGCAACGGGAACGGCCAGGCACTGAGCAGCGTGACCCAGACCAGGTAGTCCAGCGGATGTGACCAACGCCGCAACGCCTGGCCATCGATGTAGGTGTAGCAACCGATGCACAACCCGATCAGCGCCACCACCGGCAGCATCGACCACGGCAAGTGTTTCCCGCCGCCGCCCTGCCAGAGCAGACAAGCCATGCCCAGCGGGATCAACAGGATCCCGAAGATCTGCTGGGGGGTCAGCACTTCGCCGGCGAAGATCAGGGTCAGCGCCAGTACCACCAGCGGCGACAATCCGCGCATCAACGGATAGACCAGCCCCAGATCGCCGACCCGATAGGCCTGGATCAACAGATAGCGATAGAGCAGCTCGAACGCCGCCGACGCCAGAATCCACGGCCAGATTTCCGGCGGCGGCAGGCTGATGAAGGGCAACGCCAGCGCCACGAACAACAGCGCCACGGTGTCCATGCAGGCCACCACCAGCAGCCGTTCGGCGCTGAACTTGATCAACGTGTTCCACGCCGCGTGCAGCAGCGCCGCCACCAACACCAGAGCTGTCGCCAGCACGTGCCACTCCTTTGTTCTTGTTGTTGAGCCTGAGCCAATTAGTCAGATTATTGATTCGCGATGTGTCAGCAGCTGTTTATACTGCAAGCGACCACGCCGCACTCAGTTGCGCACAGATAAATTCCAATAATTCCTGCCTGCCCCGCTCTCGCCCGAGACCGGTTGCCGGCCTGCGTATGCCTGATCAAAGCGTCAAGACTACCGACAGAGACCTTGCGCATGCCACTCGCCTTGCTTGCCCTCGCTGTTGCCGCTTTCGGCATCGGCACCACTGAATTCGTCATCATGGGCCTGCTGCCCGATGTTGCCCGCGACCTCGCGGTGAGCATTCCCCACGCCGGCCTGTTGATCACCGGCTATGCCCTGGGCGTGGTATTCGGTGCGCCGATCCTGGCGATCGGCACCGCCAACATGCCGCGCAAGGCCACGCTGCTGGGCATGACGCTGATGTTTATCCTCGGCAACGTGCTGTGCGCACTGGCACCGAACTACGCGACGCTGATGGCGGCGCGGGTGGTCACCGCGCTGTGCCACGGGGCGTTCTTCGGCATCGGTTCGGTGGTGGCCGCCGGGCTGGTCGCACCGAACAAACGGGCGCAGGCGATTGCCATGATGTTCACCGGCCTGACCCTGGCCAACGTCCTCGGCGTACCGCTGGGCACCGCGCTCGGCCAGTACGCCGGCTGGCGCTCGACCTTCTGGGCGGTCTCGGTGATCGGCGTGATCGCCGCCCTCGCCCAATGGCTGTGGCTGCCGAAACACATCCCGATGGACAAGGCCAACCTCGCCAGCGAGTTCAAGGTGCTGGGCAAGGTCAACGTGTTGCTGGCGCTGGGCATGAGCGTGCTGGCGTCCACCAGTCTGTTAAGCGTGTTCACCTACATCGCGCCGATTCTGCAGGACATCACCGGTGTCAGCCCTCACGGCGTGACAGTGATGCTGTTGTTGTTCGGTGTCGGCCTGACCGGCGGCAGCATGCTCGGCGGGCGCCTGGCCGACAGCCGCCTGCTGCCGTCGCTGGTGGGTGTGGCGCTGGCGGTGGTGGTGATTCTGGCGGCGTTCAGCCAGACCAGTCGTTCGGTGGTTCCGGCGGCGATCACGCTGGTGCTGTGGGGGATCTTTGCCTTCGCCCTGTGCCCGATCCTGCAACTGCTGATCATCGATCAGGCGCATGAAGCACCGAACCTCGGTTCGACCCTGAACCAGAGCGCCTTCAACCTCGGCAATGCTGCCGGCGCATGGATCGGCGGGCTGGTGGTAGCCAGTGGCGCGGACCTCGCGGACTTGCCCTGGACCGGCGCGCTGGTGGGCGTGCTGACCGTGCTGACGGCGCTGTTTTTCATCTACCTGCAACGTCGCGGTGTCGCTGCGGTCAATGTGCCCGGCTGATTTTCCCGGGGACACGTTTGTGTCCCCACCCGGCGTCAGCCCATCCAACTCTTGCGCTCATGAATGGGCGCGCTGTCTTCTCACCCCATCCAAAGGACCCCGGATGCTTGAACTCGTCGCCGCTTTCATCTGCCTCACCACCCTCCTCACCTTCGTCAATTTCCGCTTCATCGGCCTGCCTCCGACCATCGGCGTGATGGTTACCGCACTGATGTTTTCCCTGTTGCTGCAAGGCTTGAGCCTGCTCGGTTACCCCGGTCTGGAAGAGCGCGTGCAGCAACTGATCGGCCAGATCGACTTCGGTGATCTGCTGATGAACTGGATGCTCTCGTTCCTGCTGTTCGCCGGTGCCTTGCACGTGAACCTGAACGACCTGCGCAGCTACCGCTGGCCCATCGGCCTGCTGGCGACCTTCGGCGTACTGATCGCCACCGCCGTGATCGGCAGCCTCGCCTACTACATTTTTGCCCTGTTCGGCTGGCACGTGAGCTTTCTCTACTGCCTGTTGTTCGGCGCGCTGATTTCCCCGACCGACCCGATTGCGGTACTCGGTGTGTTGCGTACGGCCAATGCCTCGAAACCGCTGAAAACCACCATCGTCGGCGAATCGCTGTTCAACGATGGCACCGCCGTGGTGGTGTTCACCGTGTTGCTGGGCATCGCGCAACTGGGCGAAACCCCGACCGTCGGTGCCACGGCCATGCTGTTCGTCCACGAAGCGGTGGGCGGTGTGCTGTTCGGCGGGCTGATCGGTTATCTGGTGTACCTGATGATCAAGAGCATCGAGCAACACCAGATCGAAGTCATGCTGACCCTGGCGCTGGTGATCGGCGGTTCGGCGATGGCCACCGAACTGCACGTCTCGGCGCCGATTGCGATGGTGGTCGCCGGTCTGATCATCGGCAACCTGGGTCGCAACCTGGCGATGAACGACATGACCCGCAAATACCTCGACGGTTTCTGGGAATTGCTCGACGACATGCTCAACGCTCTGCTGTTCGCATTGATCGGCCTGGAGCTGTTGCTGCTACCGTTCAACTGGCTGCACGTGGCGGCGGCGAGTCTACTGGCACTGGCGATCCTGCTGTCGCGCCTGCTCACCGTGGCCCCGGCCATTGTCTTGCTGCGCCGCTGGCGCACGGTGCCACGCGGCACCATCCGGATCCTGACCTGGGGCGGATTGCGCGGCGGTGTTTCGGTGGCATTGGCCCTGGCCCTGCCGCTGGGCCCGGAGCGCGATCTGTTGCTGAGCATCACCTACATCGTGGTGCTGTCGTCGATCCTGTTGCAGGGCTTGACCATCGGCAAACTGGTCAAGCACGCAACCCGCGATGAGCCGGCGACCGCTGCCGAGCCCGCGCACCACTGATCATTTTTCGATCGACTGCGGATCGGGCTTTCCGGCCTGATCCGCAGACTCCTTCGGCGCGCCGCTTTCACTGCGGATCTGCGCATGACTGATCAGGGCAAAGATGAAACTGCCGCCGATGATATTCCCCGCCAGCGTCGGCCCGGCAAACACCGCCCAGAAATCACTCCACGGCAACTCGCCGGCAAACACCAGATACGACACCTCCGCCGAACCCACCACGATGTGCGTGAAATCGCCCAGCGCCATGAAATAGGTGATCAGGATGATGATCCACATCTTTGCGCTCTCCATGGACGGGATCATCCAGACCATGGTGGCGATCATCCAGCCCGAGACGATGCCCTTGGCGAACATCTGGCCGGCGTGGTTCTCCATGACCTTGCGACCGATTTCGAGGAAAGCCAAGTCGGTCTTGCTGTCGAAGATCGGCAGTTCGAGCATCACGTACGCCACCAGAATCGTCCCGCACAGGTTGCCGAACAGCACCACGGTCCAGAGCCGGATCAGCCGGCCGAAATTGGCCAGGGTCGGCTTCGTCATCACCGGGAGCACAGCGGTCAGGGTGTTTTCGGTAAACAGTTGCTGGCGGGCGAGGATCACCGCGAGAAAGCCTGCGCAGTAGCCGAAACTGGCAATCACCTTGAATTCGTCGCCCTCGGGCAGACGCGAGTTGAGCAGGCCCATGCCCATCAGCGACAGGCCCATGGTCAGCCCGGCTGCCAGCGCCGACCACCACAGCGCGGCGATGCTGCGCTCCAGTTCCTGGTCGCCCTGTTTGCGGATGATTTCATGCAGAACCGCCGCGCGGGGCGGCTGGTTTTTCTCGACTTCGTGTTGTTCCTTGGCCGAGAGGTCGGGGGTCTTGCCGTCTGTAGGTGTGGTCATGGCGGGAAACCGGTGGCGGGGTCATAAGGCTACGACACGCGCCGCTCGGCTTCCGTTCGCCGGTGTGACGCGATTACTCGGTAACGGGCACGTCATCCTTGAACTGGTCTTTGACGTATCTGATCTCGGTTCGCCCGTGCGGCGCCGGCAGGCCGTCTTCGCCGAGGTTGACGAAGACCATCTTCTCGACGGTCAGGATGCTCTTGCGGGTGATCTTGTTGCGCACTTCGCAGGTCAGGGTGATCGAGGTGCGACCGAACTCGGTGGCGGTGATGCCCAGTTCGATGATGTCGCCCTGGCGCGAGGCGCTGACGAAATTGATCTCGGAAATGTACTTGGTCACCACACGCTGGTTGCCCAGTTGAACGATGGCGTAGATGGCGGCTTCTTCGTCGATCCAGCGCAGCAGGCTGCCGCCGAACAGGGTGCCGTTGGGGTTGAGGTCTTCGGGTTTTACCCACTTGCGGGTGTGGAAATTCATCTTCACTCCTGAGCGTCTTGCCGAATGATGGCGCCATCTTGGCAGACTGAGCGGTCATGCTCCATCAGGCTTCTACTATGGTCGCGATAAGCGATCTTCATCTGGCCGACAGAAACCCTTTGGAAGATCAGTCCAGACGGCTATAATCGCCACCGTTTCAAAACGGTAACCTTCACTTGCTACCGTTTTCCCGCCACCTGTCCGAGGGGCGCTGCAGCAGGTTCAACCTGTCAGGCTCGGATGGGGCGTTGACCGGCTCACGCCGGACACTAAACGCACAACGGCGCCCATTCGCATACATTACGAATGGAGGCTCTTCATGAGCGCTGTTATCACGCCTGCCGATTTTAACGATTACAAAGTTGCCGACATGTCCCTCGCTGCCTGGGGCCGTCGCGAAACCATCATCGCCGAATCGGAAATGCCGGCCCTGATGGGTCTGCGCCGCAAGTACGCTTCCGAGCAGCCTTTGAAAGGCGCAAAAATCCTCGGCTGCATCCACATGACCATTCAGACCGCCGTGCTGATCGAAACCCTGGTTGCCCTGGGTGCCGAAGTACGCTGGTCGTCCTGCAACATCTTCTCGACTCAGGACCAGGCCGCCGCTTCCATCGCCGCTGCCGGCATCCCGGTTTTCGCCTGGAAAGGCGAGACTGAAGAAGAGTACGAGTGGTGCCTGGAGCAGACCATCCTGAAGGATGGCCAGCCATGGGACGCCAACATGATCCTCGACGACGGCGGCGACCTGACCGAGCTGCTGCACAAGAAATACCCACAGGTTCTGGACCGCGTTCACGGCGTGACCGAAGAAACCACCACCGGCGTACACCGTCTGCTGGACATGCTGGCCAAGGGCGAGCTGAAAATCCCGGCCATCAACGTCAACGACTCGGTGACCAAGTCCAAGAACGACAACAAGTATGGCTGCCGTCACAGCCTGAACGATGCGATCAAGCGCGGCACCGACCACCTGCTGTCCGGCAAGCAAGCGCTGGTCATCGGCTACGGTGACGTGGGCAAGGGTTCGGCCCAGTCCCTGCGTCAGGAAGGCATGATCGTCAAAGTGTCCGAAGTCGACCCGATCTGCGCCATGCAAGCTTGCATGGACGGTTTCGAACTGGTTTCGCCGTTCATCGACGGTATCAACGACGGCACCGAAGCAAGCATCGACAAAGCGCTGCTGGGCAAGATCGACCTGATCGTGACCACCACCGGTAACGTCAACGTTTGCGACGCGAACATGCTCAAAGCCCTGAAAAAGCGCGCCGTTGTCTGCAACATCGGTCACTTCGACAACGAAATCGACACCGCTTTCATGCGCAAGAACTGGGCATGGGAAGAAGTGAAGCCACAGGTACACAAGATCCACCGTACCGGTGCTGGCTCGTTCGACCCACAGAACGACGACTACCTGATCCTGCTGGCCGAAGGCCGTCTGGTGAACCTGGGCAACGCCACCGGTCACCCGAGCCGCATCATGGACGGTTCGTTCGCCAACCAGGTGCTGGCGCAGATCTTCCTGTTCGGCCAGAAATACGCCGACCTGTCGCCAGCCCAGAAAGCCGAGCGCCTGACCGTTGAAGTACTGCCGAAGAAACTCGACGAAGAAGTGGCCCTGGAAATGGTTCGCGGCTTCGGCGGCGTGGTCACTCAACTGACCAAGCAACAGGCTGACTACATCGGTGTGACCGTCGAAGGCCCGTTCAAGCCGCACGCTTACCGCTACTAAGAGCAGCTGCGAGCTTCAAGCTTCAAGCGGCAAGCAGGGCCACAAGCCAGGCTTGCCGCGCGAAGCCCGAAAGCTCTGCCCCTATTTGTCAAAACAGTGTCAGGCCGCAAGCTTCAGGCACAAGAGACCAGCGCACCTCCGCTGCTCTTGCAGCTTGAAGCTTGCAGCTTGTAGCTGGAGGTCCCCTCCATGTCCCAAGACCGTCGCTACAGCTTCGAGTTCTTCCCGACCAAGACCGATGCTGGGCATGAAAAACTGCTCGCCACTGCCCGTCAGTTGGCCACCTACAACCCTGATTTCTTTTCCTGCACCTACGGCGCGGGCGGCTCGACCCGTGACCGCACGCTGAACACCGTGTTGCAGCTGGAAAGCGAAGTCAAAATCCCCGCCGCTCCGCACCTGTCGTGCGTCGGCGACAGCAAGGACGACTTGCGCGGCCTGCTGAACGAATACAAGGCTGCCGGTATCAAGCGCATCGTCGCCCTGCGTGGCGACCTGCCGTCCGGCATGGGCATGACCAGCGGCGAGCTGCGTCACGCCAATGAACTGGTTGAATTCATTCGTGAAGAAACCGGCAATCATTTCCACATCGAAGTCGCCGCCTACCCGGAGATGCATCCGCAGGCGCGCAACTACGAGGACGATCTGGCCAACTTCGTGCGCAAGGCCCGTGCCGGTGCCGACAGCGCGATCACCCAGTACTTCTTCAACGCCGACAGTTACTTCTACTTTGTCGAGCGTTTGCAGGCGCTGGGCGTGGACATCCCGGTCGTGCCAGGGATCATGCCGATCACCAACTACAGCAAACTCGCGCGCTTCTCCGACGCCTGCGGTGCGGAAATCCCGCGCTGGATCCGCAAGCAGCTGGAAGCCTACGGTGATGACACTCAAAGCATTCAGCGCTTTGGCGAACAGGTCGTCAGCGAAATGTGCGAACGCCTGCTGCAAGGCGGCGCACCCGGCCTGCACTTCTATTCCATGAACCAGGCCGAACCGAGCCTGGCGATCTGGAACAACCTGAAGTTGCCGCGCTAAAAGACGTAACTGCAGGACCAGAAGATCGCAGTCGCGACCGCGCCTACAGCGCTTTCGCCGCTGCGATCTTTTGCTTTTAACGCCCGAAACAGAGCTTCTGCGGCCAGTTTCTGGCTCTTTGCCGTTTCTCGTCGTAATCTCAAGCCATGCCTTTGATCACGCAGTTATTCGCCGTGCTGGTTTTTACTTGCCTGAGCTTTGCCGCTCGGGGCGAGAAGTTGCGTATCGTCACCGAACCGTGGGCGCCGTACGTCTATGAACAAGACGGCAAGAACCTCGGACTGGACTACGAAACCACCGCCATTGTGTTCAAGCGCCTGGGCATCGAAGTCGAATGGCAGTTCCTGCCATGGAAGCGCTGCCTGTCGATGCTCGAAACCGGCCAGGCCGACGGCGCGCTGGACATCTTCCACAGCGATGAACGCGACGCCACCCTGCTCTACCCGAGTGAACCGCTGTCGGACGTCGAGTTCGTGATGTTTTACGCCAACGAGCGACCGCACCCTTTTCGCAGCCTGGAAGACCTCAAGGGCCTGACCATCGGCACCTCACCGGGTTATCTGTACAGCTCCGATTTTCGCGAATCGACGTTGTTCACCCGCGAACCGGCCCCGACCCATGAAGCCAACTTCGGCAAACTGGTGCGCGGGCGCATCGACCTGCTGATCACCGATCGCCGCGTGGGTCAGCATTTGCTCGATGAACTGGGCATTCGCGACAAGATCACTGAAAACCCCACGGTCATCAGCCGCCAGAGCCAGTTTCTGGCCGTGCGGCGCAATGCCGGGATGGATTTGCTGGTGCAGCGCTTTGGCGCCGAACTCAAGCGTTTCAAGCGCGAGCCGGCCTACGCCGAGCTCAGCGCCCGCTACGGCGCGGCCCCGGCCCTGACGACGCCGCTGGGCAGCGCCACCGCCAGCGGCAAAACCGTTGAGCAGCAGGAAAGCGGCGCGCAGTGATTGCTCTGTTATACTCCGGCGTTCCCGCCAGGCTCACGCCCGGACGCCCGGAACCGTAACAGGCCTCCCGACCCGCTACAGCGCAGCTTTTCAGCCCGCGCGAGCGCTCCGGACGTGCCTTCGGAACCGCAGCAGGACCGGACGGGATTGCGTCCTCTTAAACGCCATTCGCGCCAGGCAAGACTCCCATTGGGCCAAGCCCTAACTGAAACAGGATTACTCATGTCCTTTGCTTCCCTCGGTCTCTCCGAGGCTTTGGTCCGCGCTATCGAAGATGCGGGCTATACCGAGCCTACTCCGGTGCAACAGCGGGCCATTCCCGCCGTGTTGCAAGGTCGCGACCTGATGGTTGCGGCTCAGACAGGTACTGGTAAAACCGGCGGTTTCGCCCTTCCGATCCTGGAGCGGCTGTTCCCCAACGGCCACCCGGACAAATCCCAGCGCCACGGCCCGCGCCAGCCGCGCGTGCTGGTCCTGACGCCGACCCGCGAACTCGCGGCCCAGGTCCACGACAGCTTCAAGATCTACGCCCGCGACCTGAAATTCGTCAGCGCGTGCATCTTCGGCGGCGTCGGCATGAACCCGCAGGTTCAGGCCATGTCCCGTGGCGTGGACGTCCTCGTTGCCTGCCCGGGTCGCCTGCTCGACCTGTGCGGCCAGGGCAGCGTCGATCTGTCCCACGTTGAAATCCTCGTGCTCGACGAAGCCGACCGCATGCTCGACATGGGCTTCGTCCACGACGTGAAGAAAGTCCTCGCCCGTCTGCCGGCCAAGCGTCAGAACCTGCTGTTCTCGGCGACCTTCTCCAAAGACATCACCGACCTTGCCGGCAAGCTGCTGCACAACCCGGAACGCATCGAAGTGACGCCGCCGAACACCACGGTCGAGCGCATCGAGCAACGCGTGTTCCGTCTGCCGGCCAGCCACAAGCGTGCGCTGCTGGCCCACCTGATCACCGCCGGCGCGTGGGAACAGGTGCTGGTGTTCACCCGCACCAAGCACGGCGCCAACCGTCTGGCCGAGTACCTGGACAAACACGGCCTGCCGGCTGTGGCGATCCACGGCAACAAGAGCCAGAACGCCCGCACCAAAGCCCTGGCCGACTTCAAGGCCGGTGAAGTGCGCATCCTGGTTGCCACCGACATCGCCGCCCGTGGCCTGGACATCGACCAGTTGCCACACGTGGTCAACTTCGAACTGCCGAACGTCGATGAAGACTACGTGCACCGTATCGGCCGTACCGGCCGGGCCGGTCGCTCGGGCGAGGCGATCTCGCTGGTCGCGCCGGACGAAGAAAAACTGCTGAAAAGCATCGAACGCATGACCAAGCAGAAAATCGCCGACGGCGACCTGATGGGCTTCGATGCCAGTACCATCGAGGCCGAGAAGCCGGAAGCCCGTGAACGTCCGGACATGCGCAACCCGCGCAATGCCCGCGGCCCACGCGGTGACGGCCCGAATGGCGGCGGCGGTGGCGGCGGTCGTAAAGACAAAGGCAAAGACAAGGGCAAGGAAAAACCGGCCGGCGAACGTGGCGAGCGTCCAGCCCGTCAACAAAAGCCGCGTGAAGGCACTCCGGCCCGCGAACAGCGCCAGCCAAGCCAGCCGCCACGCGCCGCTGCTGACCGTGCTCCGGACGAGTTCCTCGACGACGATATCGATAACTTCGGTAACCGTGTCGATTACGTGCCGAAGCAGGCACCGGCCGGTGGTCGCAACCGTCGTCCAGGCGCTCCGGCGCAAGGCGCAGGTTCGGGCGCACCACGCGGCGGTCAGTCGCAAGGTCGCCAGAACGGCCCGCGTAACAGCAACGGTTCGAGCACCGGCACCCCGCCAGGCAAACGCAATGGCCCACGCAACGGTGCACCGCGTGACGGCCAGGGTCGTCGCGACGAAAACTCGCGCAACCGCCGCCCGGCCCGTGACGATCAGCAACGCGCTGAACCGGCCGTGCAGAACCCGCGCAGCAGCGGGCCGAAGATCATGCACAAGGAATCGAAAGCCGACCGCTTCCCGACGCCTGAGCAGCTGGATCAACTGCCAAGCCGCCCACGCGGTGAAAAACCGGCCTTGTTGACCCGCAATCGCTGAGTTTTCGACTGCAGTGAAAAATGCCCCGGCCTGAAAACCGGGGCATTTTTATGGGCCCTGTCGAGATGAGTGTTTCTGCAGGCAATAAAAAACGCCCCCGGCCGCAAGACCGGGGGCGTTTTGTGTGGCCGGCGAAAATTACTTCGCTTTGACACCTTCAAACGAGATGTACAGGTCGACGTTGTCGGACTGTGGGCCCAGATCCATCATCTTGCCGAAATCAGAGCGCTTGATGCTGGTGGTGCCTTCGAAGCCGGCACGGTAGCCGCCCCATGGATCCTTGCCTTCACCCAGGAACGTAGCCTTGACCACGATCGGCTTGGTCACGCCGTGCAGCGTCAGGTCGCCGGTCACGTCAGCCGTGTCTTTGCCAGCGGCGTTCTTGCCGGTGGATTTGACGCTGGTGGAAACGAACTTGGCGTCGGCGAATTTGCCCACGTCCAGGAAGTCTTTGCTGGCGATGTGCTTGTCGCGCTCGGCGTGGTTGGTGAACACGCTGGCGGTTTTCACGTCGAACTCGATCTTGCTGTTTTCAGGCTTGGCGGCGTCGAAGCTGAACTTGCCGCTGATGTCCTTGAAGGTACCGGTGATGTAGCTGTAGCCGAGGTGGCTGATCTTGAAGTCGACGAAGGCGTGCTGGCCTTCTTTGTCAACCACGTAGTCAGCGGCCATCACGTTGGCGGACAGGACGGCGGAGCCGATTGCCAGAGCGGCCAGAGTCTTTTTCAACATGCTTTGTTTTCCTTTGGAGTCGAGGTTGAACATCAGGCTTTGCGTCCCAGCATTCGTGTCAGGGTCGCATCACGATCGATAAAGTGGTGCTTCAATGCTGCCAACGCATGAAGGCCGGAAAAAATTACCAGCGCCCATGCCAGCCAGAGATGAATCACACCGGCGGTATCTGCCTGATCCGGTAGTCCGGAAACCAGTGCAGGAACTTCAAACAGGCCAAACACCGGGATCCCGACACCGTCTGCGGTGGAAATCAGGTAACCGGCAATCATCACAGCGAACAGCGCAAGGTACAGAAACCCATGGCCGAACCTGGCGCCGATGCGGGTCATGCGGCTGTAGCTTTGCAACGTTGGCGGCGGTGGGCTGACAAAACGCCACAACACCCGCAACACCATCACACCCAACAGCACCAGACCGATGCTCTTGTGCAGATCCGGCGCGTCTTTGCGCCAGGTGCTGTAGTAATCCAGCCCCACCATCCACAAGCCCAGCGCGAACAGCCCGAAGACTGCCAGCGCCACACCCCAGTGCATGAAGATGCTGACCCAACCGTAGCGCGAAGAAGAGTTACGTAGCTGCATTGCCCAAATCCTGTGAGAACTGCGAACCAAGACTAGCGAGTTATCTATCGAATTAAAGCGGAAAATTTTGCTTTGAAATATCGAGAAATACGATCAAGAGTCTTGAACAGGGGAGTTAAGGAAAGATTAAAGACAAACGTGTGGCGGGATGTTGTGAATATCACGGGCAAAAAAAGCGCGGCCTGAAAGCCGCGCTTTTTCATTCACCGCAAAGCCTTACTGCGCTTTGGTCTCGGTGCTCGCCGCCGGTTTGGCCGCTGGCTTCTTCGCCGGCTCAGCCTTTTTCGCTGCAGGTTTGGCCGGGGCTTTTTTCGCCTCGGCCTTCGCCGCAGGTTTCTTCGCTGCTGGCTTGGCTGCCGCTTTTTTCGCCGGCTCGGCTTTTACCGGAGCTGCCGGCTTCGGTGCTTCCACCGGAGCTGGCGCAGGGGCCGGGGTCGGTGCAGGCGCTGGAGCGGGTGCCGGCTCTGGCGCTTTCACTGGCTCTGGTTTCTTGTCGTCGTCCGAACCGCCGAACAGGTTGGTGAAGAAGTTGCCTTTCTTCGCCGCGACTGCCGCACCCGCACCCGCCGCTGCGGCGGTGGCCGCTGCCGGGCCGACCTTGGCCGGTTCAAACGATTTGCCCGCCGCCAGGTCTTCAACCTGGCTGGCCGCACGCTGGCCGGTGCGCAGTGCGCCTTCCAGGGTGCCCGGGTACAAGGTGTCGGTGTGCTCGCCGGCAAACGCTACGCGTTGCAAAGGACGCTCCCACAGGCGCCAGAATTTGCTGATCTGGCCAGGGCCGAAGGCCAGGTACGAACCACCGGTCGATGGATCGGTGCTGTAGCGACGGATTTCATAACCGGTGAACGAGCCACGGGCCTGTGGATAAAACGCGTGCAGACGAATCAGCACCTGATCGACCATCTGCTTGTCGCCGAAGGCCTGCATCACCCGGGCGTTGTCGCCGGACAAATTGATCACCACGTTGGCGCCGCCCTTCAGGGCCGGCTCGATCCACAACATGCCAAGGCCGGTGTTGCTGTAGATCTCGCCGGACATCCGCGCCTTGCTTTCCCACACAGGCGTCTTGAACTTCAGCATGATCTGGTCGCGCCAGCCGTAGTTGGTGCCTTTGATCGCGGCCAAGTGCTGAGCGTCCAGCGCCGGGGTCAACTGGATCTTGTTGAGGGCGCGCAACGGCACCGCCAGCACAACGTAATCGGCCTGGTAGCCGACGCTGCCGACCTTGACGGTCACGCCGTCCTTGTCCTGGGTGATGGCCGATACTGGCGAGTTGGTCTTGATGGTTTTCAGCTGTTTGACGAAGGCCTGGGCCAGTACCGGACTGCCACCGACCAGACGCGAGGCACGCAGGTCACGGTCGGACACGCCGCGATACACCCGGCTCTGCTGCGCGAAGTACAGCAGCGACAGGCGCGAAGGCTCATCGTAGTGGGTGCGGATATCCTGGTTGATCAACTGACGCGCGGTGGCCGGCAGGTTCTGCTTGTCGAGCCAGCTCGAGACGTTGATCTGGTCCAGGGCGTGCAGGGTGTTGGTCGCGGCCGGGTTTTGCGGATCGTCGATCGAACGCGCCAGATCGTCACGGGTTTTCTCGTAGCGCTTAAGCGCTTCGGCCGTGGCGGGCTGTTTGGTGGCCAGGTCGGCGGCGGAGAAATACTCGCCGTCGATCAGGTAACCCGGGATACGTACGAACTCAGGTGCCGGCGTGGTGCTCAGCTTGAACGTCGAAACGTACTTGTTCAGCACCGGTTGAGTCTTGTCATTGCCGATCCACTCGCTGGTGGCCATGCCCGAGCGACCGCCCAGGCTCGGTTTGGCTTCCAGCAGTGTGACCTGCCAGCCTTTGTTCTGCAGCTCGTAAGCTGCCGTCAGGCCCGACAGCCCGCCGCCGATCACGATCGCGGTTTTATCCTTGGCCAGCGCCGTAACGCTGAACAGCCCCAACACCACCAGCGCACAGGCGCGCAGCCAACCGACAGACATTCAGCGAACTCCGGAAATACACGTAGGAAAAAGCAGCTTTACGGGTCAGACGACCCAAAGAACCGCGAAGAATACGTCAGCCATCAAAACGCCGCCAGCGACGTCTCTCGGCCCATACAAAGTAGCTCATTCGACACAATGGGTTGTCCCGGCGCGACGCATTGCATAGGCTTGCGCGATTGTTTGCCCGCGCCTGACGCGAGCCGCCTCGAGGAGACTGAACATGGGCCTGAACCACCAGTGGATGCAACGCGATCTCGCGGTGCTGTGGCATCCCTGCACCCAGATGAAAGACCACGAACAGCTGCCGCTGATCCCGATCAAGCGCGGTGAAGGCGTCTGGCTGGAAGACTTCGAGGGCAAGCGTTATCTGGATGCGGTCAGCTCCTGGTGGGTCAACGTGTTCGGCCACGCCAACCCGCGCATCAACCAGCGCATCAAGGATCAGGTCGATCAGCTGGAACACGTGATTCTGGCCGGTTTCAGCCATCAACCGGTGATCGAACTGTCGGAACGTCTGGTGAAGATGACACCGGAAGGCCTGAACCGGGTGTTCTACGCCGATAACGGTTCATCCTGCATCGAAGTCGCGCTGAAAATGAGCTTTCACTACTGGCTCAACCGCGGCCAGCCGAACAAGAAGCGCTTCGTCACCCTGACCAACAGCTACCACGGCGAGACCATGGCGGCGATGTCGGTCGGTGATGTGCCGTTGTTCACCGAAACCTATAAAGCCTTGCTGATGGACACCATCAAGGTGCCGAGCCCGGATTGCTACCTGCGCCCGCAGGGCATGAGCTGGGAAGAGCATTCGCGCAACCTGTTCGCCGCCATGGAGCAGACGCTGGCGGAAAACCATGACAGCGTCGCCGCCGTGATCGTCGAGCCGCTGATCCAGGGCGCCGGCGGCATGCGCATGTATCACCCGGTGTACCTCAAGCTGTTGCGCGAAGCCTGCGACCGCTACGGCGTGCACCTGATCCACGACGAAATCGCCGTCGGCTTCGGCCGCACCGGGACAATGTTCGCCTGTGAACAGGCCGGCATCCGCCCGGACTTCCTGTGCCTGTCGAAAGCCCTGACCGGCGGTTATCTGCCGCTGGCCGCGTGCCTGACCACCGACGAGGTGTACAGCGCGTTCTACGACGATTACCCGACCCTGCGTGCGTTCCTGCATTCGCACAGCTACACCGGCAATCCGCTGGCGTGCGCGGCGGCGTTGGCGACCCTGGATATCTTCGAACAGGACAACGTGATCGAAAACAACCGGGCACTGGCTCAGCGCATGGCTTCGGCGACGGCGCATCTGGTGGACCATCCGAATGTTTCGGAAGTCCGTCAGACCGGCATGGTTCTGGCGATCGAGATGGTCAAGGACAAGGCATCGAAGGAAGCCTACCCGTGGCAGGAACGTCGCGGACTGAAGGTGTTCCAGCATGCGCTGGAGCGTGGTGCGCTGCTGCGTCCGCTGGGCAGCGTGGTGTATTTCCTGCCGCCGTACGTGATCACCCCGGAGCAGATCGACTTCCTCGCCGAAGTCGCCAGCGAAGGCATCGACATTGCCACCCGTGACAGCGTCAGCGTGGCGGTGCCGAAGGATTTCCATCCCGGGTTTCGTGATCCGGGCTGATTGTTTTCACTTAAGGTGACGGCTCGTTCCCACGCTCCGCGTGGGAACGCCTCACCGGACGCTCTGCGTCCGCTCTTGGGACGCAGAGCGTCCCGGGCTGCATTCCCACGCGGTGCGTGGGAACGATCTAACCAGAGAGACCCGAAATGAGACTGTCCCGCTTTTTTATCGACGCCCCGCTCGGCACCGGCGAACACGAACTGCCGGAAGCCCAGGCGCATTACATCAGCCGCGTGCTGCGCATGGCCGAGGGCGATGCGGTGCAGTTGTTCGACGGTTCCGGCCACGAGTTTCGCGGATCGCTGGTAGAGGTCGGCAAGAAGCGCGTGGTGGTGCAGATCGACGAACAGTTCGCCGGTCAAATCGAATCGCCGCTGCAGATCCACCTCGGCCAGGGCCTGTCCCGGGGCGAGCGGATGGACTGGGCGATCCAGAAAGCCACCGAACTGGGGGTGACCGAAATCACCCCGATCTTCAGCGAACGCTGCGAAGTCCGCCTCAAGGACGAACGCGCCGACAAGCGCCTGCAGCACTGGCGCCAGGTGGCGATCAGCGCGTGCGAACAATGCGGTCGTTCGCGAGTGCCGGTGATTCATCCACCGGTGTTGCTGGCCGACTGGCTGAAACAGACCCTGGCCGAACTGAAACTGGTTTTGCATCCGGTGGCCGAGCCATTGATCAGCCACGCCAAGCCTGCGACGCTGGCGTTCCTGATCGGCCCCGAAGGCGGCCTGTCCGACGCCGAAGTCGAGCAGGCCAAGTCCAACGGTTTCCACGCCGCCCGCCTCGGCCCGCGCGTGCTGCGCACCGAGACCGCGCCGGTTGTGGCGCTGGCGGTGGCGCAGCAACTGTGGGGTGATTTCTAACCCGTTTTGCCGGATTGCTCGTTCCCACGTTCTGCGTGGGAATGCAGCCCGGGACGTTCCGCGTCCCAAACGGCCTGACGCAGAGCGTCACAAGAGGCGTTACCACGCAGAGCGTGGGAACGATCAGTCAGCCGGGTCACAAGACATAAAACAGAATCGCCACAAAGTGCAGCAGGCTCCCGGCGATCACGAACAGATGCCAGATCCCGTGGGCATGGCGCAACCGATGGTCGAGGGCAAAGAAGATGATCCCCACGGTGTACAGCACGCCGCCCGACGCCAGCCAGACAAACCCCGCCGTCCCCAGCGCCGCGATCAGCGGCTTGACCGCCACCAGCACGATCCAGCCCATCACGGCGTAGATCACGATCGACAGGATCCGCGCCTCGGAGCGCGGCTTGATCTCCTGCAGGATGCCGATCAGCGCCAGCCCCCAGACAATCCCGAACAGCGTCCAGCCCCACGGCCCGCGCAACGTCACCAGGCAGAACGGCGTGTAGCTGCCGGCGATCAGCAGGTAGATCGAAAAGTGATCGACCTTCTTCATGATCGCTTTCTTGCGCCCGCGCACGCTGTGGTACACGGTGGACGCGCTGTAGAGCACCAGCAAGGTGAAGGCGTAAATCGCCACGCTGACGATCTTCCACGGGCTGCCGTCGAGGCTGGCAATCACCAGCATCCACACGCCCCCGACAAACGCCGCTACCGCCCCGACCAGATGGGTCCAGGCGTTCAGTTTTTCTCCGTGATACATGTGTCGCACACCTCGATTTCATTTACCGCAGCGCGCAAGGCTCGGGCCTTGAGCGTAAAAGCGCAATGTTTGCGTTCAACGCGGGCCTGCACCTGTCCTGATATTTGGGCACAATCGAGCGATACCAAGAAGAGTCCGCGCCATGCTGATCGACGAAGAATTGACCCTGAAGAAACTCGAGGTGTTCCTCGCCTTCATGCGCACCGGCAACCTCGCCCGCGCCGCCGCCGAGTTGCAGACCAGCAACGTCAGCGTGCACCGCGCGATCCATTCGCTGGAAAGCGCCCTGCGTTGCCCCCTGTTCAAACACGAAGGCCGCAACCTGACGCCGCTGGAAAGCGCCTACGTGCTCGAAGAGCGGGCGCAGAAACTGATTCAGGACGTGGTCGAAAGCGTGCGCCTGACCCGCGAAGCGGCCGGGTTCTCGGCCGAGCGCTTCAAGCTCGGCTCGCTGTATTCATTGACGGTGAAAACCGTGCCGCAGTTGATCATGGGCCTGAAGATCCGCCGCAGCGAACTCAACATCGACCTGATCCTCGGTTCGAACATCGACCTGCTCTACAAGCTGAAAAACATGGAAGTCGACGCGATCCTGGTGTCGCTGGACGACAGCGTCAACGACCCGGACTGCGAGCAGATTCCGCTGTTTTCCGACGACATCTTCCTCGCCACTCCGGCCGATTCGCGCTTCGCCCAACGCAGCGAAGTGGATCTGGCCGAGGTGCGCGACGAAACCTTCATCACCCTCACCCAAGGCTTCGCCACCCACCAGGACGGCATCCGGGTGTTCCGGCAGGCGGGGTTCGAGCCGAAGGTGGCGATGCAGGTCAACGACATCTTCACCCTGCTGAGCATGGTCAGCTCCGGGGTTGGTTATGCGTTGCTGCCGGGGAGGATTGCGGCGGTGTACGAGAACCGGGTGAAGCTGATTCCGTTGCAGGAGAAATACCGGTTGCAGCAGCACATTGGCGTGGTGTTCCTGAAGGCCAAGGAGCGGGATCCGAATCTGCTGGCGTTGCTGGCGGAGTGTCGGATGTACGCCAATCGCCAGGCCACCCAATGATCGTTCCCCGCGTGGGAATGCAGCCCGGGACGCCTCGTCCCAAAAGCGGGCGCCGAGCGTCCATTGAGGCATTCCCACGCAGAGCGTGGGAATGACAACCCACCATCGTCCTAGCCCATCAACCCACGCATCAGCAGAAACAACACCGAAGGCCCGAGCAAACACCCAAGTGCGGTATAGAACGCCGCTGTCAGGCAGCCATAAGGCACCAGCTTGGGATCCGTCGCCGCCAACCCGCCGGCCACGCCGCTGGAGGTCCCCATCAATCCGCCAAAGATCACCGCACTGCGCGGGTTGTTCAGGCCGATCATCGGCGCCACGAACGGCGTCATCACCATCACCAGAATCGCCTTGATCAATCCGGCCGCTATCGACAGCGCCATGACTTCGGAACTCGCGCCAATCGCCGCCCCCGTCACGGGCCCGACGATGTACGTCACCGCCCCTGCGCCAATGGTGGTCAGGCTCACCGCATCGGTATAACCGAATGCCATCGCCACACCGACCCCGGCCACAAACGACGTGCCCACGCCGACAAACAACGCCAGCACACCAACAAACCCGGCCCGCTTCAGCTCATCGACGCTGACGCCAAACGCCGTGGCAACAATTGCGAAGTCCCGCAGCATGGCGCCGCCGAGCAAACCGATACCCGACAACAAAGGAATGTCCACCACACCTTTCTGCCCCCCCGTCAGTGCACCGCCGACATACGACAGCACCAACCCGAGCAAAATGGCGATGGCCGAGCCATGCAAACGGCCCTTGGTGAAGGTGGTGGACATCCAGTAGGACACCCACATGGTCAGGCCGACAATCAGGAAACCGCTGATCAAGCCGTAGCCGGTGATGACTTTCATCATTGATTCGTACATGGCGCTCACCCCGCAGTCTTGGCAGGCGTGATCGGCGCCGGTTTCTTGTTACCGAGGCGCACCAGCACCGGCACCAACGCAAAGGCGATGACTACGGCGAGCGTTCCGGCGAGGATTGCCATCGGCCCGCCCTTCAGCGCGCCGTAAACGTTTTGCTGCGCCGCCATGGCGACCACGATCGGAATGTAGATGGCGCTCCAGAACTCGACACCCTGCTCGGTCTTACCCTTGAGCCAGCCACTTTTATTCAAGTAACTGCCCAAACCGATCAACAGCAGCATCGCAATACCGACACCGCCGACATTGGCCGGCACGCCGATCAACTTGCCAAGCAGTTCACCGACCCAGACACCCACCAGCGTACAAAAGGCGAGAAACGCCACACCGTAAATAATCATTGTTGTAGTCCTCAAAGTGCATCGTCGAATTGTTTTTGTTGTTCGAAGCCTGAGTCGGTGATTTAGGGTCGTCGGCCCTCCTCTTCACGCAACAGCGCCTGCAGGGTGTCGAGCCGGGCACTGTCGAAGGCAGCGACAGTCCCCTGTTCGAACACCCGGCGCGCCAGCCCGGTCAGCACCGCACCGGGCGGCAGTTCGATCTGTAAACGTACGCCGCGCTCGTAAGCGCTTTGCACGGTGCCGCGCCAGTCCACCACACGGCACATGTTGAAGGCGAGATCGTCGCGCAGCGCTTCCACCTGGATCACAGGCCTGGCGCGACTGCCGCTCAGGTAAGCGATTTGCGGTGTTTTCAGTTCTACCTCGGCGAAAGCTTCGGCGAGGGTTTGCGCGGGTTCATCCAGCAACGGGCAGTGCGACGGCACGCTGACCGCCAGCCGTTTTGCCAGACCGGCGCCACGAGCGCGTGCCCGCTCGGCGACCGCCTGCATCGCCTTGTCGCTGCCGGCAATCACCACCTGGTTATCGGCGTTGATGTTGGCCAGGTACACCGGTGCTTCTGCACTGTGCACCTGCGCCAGCAGCGTTTCGACGGTGGATAATGGCAGGCCGATGATCGCGGTCATGCCGAAGCCCTGTGGATAAGCCTGCTGCATCAACTCGCCACGCAGGCTGACCAGATGCAGCGCATCGCTGAAGCTCAACGCGCCGGCGACCACTGCTGCCGGATACGCACCGATGGACAGGCCGGCGACGTAATCTGCGGCCAGTCCGTCCTGCAACAACTGCCGCGAGGCTGCGACTCCGGCGATCAGCAGACAGAGCTGAACCGCTCGGGTGCTGCGCAACACTTCACTGGAATCCAGCCGCAAGACATCCTCACCGAGGCTATCGCTGGCCTCGATCAGCGTTTCCCGAGGCAAACGCTGGAGCATGCCGGGCTGCTGCGCGCCCTGACCGGGAAACACCAGCAGACTGCTCACGCTGCCTGCTCCTGTGGGTTCCACGGATCAGACACCAGACAGGCTTCATGGGCGTTTTTCAGCAGCACCCGCGAAGCATTTCCAGCCCATTCACGCAGGGCGACGGCACCGAACGGCGTCTGCAATTGCAGGTCGATCCGGCAGATCGCCTGATCGAAAACCGCGACCCATTTACGCGCCTGATTGCGGGTCATCCGTTGCGGCGCTCGCAGGATCAAGTCGAGATCGCTGCGTTCGTGCATCGCCGTAAATCCACTGGCCAGCTCAAACCCGACACTGCCGCCGACACCCCAGATCCAACCGCAATCATCGAGCACCGGCCGCAGTTGCCGGAGCGCCTGCATGACCGGCAGATCACGCTCGCTCTCGACCTGACAAAGGGCTTCCGGGCTGACCCGGCAAGCAATCGAATCAAGCGCCATGAACGCCGCCAGCCGCTGCTCGCGCAACCGACCGCGCACGCCCACCGCGATCAACCCATCCTCACTCAACGCCCGGCGCACCACGACCGGTTGCCCGGCACTCAGCGAATCAATCGCCCACTGCGGCGCATCCGCCGGCAACTGCGCCGGCGTCATGCCCCACAGCAGGTCGTGGGCCAGAGGCGTGTTCACCACTGCGCCCTCAGCAATTCACGTACGCGGCTGGAGGCTTCGCGATTTTTCGCGCCGAGACGATGGCTCAAATCCGTCGCGCCAATATCGCCGATCGCTTGCTTCAGGCATTCGCTGACTCGTGCCAGATCCTCCGCCGTCGGCTGTTCGATCTGCTGCACCGACAAAGTTTCCCAGAGCAACCCGAGGCTGGCATAACTGTCGATGTCATAGGCCATCGGCGGCACGCTGGACGCCAGAGCTTCCAGTTCCTCGACGCTGCGCAAGGTCACCCGCGCCGCCGACGCCTTGCCCATCGCGTGCACCATCACCCCCGGATCACGCAGGGCGATCAAGCGGTTGGCCTGATAACCGTGAGCCAGAAACGCTCCGGACATGGCCTTGCCCACCAGCAGCGCAATCACCGGATGCCCGGCCAGCCGCGCACGGGCATAAGCGTGCGCCGCACCGGCCAGGGCCTGATGAATACCGAGGGCTTCTTCGCGGCGACCGTAGGCCTGGCTCGGCACATCGACGATGGCGATCAACGGGCGCTTTTGCGTTTGGTCAAGGTCGGCGCTGATCGCGTCATCCACCGCCTTGGCCAGGCCCCAACCTTCGAGCAAACCGACTTCGCCATTGCGAGCACGAGGGAACCGGTTGTGCGGATCGGCGACCACGGCGATAAAACGCCCCAGTGGCCCGTCGGCGACCTTCAGCGATGGCGGCAAGCCTTCAGCGACCTTCGCGCCAGCGCTCAAGGCGTTGAACCAGTTCAAACCGCGCACGGAATAACCACTCATGAGCGCTCTCCTTGATACAGATCGCGAACCAGCGAAGGCTCGATTTGCTTGTCAGTGTCCAGGCTCGTCAGGCGTTGCAGGAACCACTCGGCCCGTTGACTGCGCGGTTGCGCCGGCAGGCCCTGTTGCAGCAACTCGCCGACCTGCCGGCGAATCTGCGCCACGTCATCGGCGACATAACGGTCCACCAGACCACTGGCGAAACGTTGCTCGCCACCGGTCAGGCTCCAGATGAAAGGGCGGTCGCGGGAGTCGTATTCCTCGATCCCGGCCTCCTGCTCGATCACCTGCGGGCCGTTCAGGCCGAGGCGTGCTTCCTGGGTCACGAGCAAGTAGCTGCACAGCGCGGCGGCAATCGACATCCCGCCGAAACAGCCGACGCTGCCCGCCACCACACCGACCACTGGTTGGTATTGCTGCAGATCGACAATCGCCGCGTGGATATCGGCAATCGCCGCCAGCCCGAGATTGGCTTCCTGCAAGCGTACGCCGCCGGTTTCCAGCAGCAGGATGGCGCGGGTCTCGATGCCGTTGCGGTTGTCCTCGGCGGCCAGTTCCAGCGCGCCGGCGATTTTTGCTCCACCGACTTCGCCGAGGCTGCCGCCCTGAAACGCACCTTCAATCGCCGCGATCACCACCGGCAAACCGTCGAGGCTGCCCTTGGCGATCACCACGCCGTCATCGGCCTGTGGCACCACGCCCTGGCGTTCCAGCCACGGCGACATGACGCGCTGAAACGGGTCGAGCAGTTCGCGGAAGGTGCCGGTGTCGAGCAACGCTTTCGCCCGCTGCCGGGCGCCGAGTTCGACGAAGCTGTGTTTGTGCAAAAGTGCCGAGGTGTCAGTCATGGCCGATCTCCTCGAAGCCTTGTTCCAGCCGCAGGCGCACCACGCCCGGGGTCGCGCCGAAGTCGTGGATATCGATGGCCATCGCCGGTGGCGTGGTGCCGTCGAACATCCGTGCGAACAAATGCTGCCAGCGCAGCTGTGCACCGTTGACCGAAGTCTGCACGTTGATCGTCAGTTTGCCGGCCAGGCCCGGTTCGATCAGCACTTCCAGATCGCCCGAGCCGACACAACCGACCAGCGCCCGGCCGCGCGGCGGCTGCCCGGCGGGGAATTCAAAGGATAAGGTTTCCATCAAAACGCTCCCTGAAGGATGCCGTCGCGCTCGATCCGGTCGAGCAGCAGGCTGGCGGCGAGCAAGTCGGCGGCGCCACCGGGCGAGGCATTCAATGCGATGAGTTGTTGATCGAGTTCGTGCAGGCGACGGCGACCGGTGAGGCTGGCGCTGCCACCCGCATCGAGCACCGCCCGGGCGCCGTGCTGCATGGCGTGCAGGCCCTGTTCGCCGGCGCGGTACAGGACGCAGGTGTCGGCCAGGTCGGTCATGATTGCGAGCAAGGCATCGAGCCGGGCGTTCTGTTCGCCATGACCGGCGGCGCGGCTGCGTTTGAGCTGCGGCAGGCCACGCTGCACCACCGACGGGAAGCCGAGTTGCGCTTCTTCCCGGGCACCGCGAGCGCCGTAGCGTTGCGCGACTTGGGCGCCATGGCTCAGCGGGCGCGGCGCATAACGGTCATCGAGCAACGCCAGACGCGCCGCGCGCAGAGTGACGGCGCCAGCGCCGGTGGACTTCGTATCCAGCGCAGCCGCCGTGACCAGCAGGCCCAACGCCCAGATCGCCCCGCGATGGGTGTTCACGCCGTGGGTGGTGGCAAGCATCGCTTGCTCGCCTTCCCGGCCGATGCGGCCAATGGCTTCGCGCAGCGGCAAGCCGAGTTCGCCGAACTCCAGCGCGGCCTCGGCCATTTCCTTGAACGCCGGCCACAACGCCAGCGCCGAGGCGTGCATCAATCCCAAATGCAGATCGGTGTGCGCACCGTTGCCGCGCCGGTCGACCAGCGCCGGTTTCGGCGACAGGTCGGCTTCGTCAATCAGCGCGTCCACGGCCAGGTCCGCCAGCCGTTCGGCGAGGGTGATGGGTTTGGGTTGCAGGTTGAGTGCGTGCATTACCAGCTCCTGAATTTGGCGGGCGGGTTGTAGAGGCCGCCGGACCACTCGACCAGATCGGCCACGCTCTTCGCCGCCAGCAGTTCGCGGGTAGCGTCGGTGCGGCGGATGCCAAGGTCTTCGGGCAAGGCGATCAGGCCTTCACGGCGCATGCGTTCGGTGTCTTTCGGGTTGTGGCGCAGGCCGATGGCGGTGACGCCGGCCACCGCCGCGATCATCGCCTGACGCTCTTGCAGCGAGCGCGCCTTGTACAGGTAGGCGATGCCTTCTTCGGTCAGCAGGTGGGTGACGTCGTCGCCGTAGATCATGATCGGCGCCAGCGGCATGCCGCTTTTTTTCGCCACCTCTACCGCGTCGAGGGTTTCGACGAAGGTCGGTTTGCCGCCCTCCTGGAACGTCTCGACCATCTGCACCACGAGTTTCTTGCCGCGTTCGAGCATCGGCTGCTGCGAATCGTCGTGGCGCATGTCGAGCCAGGCCGGGGTGCCGTGACGGCGACCGCGCGGGTCATGGCCCATGTTCGGCGCGCCACCGAAACCGGCGAGGCGGCCACGGGTGACCGTGGAGGAATGGCCGTCGCCATCGACCTGCAAGGTTGCGCCGATGAACAGGTCCACCGCGTATTGCCCGGCCAGTTGGCAGAACATCCGGTTGGAACGCAGCGAACCGTCGCGGCCGGTGAAGAACACGTCCGGGCGAGCAGCGATGTAGTTCTCCATGCCCAGTTCGGTGCCGAAGCAATGCACGCTTTCGACCCAGCCGCTTTCAATCGCCGGGATCAGCGTCGGGTGCGGGTTGAGTGTCCAGTTGCGGCAGATCTTGCCCTTGAGGCCAAGGGATTCGCCGTAGGTTGGCAGAATCAGTTCGATGGCGGCGGTGTTGAAACCGATGCCGTGGTTCAGCGACTGCACGTTGTGTTTTTCGTAGATCCCGCGAATCGCCATCATCGCCATCAACACATGCACAGGCTTGATGTGACGCGGGTCGCGAGTGAACAGCGGCTCGATGTAGAACGGCTTGTCCGCCACCACCACGAAATCCACCCACGACGCCGGAATGTCGACGCGAGGCAATTCGCTGACATCGTCCACCAACTGATTGACCTGAACGATGACGATGCCGTCGCTGAACGCTGCCGGTTCGATCAGCGCCGGGGTGTCTTCGGTGCTCGGGCCGGTGTAGATGTTGCCGGCACGATCAGCCATGAACCCGGCCGAGAGCACGACGTTGGGGATCAGGTCCACCACCAGCCGGGCGTAGAGTTCGATGTAGGTGTGGATCGCGCCGATTTCCAGCAGACCGTCTTCGAGCAACTGGCTGATGCGCAGGCTCTGGGTGCCGGCAAAGGAGAAATCGAGCTTGCGGGCGATGCCGCGTTCGAACAGGTCCAGATGCTCGGAACGACCGACGCTGGGCATGATCATGTGCAGATCGTGGAGCTTCTGCGGATCGGCCTTGGCCAGGGCGCGGGAAAGGAAATCCGCCTGCTTCTGGTTGTTGCCCTCCAGCACCACACGGTCGCCCGGATGAATCAGCGCTTCGAGCGCCGCGACGATCCTGTCGGTGGGCAACACCGCACCGTCGGCCAGCCCGCGCACCTTGTCGAGGCGCCGCTGCTTCTCGTCGCGCCGCCGCGTCCAGCGCGATTCGGGGGATATTGTTGTTGTCATGCTCACTCCACGAGGTTCGCTGTCGTGGAGCTACCTTAGGAGTGTGCTTGAGGGGCATCAATCAAGCGCAGTGGCGAACCGTTACGGTGAGCGTAACGATCAGTAGACAAGCCCCGCATCCACCAACAATTTCTCCAATGCCAACAAATCCGGCACCTTCGCCACCTGCTCCCCGACCTGCACCGCCGCCTGCTCCAGCGCACACAGCGGCACGTCGACGTAACTCAACTGACTGTCGAGCTTGTAGGAGCGCGGAATCCCCTGCACCAGCAGCGCAATGAACTTCAATTCCGGCAAACCGCCGAGGGCATTGAGGATGACGATCCGCGCCCGTTCGCCGATGACGGTCTTGTTGCCGCACGCCGACTCGAAACTCAGCAGCGGAATCTGCCGCTCGCGCCAGGTCACCCGCCCCAGATACCACGGCGGCGTATCGAGGTCGAAGGCGCTGGACTGGTAGTCGATCAGTTCGGCAACGGCGACGTTGGGCAGAATCAGGTTGCGATCCGCCAACGGCAACAGCAGCCCGGTGAGTTGGCTGGTGCGTTGGTTGTGCCGGCGTTCATGCATGTTTTTTGCTCCACAGGGCGATGCTTTCGAGCAGCACCGATTCCTGGTACGGCTTGCCGAGGTAATCGTTGACGCCAATGGCCATCGCGCGGTCGCGGTGTTTCTGCCCGGTGCGCGAGGTGATCATGATGATCGGCAGGTGTTGCAGGCGCTCGTCGTGGCGCACCTGGGTCGCCACTTCGAAGCCGTCCATGCGCGGCATTTCGATGTCGAGCAGCATCAGGTCCGGCATGTGTTCTTCCAGCAGCAGCATCGCATCGACCCCATCCTTGGCCGTCAGCACGTTCATGCCATGGCGTTCGAGCAGGCGGCTGGTGACCTTGCGCACCGTGACCGAGTCGTCGACCACCATCACCAGCAACGGCTTGTGCGGTTCGCTCTCGATTTCGTGACTGGCCGGACTCTGCGGCAACCTTGCCTGCATCGCGCGGATTGGCGCCAGCAGGTCGAGAATCAGCACCACCCGGCCATCACCGAGGATCGTCGCCCCGGACACGCCCTGCACCGACGCGAACTGCGGGCCGAGGCTCTTGACCACGATCTCGCGGGTGCCGGCCATCGTGTCGACCTGCACCGCGATGTGCCGGTCGTTGCACTGCACCAGCAAGACCGGCACCGGCAGGCTCTGGCCGGACAGTTTCGGCCGTGGCGCGGTTTTCAGCAGCTCGCCCAGGTAGCACAGTTCATAACGCTGACCGCCGTATTGATAACTCGGCGGGTCGAGACGGAAATGCCCGTCCAGTTCATTCGGCAGCACGCGGACGATGCCGTCGATGGTGTTCAACGGAATCGCGTACTGATCCTCACCACACTGCACCATCAGCGCACGGTTGACCGACACGGTGAACGGCAGGCGAATGCGAAAGTGCACGCCCTGCCCCGGCACCGAATCGATGCTCATGGTCCCGCCCAGTTGCCGGACTTCTTCGTGCACCACGTCCATGCCCACGCCACGCCCGGAAATCTGGGTGATTTTCTCGGCGGTGGAAAATCCCGGCTGGAGGATGAACTGCAACACTTCGCGGTCGCTGATGTCGGCGTCCGGCGCCAGCAGCCCACGCTTGATCGCCTTGCGCCGCACGGCATCCAGTGGCACGCCGGCGCCATCGTCGCGGATGTCGAACACGATGTCGCCGCCCTCGCGTGACAGGTCGAGGCTGATCTGCCCCTGCGCCGGTTTGCCCGCCGCCAGCCGGACTTCGGCGGACTCCAGGCCATGGTCGACGGCATTGCGCAGCATGTGTTCCAGCGGTGCCGCCATGCGTTCGAGGACGTTGCGGTCCATCTCGCCTTCGGCGTTGCCGACGGTGAACGCCACGTCCTTGCCCAGTTCCTCGGCGACCTGCCGGACGATGCGCTTCAGACGCGGCAACATGCGCTCGAACGGCACCATGCGCGTACGCATCAGGCCTTCCTGCAACTCGGTGTTGATCCGCCCCTGCTGCTGCAACAGGTTCTCGGCGTCGTGGGTGCGCCGGTCGAGGGTTTCCTTCAGGTCCAGCAAGTCGGAAGCGGATTCGAACAGCGCCCGTGACAGTTGCTGCAGCTGTGAATGGCGGTCCATTTCCAGTGGGTCGAAATCTTCGTAGCCGAGGCGTTCAGCGTCCACTTGCTGGCGGCTGAGGATCCGCCCCTGGGTTTCGGTGTCGAGCCGGCGCAACTGGTCGCGCATGCGCTCGATGGTGGTTTCCATCTCATGCAGGGCGGTCTGCGCATCGTTGACTTGCTGTTCGATCCGTCCACGGAAGATCGAGGTTTCACCGGCGAGGTTGACCAGCTCGTCGAGCAGTTCGGCGGAAACCTTGACCATGTCCGCCCCGGCCTCGGGGACCGGGGCCGCAGGCTCGGTCTTGACCGCAACCGGCGGTACGGGCGCCGGGCTTTGCACGACCACCGGGTGACTGAAACTCTGGATCGCGCTGATCAGTCGGTCCGCCGGTGGACACGGCTGGCCGGCGCGTACCGCGTCGAGCATCTGCGCCAACCGGTCATGACCGCGCTGCAACAGCGCAGACAGTTCGGCGCTGCCCTGCAGGGTGCCGGCGAACAGGCTTTCGTAAAGGTTTTCCAGCTCATGGGCGAGATCGCCGATCGGGCCGATTTCCACCATCCGCGCGCCGCCCTTGAGGGTGTGCAGGTCGCGCAACAGGGTTTCCACTTCGTGGCGATTGCCGGGCTCGGCCTGCCAGCGCAGCAACGCGGCGCCGGAGTTTTCGATGATGTCGAAACCTTCTTCAAGGAAGATTTCCAGCAGTTCCGGATCGTGTCCTGAGCCGTCCTGCGTGACGGAGGCTGACGACGTTTCGGGCTGGGCGCTCGGGCCGTGACGGAAGCGCCGGATCGCCTCGATCAGGTCCTGCGCCGGATCCAGCGGCTGATGCCGGTGCAACTGTTCGAGGAACTGCGCCAGACGTTCGTGGCTCTGGCGCAGCAATCGGTCCAGGGCTTCGCTGTGACTGTAACGACGATCCACCAGCCCTTGGTAAAGGCCTTCCAGCTCGTGGGCCAGATCGCCGACCGCCGCCACCTCGGCCATCCGTGCGCCGCCCTTGAGCGTGTGCAAATCCCGTTGCAGCGACGACAGCGGTGCGCCGTTCTCCGGGTCCTTCAGCCAGCGCTGCAAGGCTTGCCCGGCGCTGTCGAGAATGTCCACTGCCTCTTCGAGGAAGATCTCGACGATCTCGTCGTCCGGCCCGCTGTCGACGCTGTGTTGTTGCAGTTCGGCGGTGGCGCTGCCCAGTTCGCGGATGCTCGGGGTGCGACTGCCGTCGCTGCGGATCAGGCCCATGGCCGACGGATCGAGGCTCTCGTCGAGCAGTTCGTGCAAGGCGCGGATGCGCTGCGGTTGCGGGGTGATTTCCTGGCCGGCGGCCAGTTCGTCGAGCATGTTGATCAGTGCTTCGTGGGCCTGCTGCGCTTCATGGAAAAACCGCTCGCTGACCGCCAGGCTGCTTTCTTCGACGGCACCGTAGAGATCGAGCAAGGCTTCACACAGCACATCCATCGGCAGCAAGTCCGCCAGGTGCGCGCCCTCGCCCAGCGTGGTCAGTTCATCCAGCAGCGCGCTGAGCTCCTGACGTTCGCCGGGGTGCTGCTGCCAGCGCCGCAAGAGGCTTTCGGCGTCGAGCAGGATGTCCATGCCCTGGGCCAGGAAGTTGTTGATCAGTTGCGGATCACGCTTGACCCGCAAGGCGCTGCTCGGGGCGCTGAGGATCGACTCCAGACGCTGGCCGAGCAGGGTTTCGGTGCGTTTGATCAGCGCTTGCGCACCGACGATCGGTGCCAGCGGATCGTGTTTGAGCTGGCGCAGACCGACGCGGAACAGGCCCTCGGCTTCGAGCAGCAGTTCCACTTCGTCCAGGTCCAGCGCCAATTGGTGGGCCTTGAATTCCCGGGCCAGTTTATCGAGCGGCGCCGCCAGTTCGGCAATCGGCGAAACCCCCGCCATTGATGCGCTGCCCTTGAGGGTGTGCAGCGCGCGCTGCAACTCGTCGCTGGCCTGCAACGGCACATGCTCGGCGGCCTGATCGAGAAAACGGTTGAGGCTGGCGAGGTGGTTTTCGGCTTCGTTGCGAAAGATCTCCAGCAACAGCGGATCGAGGGCTGCAACGTCTTCCACGTCTTCAGCCGGCAGCGGCGTGTCGCCCTTAGCCAGCGCGTGGGCGCGGGCCGCCAGTTGATCGACATCATGGCGCTGACGCTGGCCGTTGGTGGCGAATTCGGTGATCAGGTCCGGCAACAGCAGCAGCGTGTCGGCGAGCAACTGGCGCACTGCCGGGCCGGGTTCGACGCTGTGTTCCAGCACGCGGTTGAGCAGGTTTTCCACCGCCCAGGCCAGCTCACCAAGAACCAGCGCGCGCACCATCCGGCCGCTGCCCTTGAGCGTATGAAAACCGCGGCGCAACTCACTGAGGGCGGAGCGGTCAGCAGGATCGGCAGACCAGCGCGGCAAGTATTCGCCCAGTACCTCGAGCACTTCCCCGGTCTCTTCGAGGAACACTTCGCGCAGCTCGTCGTCCACCGGTTCTTCATCGGCCGGTGGCGGCAGCAGACTGCCCGGCGTGGTCAGCGCCGGCGGGTTGACCGCCGACACCGGGCTGGCGAGCACTTCGGCCAGAGACTGCACAATCTCCGGGTCGTCCAGTTCCTGCAAATCCTGCATCACCAGCGCTTCGCTGGGGCTGAGCACATCCTCGAGCACCGGCACATGCGGCTCACCGGGCTGTTCGTCAGGAAAGAAACCGAGACTGGCGAGGCTTTTCTGCGCAATATCCAGCAAGTGCTCGCTTGGTGCCTGCGGGTCATCCGTCAGGCGTTCGAGGTAATACTCGATACTGGTGATGGCGTCGGCGAGGCTGTCGAGTTGCTGCCAGCCCGGTTCGTGAGGGTCGAGCAACAAATGCTCGCGGATGAACCCGTTGCAGGCTTCGAGCAGACTTGCCGCCCGCGCCAGCGGAATCATCGCCAGTGCGCCGCGCACCTGGGTCAGCAGCGCCGGCAGGCTTTGCAGTTGCTGGCGATCCCAGTCGGCGTCGATGTAATCGACGATCATGTCCTTGGCCTGTTGCAGGCAGATACGCGCTTCTTTGATCACGATCTGATGGATCTGCGTCAGGTCGGTGGTCGGCAGCCGCGAATCATCCGGGCTTTCCGGCTCCACCGTGCCAACCATCCCGGCCAGCGTCGCTTCGACGTAGAGCAAGGCGCCGGCGACGTCCATCAGCGTGGCGTCATTCGGTTCGCGCTGACCCTGCGCGAGGCTGAGCACCACCGCCAGTTGATCGATGATCACCTTGCGCGGCTGGCCGAAACCGAGCACCGCCAGGGTGTCGGCGATCTGCCGCAACGGCGCCAGCAGGCTGTCCAGATCCGAAGCGTGCTGGCGGTCACTGCGTACGAACAGGTCGAGGCGTTCCTTGACCCGCACCAGCTCTTCGCACAGCGCCGCGAGCACCGAGCGCATGGCATCGCGGTCGGGGCCGGCCAGGCGCGTGCGTTCTTCGTCGACCATCGCGCTGTCGGGCAGCGCGTCGTCCAGGGAGTAGCGATCTTTCATGGTCAGCATCTGCCCGGTGGGATGTTCGGCTTTGGCGATATAAAACAGCAGGCTTTTCAGCAATTCAGGCGGTGGCGGCTGGTTGAGGCCGGGCATGCCCTGTTCAAGCAGGCGCTTGAGTTCCTTGTCGGCGTCCTTGAACAGGCTGCGCAGGGCCGGGCTGTTGGCGATCCGCCCTTCGCGCATGCCCTCGACCAGCGCCGAAGCGATTTGCCACAAAGGGCTCAGCGGCGAATGACCACTGAGCGCTTCAAGCCGGGTAAACACCTTGGCCAGATAGCCGAGATGCGTCTGGTCATCCTGTTCGCGGAGCAATCCGACCAGCGCCATTTGCAGCATCTGGCGCAATTTGCGCAGTACATTGGGCAGCTCTGCCGGCTCCAGCAGGGCCAGCGCTTCCGGGCTCAGGGGCGACAGCTCGGGCAACTGCGGGCTGAACAGGCTGGTTTCCGACAACAGGCTTTCGCCACGGGCGCTGCGCAAGTCGTTGATCAGCGGCAGCACCACCAACGGCAGGTCACGGCGGGCGCCCTGGACGCGATCGAGGTAGATCGGCAATTGGCCCAGCGCCTGCAACAGCAAGTGCAGCGCTTCGTCGCGATGGCTGACGCGGTCGTTCTGCAACGCTTGGACCAGGTGCTCCATCTCTTCGGCCAGCAGCGCCGCGCCGTAGAACTCGACCATCTGCAGGCTGCCGTGGACCTGATGGATGCAGGCCAGGCATTCGTCCAGCCCGGGCACGGACTGCGGATCGTCGAGCACGGCTTCGATGGCCTGATGCGCCTGTTTCAGCGTCTCGGCTATTTCACCCTTGACCCATTCGAGGGCCACGTAGTCGTGCCGGTCACCCATAACCACTCCGCTCGACATTGCCTCGCCCGCAGGCCTCACGCCTTGTTCGCGACGGGCGCAGGCGCCGCCGGCAAGGTGAACCCGGACACCGAGCGACGCAACTGGCTGGCCATTTTCGCCAGGTTGCCGATGCTCTCGGCGGTGGCCGTGGAACCGGACGAGGTCTGCGAGGTGATCTGCTGGATCACGTTCATCGTCAGGGAAATCTGCCCGGCCGAAGACGTCTGCTGCTGCGCCGCGTTGGAAATGCTCTGGATCAACGCCGCCAGGGTCTTGGACACGCCTTCGATTTCTTCCAGGGCCACACCGGCATCCTGCGCCAGCCGCGCGCCACGCACCACTTCGGTGGTGGTCTGCTCCATGGAAATCACGGCTTCGTTGGTGTCGTTCTGGATCGCCCGCACCAGCGTCTCGATCTGCCGCGTCGCAGCGGACGAGCGCTCGGCCAGCCGCTGCACTTCGTCGGCGACCACGGCGAAACCGCGTCCGGCATCACCGGCCATCGATGCCTGAATCGCCGCGTTGAGGGCGAGGATATTGGTCTGGTCGGCAATGTCGTCGATCAGGCTGACGATGTCGCCGATTTCCTGGGACGACTCGCCCAGGCGCTTGATGCGCTTGGCGGTGTCCTGAATCTGTTCGCGGATGTTGTCCATGCCATGGATGGTGTTGTGCACCACCTCGTTGCCCTTGTTGGCAATTTCCACCGAACGCTCGGCCACCGCCGAGGATTCGGCAGCGTTGGCCGAGACCTGATCGATGGACTGGGCCATGTCACTGATCGCGGTCGAGGCTTCGGAAATCTGCTGGGCCTGATGCTCCGAGGCCTGGGCCAGGTGCACGGCGGTGGCCTGGGTTTCCTGCACCGCAGCGGCGACCTGGCCGGCGGTGAGGTTGATGGTGGCGACCAGATCGCGCAACTGGTCGACGGAATAGTTGATCGAGTCGGCGATGGTCCCGGTGAAGTCTTCGGTCACCGAAGCCGTCACGGTCAGGTCGCCGTCGGCGAGGTCTTCGATCTCGTCGAGCAGGCGCATGATCGCGTTCTGGTTGCGCTCGTTTTTCTCGGCGGTCTCGCGCAGCTGACGGTTGGTTTCCCGGACCATGACCATGCCGATCAGGATGATCGAGGCCAGCGCCAGCAAGCCCAGCACATAGCCGCCGATGGTGTCGGTGTTGCGCCCGCCGGCGAGGTTCTCGAAACGGCTGGCCAGGTGCGAGGCTTCGTCAAGCAGGGTCTGCGACAGGCTGAAGATATTGGTGGCCGACTCACGGACCTTGAACAGTTCCGGCGAGGTTTCGAGGATTTCATCCACCGAGCCGGACACGAACTGGAACAGCTCGGAAATGTCGCTCAAACGTGCACGGGCATCGCGGTCTTCGACCTGGCTGACTTTCAGCGCCGGGTTGCCCTGCAACATGCCGTTGAGCACCTGGCCGAAGCGCGCGGCATCGCGACCGAACGCGTCGGCGGCCTGCTGTGAGTTTTCATCGCCCGAGAGCACGGTGTTCACCGCGCCGAGAATCCGCTCGGCCAGCAGCGACTGACGCTGGGCCATCGCCACTTGCGAGGCGGGGGCACCGCGTTGCAGGAGGATTTCCACGACTTTTTCGTATTCGATCTGCAATTGCGGCACGGTTTCGGCCAGGGTCGCGGCCACCTGATGCAGAGACAGCACGGTCTGCTCGCTGGAGAGAATCGCGTCGGTGTTTTTCAGCAGGCGTTCCCAGTCCAGCTGCACGGCGCGCATTTCCGGACGCACGACGGACGGCGCCGGCGGCAGGCCGGTGCTCGGGTCGCCCTTCTTGAGGTATCCCCAGCGCTGGGCAAAATCGTTGCGCGCATCGCTGAGCAGCTTGAACGCGGCGGCCTTGCCGGCGGCGGCCTCGGTGGCGTTCTTGGCGATCCGCTGCGACAGCACCCGCAGCTCGCCGGCGTGGCCGATGTACTGCTTGTCGTAGTTGGCCTGGGTGTTGAGGTAAGCGAAGTTGGCGAACAGCAGCATGATGAACACGATCAGTGCGATGAACAGCACGATGATCTGCGAGCGGCTGCGCGAGCCTTCTGCGGGCTTGCCTGTTTTTGCTTTGATCATCGGTCCTCGCCTGTTAAACCGCGACGTGCATGAAACTCGGTGACTGCGCCAACGCAAACAGGCTGAACACCCGCCAGTTCTGCTCGCGCCGGAAATAGCCTTTGATGAACTCGCCCTTGGAGCCTTGCCGTTTACTGATCGAGACAGATTCGAAACTGTCCTGCTCGAAGTGCTGCAAGCCGAAGACTTCATCGACCAGCAACCCGGCGAACACGTCCTGATGCTCTACCACCAATACCCGCCGCTGCTTGCGCATCGGTGACAGCTCATGGCCGAAAAAACCGCACAGGTCCATGACCGGCAGCAGCCGTCCGCGCAGATTGGCCACGCCCTTGACCCATGGCTTGACGCCCGGCAACTGGGTGACCCGCAGCTCGGGCAGCACTTCACTGACTTCGCCCATCGGCGTGACATACCAATGCTCGCCCAGACGAAAGCCGATGCCGCTCCAGCGATCCTGGCGCGCCGGTTGCGACGGCAGGTCCGCCGCCAGCAGGCGACAGCGCTGGTCGATCTGCCACAACAGTTCGAACGCGGTCAGCGACTCGCTCATGGCAGCGCGATCAACCGGCCAGCACGTTGTTCAGGGTCTTGATCAGCGTGTCTTCGTCAACCGGCTTGGTCAGGTAGTCCCTGGCGCCCTGGCGGGTGCCCCAGACCTTGTCGGTCTCCTGATCCTTGGTAGTGATGATGATCACCGGGATGTGGCTGGTTTCCGCATCCTTGGTCAACTGACGGGTGGCCTGGAAGCCGTTGAGGCCGGGCATGACGATGTCCATCAGCACCGCATCGGGTTTCTCCTGGCGGGCCAGGGCCACGCCGTCGGCGCCGTTTTCGGCTTTCAGCACTTCGTGCCCGTGCTTTTCCAGCATGCCGGTGAGTTTGTACATTTCGGTCGGCGAATCATCGACGATCAGGATACGTGCCATGGTCTTCCCCATTTTTCTTGTCGACACCGGGCCCGCTGGCCGAGCGTCTCTGTGCGTGTCTTACTGCGGCAAAGCGGCAGCGAAGCCCGGAACATGGGCCGAAATCGCGTCGAGCAGTTCTTCCTTGCTGAAAGGTTTGGTCAAAAATTGATCGGAACCGACAATCCGCCCCTTGGCCTTGTCGAACAGCCCGTCCCGGGACGACAGCATGATCACCGGCGTGCCCTTGAACGCGTTGTTGTTCTTGATTAAAGCGCAGGTCTGATAACCATCCAGACGCGGCATCATGATGTCGACGAAGATGATCCCGGGATGGTGGTCGGCGATCTTCGCCAGGGCGTCAAAACCGTCGACCGCGGTGATGACTTCGCACCCTGCATTTTTCAACAGGGTCTCGGCGGTGCGACGAATCGTTTTCGAGTCGTCGATCACCATGACCTTCAAGGCGCTGGACTGCTGTTCCATAAGGGGGCTCTACCGTCGCCTTTGCGAATCAATTTGTCCGTTTTGCGATGACTGATGGCTGGAAACCCTTGATGCTCAAGGGCAGGGGGCGTTCTCAGCTGGTTTCCCCTCCGCGCCGGGTCTGCTGTTGTGCAGGGCAAGGCGCGAGAAGCGTGGTTTGGTCGTTCCAAATAAGCTTCGAGCAACGCAGCCCTGCACAACAGCAGGCCCGGCCCTTCGGGTTGTGCCTAAAAACGGCCCAGGCTGCGTTGCAGGCCTTGGAAAGGGAATAACCATTCCCTGCGGCCCGCGCCTTGCCTGGGCCGTTTTTAGGCGACAACGCGGAGGGGAAACCAACTGAGAACGCCCCCTGGCACGATGGGAGCCTTTTTAGCACAGTCTCCAGACGCAATCTATCGACGGGTTTTTCCTTGACCGAAAACCCGCCCGGCGCCACTCTGGCGGCACTTTTTTCATACCGATCCGGTAGCCAATTTTCGAGGAAAACCCAATGAGCGTTCGCGTCGGGATTGTCATGGACCCTATCGCCAGCATTTCCTATAAAAAGGATAGCTCGCTGGCCATGCTGCTGGCGGCGCAGAAGCGCGGCTGGGAACTGTTCTATATGGAACAGAAAGACCTTTATCAGGGCGAAGGCCAGGCCCGAGCGCGGATGAAGCCGCTGAAAGTCTTCGCCAATCCGGAAAAATGGTTCGAACTGGGCACCGAACAGGATTCGCTGCTCAGCGACCTGAATGTGATTCTGATGCGCAAGGATCCGCCGTTCGACATGGAGTTCGTCTACTCCACCTACCTGCTCGAACAGGCCGAGTCCGCCGGCGTACTGGTGGTCAACAAGCCGCAGAGCCTGCGCGACTGCAACGAAAAACTGTTCGCCACGCTGTTCCCGCAGTGCACGCCACCGACCGTGGTCAGCCGTCGCGCCGACGTGTTGCGTGAATTCGCCGCCAAACATGGCGACGTGATCCTCAAGCCGCTGGACGGCATGGGCGGTACTTCGATCTTCCGCCACCGCGCCGGCGACCCGAACCTGTCGGTGATCCTGGAAACCCTGACCGCCCTCGGCGCCCAGCAGATCATGGGCCAGGCCTACCTGCCGGCGATCAAGGACGGCGACAAGCGCATCCTGATGATCGACGGCGAGCCGGTGGATTACTGCCTGGCACGGATTCCGGCCCAGGGCGAAACCCGTGGCAACCTCGCCGCCGGCGGCCGTGGCGAAGCCCGTCCGTTGACCGACAAGGATCGCTGGATCGCCGCCCAGGTCGGCCCGACCTTGCGCGCGAAGGGCCTGCTGTTCGTCGGCCTGGACGTGATCGGTGAGCACCTGACCGAAATCAACGTCACCAGCCCGACCTGCATCCGCGAAATCGACAATGCCTTCGGCACCGACATCGGCGGGATGCTGATGGATGCGATCGAGAAAAAGCTGCAAGCTTGATGTGCATCACATGCAGCCTGTCGCTTGATGCTTGAAGCCCAAGGCGCAAAACCAACATTGCGTTATCATGCGCAGCCTCTGAAAAACGCGATGTTGGTTTTCTTGTCATGACACTTCCGTCCGATCTGCCCGTTGAACTCGCCCATCGCGGCGTGCGCCCGGTCGATCGCCTCGGATTTACCCTGTTTCTCGCGGCGCTGATCCATTTGGCGCTGCTGCTCGGCGTGGGTTTCACCATGGTCGAGCCCAAGCAGATCAGCAAAACCCTGGAAATCACCCTCGCCACCTTCAAGAGCGAAAAGAAGCCGGCGAAGGCCGATTTCCTCGCCCAGGAAAACCAGGAAGGCAGCGGCACCCTCGACAAGAAAGCGATCCCCAAGACCACCGAGGTCGCGCCGTTCCAGGCAAACGAGGTCAAGAAAGTCACCCCACCACCGGCCGCCAAGCCGCAAGTGCAGGACGCTGCGCCCAAGGCGGCCGTGACCACCGTCGCGCCGAAACCGAAAAAGGCGCCGACCAAGAAAGAAGAAGCCAAGACCGAGATCAAACCCACGGTCGATGCGCCGACTTTCGACAGCTCGCAGCTCTCCAGCGATATCGCCAGCCTCGAAGCCGAACTGGCCAACGAACAACAGCTGTACGCCAAGCGCCCGCGCATCCACCGCCTCAGCGCCGCGTCGACCATGCGCGACAAGGGCGCCTGGTACAAGGACGAATGGCGCAAGAAAGTCGAGCGCATCGGCAACCTCAATTACCCCGACGAAGCCCGGCGCAAGCAGATCTACGGCAATCTGCGCCTGATGGTGTCGATCAACCGCGACGGTTCGCTGTACGAAGTGCTGGTGCTGGAGTCCTCCGGCCAGCCGCTGCTGGATCAGGCGGCGCAGCGCATCGTGCGGCTGGCGGCACCGTTTGCACCGTTTACCGGGGACCTGTCGGACATCGACCGGCTGGAAATCATCCGCACCTGGAAATTTGCCCGGGGCGACCGGCTGTCCAGTAACTGAGCCGATCTTTTGCCCGCTCCAGCTTGTCAGTTCGCCCCCCGAACGCCACACTAGCGCACATGAAAAACGTCAGCCCCAGCTACCTCAAGCATCACTTCCTGATCGCCATGCCACACATGGCCGACCCGAACTTTGCCCACACCTTGACCTACATCGTCGAGCACACGGCCAATGGGGCCATGGGGCTGGTGGTCAACCGACCGCAAGAGCTGAATCTGGCCGACATCCTCGAACAATTGCGCCCGGACATCGATCCGCCAGCGCTGTGCCAGCATGTGCCGATCTTCATCGGCGGCCCGGTGCAGACTGATCGCGGTTTTGTCCTGCACCCGGCGGGCAAGACGTTCCAGGCCACCGTCGAGCTGGAGGGCGATCTGGCCCTGTCGACCTCGCAGGACGTGCTGTTCGCCATCGCCGACGGCGTGGGCCCGGCCAAAAGCGTCATCACCCTCGGTTATGCCGGCTGGGAAGCGGGACAACTGGAAGCCGAGCTGGCCGACAATGCCTGGCTGACCTGCCCGTACGACGCCGACATCCTGTTCAACACCCGCAGCGAACTGCGCCTGGAAGCGGCGGCCAGGCACCTGGGGATCAACCTCAGCCTGCTGACCAGCCAGGCAGGACACGCCTGATGGCCCTGCGCCTGATCCTCGGCTTCGACTACGGCACCAAACAGATCGGCGTGGCGGTCGGCCAGGTGATTACCGGCCAGGCCCGCGAACTGTGCACCTTGAAGGCGCAAAACGGTGTGCCGGACTGGAATCAGGTCGAAGCCCTGATAAAGGAATGGAAACCCGACGCCGTGGTGGTCGGCCTGCCGCTGAACATGGACGGCACCCCAAGCGAGATGTGCGCCCGCGCCGAGAAATTCGCCCGCCGTCTCAACGGCCGCTTCAACCTGCCTTTCTATACCCACGACGAACGCCTGACGACCTTCGAAGCCAAGGGCGAGCGACTGGTGCGCGGCGGACAGAAAGGCAGCTACCGCGACAACCCGGTGGACGCAATCGCCGCCGCCCTGCTGCTGCAAGGCTGGCTCGACGAAAACACCGCACTATTTGAATCCTGACAAGCGCTACGGCGCTTTTCTTTTGGTTACAACCCGAGCCCTGGTTCGCGAGAACCGGCTCGACCCCGAGAAGGAGCAACCATGAGCCTGCCCAATCCCGCCGATCTGATCAGCCAGATGGCGACCCGCCTCAAGGCGCACCTTGCCCAGCGTGGTATCAGCGAACCGCGTTACATCGGCATCCGCACCGGCGGCGTCTGGGTCGCCCAGGCCCTGCTCAAAGCGCTGGGCAGCGATGCGCCATTGGGCACGCTGGATGTTTCCTTCTACCGCGACGACTTCAGCCAGAACGGCCTGCACCCGCAAGTGCGCCCGTCCGCCCTGCCCTTCGAAATCGAAGGCCAGCATCTGGTGCTGATCGACGACGTACTGATGAGCGGCCGGACCATCCGCGCCGCCATGAACGAACTGTTCGACTACGGCCGCCCGGCCAGCGTGACGCTGGTCTGCCTGCTGGACCTGGACGCCGGCGAACTGCCGATCCGCCCGAACGTGGTCGGCGCGACCCTGTCGCTGGCCGCCCACGAGCGGGTCAAGCTGTCCGGCCCGGAGCTGGCCCTCGAACTGCAAGACCTTGCCCTTTAATCCGCCCTATTGAGAGTCCCCCTCGCGATGACGCCTCTAGATACCAAGCGCCCGCTGCAGCTCAATGATCAGGGCCAGCTGCGCCACTTCCTCTCGCTCGACGGCCTGCGCCGCGAGTTGCTGACGGAAATCCTCGACACCGCCGACTCGTTCCTCGAAGTCGGTGCCCGGGCCGTGAAAAAGGTCCCGTTGCTGCGCGGCAAGACCGTGTGCAACGTGTTCTTCGAAAACTCGACCCGCACCCGCACCACCTTCGAACTGGCGGCCCAGCGGCTGTCGGCGGACGTGATCACCCTGAACGTGTCGACCTCGTCGGCCAGCAAGGGCGAAACCCTGCTCGACACCCTGCGCAACCTCGAAGCCATGGCCGCCGACATGTTCGTCGTGCGCCACGGTGACTCGGGCGCGGCGCACTTCATTGCCGAACATGTCTGCCCGCAGGTGGCGATCATCAATGGCGGCGACGGCCGGCACGCCCACCCGACCCAGGGCATGCTCGACATGCTGACCATCCGCCGTCACAAGGGCGGTTTCGAGAACCTCTCGGTGGCCATCGTCGGCGACATCCTGCACTCGCGGGTGGCGCGCTCGAACATGCTGGCGTTGAAGACCCTCGGCTGCCCGGACATCCGCGTGATCGCGCCGAAAACCCTGCTGCCGATCGGCATCGAGCAGTACGGCGTGAAGGTCTACACCGACATGACCGAAGGCCTGAAAGACGTCGACGTGGTGATCATGCTGCGCCTGCAGCGTGAGCGCATGACCGGCGGCCTGCTGCCGAGCGAAGGCGAGTTCTACCGCCTGTTCGGCCTGACCACCGCGCGCCTGGCCGGCGCCAAGCCCGATTGCATCGTCATGCACCCGGGGCCGATCAACCGTGGCGTGGAGATCGAGTCGGCGGTGGCCGACGGCCCGCACTCGGTGATCCTCAATCAAGTCACCTACGGCATCGCGATCCGTATGGCCGTGCTGTCCATGGCCATGAGCGGTCAGACTGCCCAGCGCCAATTCGAGCAGGAGAACGCCCAGTGAAGCTCAGCATTCTCGGCGCCCGCGTCATCGATCCAAGCAGCGGCCTGGATCAAGTCACCGATATTCACGTTGAAGCCTGCAAGATCGTCGCTCTCGGCGCTGCACCGGCCGGTTTCATCGCCGTCGAAACCATCGACGCCCAAGGCCTGGTCGCCGCTCCAGGTCTCGTAGACCTGAACGTTGCCCTGCGCGAACCGGGCTACAGCCGCAAAGGCACCATCGCCAGCGAAACCCGCGCCGCAGCGGCCGGTGGCGTGACCAGCCTGTGCTGCCCGCCGAAGACCAAACCGGTGCTCGACACCTCCGCCGTGGCCGAGCTGATCCTCGACCGCGCCCGCGAGGCCGGCAACACCAAGGTGTTCCCGATCGGCGCGCTGAGCAAAGGCCTGGATGGCGAACAGCTTGCAGAACTGGTTGCCCTGCGTGACGCCGGTTGCGTAGCGTTCGGCAACGGCCTCGAAAGCTTCCGCAACACCCGCACCCTGTGCCGGGCGCTGGATTACGCGGCGACCTTCGACCTGACGGTGATTTTCAACTCGCAGGATCACGACCTGGCCGACGGCGGCCTGGCCCACGAAGGCGCCACCGCCAGTTTCCTCGGCCTGCCGGGCATCCCGGAAACCGCTGAAACCGTGGCCCTGGCCCGGGATCTGCTGCTGGTCGAGCAGACCGGCGTGCGCGCACACTTCAGCCAGCTGACCAGTGCTCGCGGCGTGGCCCTGATTGCCCAGGCCCAGGCTCGTGGTTTGAAGGTCACGGCGGATGTCGCCCTGTATCAGCTGATCCTGACGGACGAAGCGCTGATCGACTTCAGCAGCCTATACCACGTGCAACCGCCGCTGCGTACCCGCGCGGATCGCGATGGTCTGCGTGAAGCGGTGAAGTCCGGGGTGGTCTCGGCGATCTCCAGCCATCACCAGCCCCATGAGCGCGATGCCAAACTGGCACCATTCGGCGCCACCGAGCCCGGCATCAGCAGCGTCGAACTGCTGCTGCCGCTGGCGATGACGCTGGTCGAAGATGGTCTGCTGGACCTGCCGACCCTGCTGGCCCGCCTGAGCGCCGGCCCGGCCGAGGCCCTGCGCCTGCCGGCGGGCAAACTGGCGGTGGGTGGCGCGGCGGATATCGTGCTGTTCGATCCGAAGGCTTCGACCGTTGCCGGCGAAACCTGGCTGTCGAAGGGCGAGAACTGCCCGTTCCTCGGCCATAGCCTGCCGGGTGTGGTGCGTTACACGCTGGTGGATGGCCGAATCAGCCATCAGGCGTAAAAAAATGGCGAGGGAGCCTGCTCCCTCGCCATCACTTACTGAAAGGCGCCCCGCCCTTCGGCATTACGCACCGACACCTGATCGTTCAGCGTCCAGAAGTCATACAGCACCCCCAGAAAGAACAACCCACCGGTCAGCAGGTACACGACCCCGCTGATCCATTTGCCCTGATACATCCGGTGTACGCCGAGCGCGCCGAGGAAGGTCAGCAGAATCCACGCCACGTTGTATTCGATAGGGCCCGCCGCGAAACGCAGGTCGGCTTCGCGATCCATTGCCGGGATCAGGAACAGGTCGATCAGCCAGCCGATCCCCAGCAACCCGAAGGTGAAAAACCAGATCGTGCCGGTCACCGGCTTGCCGTAATAGAAGCGGTGAGAGCCTGTGAAACCGAAAATCCACAACAGGTAACCGATCACCTTGCTGTGGGTGTCTTTTTCCTTCACACGGGGCAGCTGATAGCTGTTCATTAAGACCTCGATACTCGCGATAGATAAATATTCTTTAATTCTTTGTGACTTTTTTACAGGTAGCCGACGTATGGCAAATGCTACCGTGTGTCCCGTCAAAGCCTTATAACACCGGACGTCTGTCCGACAATGGCGTCTTTTTGCCGCTTATTGGGTTCCGTTGGCGTCCGAATGAATCGACCAACGGCCTCGGAAGTGACAAAAAAGCTGTTATAAAGTTGCGCGCTAACACACCAAGAGCCCTGCCTAATGCGTCCATTTTTCAAGACATGGCTAACCATTTGCCTATTAATGCCACTGGCCGCCCACGCCACCAATCGTGAGCAACGTCTTCCCAACGTTAACGGTTTCACCCCCAAATCCCATGCCTCTGCTCCTTCGAACAAAGGCAAACAGGTCAAACACACCACGCTGAGCAGCACCGGCCGCAGCAAGCTGGTACCACCGATGGCGACCAAGGAAAGCAGCAATGTCCTGAGTCGCGCGGTAAACGTCCTCGGTACGCCATACCGTTGGGGCGGCAGCAGCCCAAGTAAAGGCTTCGATTGCAGCGGTCTGGTGAAATACGCGTTCAACGACGCCACGTTCGACCTGCCACGCACCTCGAACGCCATGGCCAGCGGTCACGGCGAGAAAGTCGAACGCAAGGACCTGAAACCGGGCGACCTGATTTTCTTCAACATCAAGAGCCGTCGGGTCAATCACGTTGCCATCTACCTGGGCAACGACCGCTTCATCCATGCGCCACGGCGCGGCAAGTCGGTGAGCATCGACACACTGAACAAGCCGTACTGGCAAAAACACTACGTGGTAGCCAAACGCGTATTGCCGAAAGAACAGGGGCAGATGCGCGTCGTTCAGCGCTGATTGCTCAGGCAAAAAAAATCGCAGCCCACGGGCTGCGATTTTTTTTGCCTAGAAGTTATCCGGCGTACGCGCCTTCTCACGTGCATGTTCGCGGCTGATCAAGCCTTTGGTCACCAGATCCTTCAGGCACATGTCGAGTGTCTGCATTCCCAGCGAGCCGCCGGTCTGTATCGCCGAATACATCTGCGCCACCTTGTCCTCGCGGATCAGGTTACGGATCGCCGACGTGCCCAGCATGATCTCGTGCGCCGCCACTCGGCCGCCGCCGATCTTCTTGATCAGCGTCTGCGACACCACGGCCAGCAATGACTCCGAGAGCATCGAACGCACCATGGACTTCTCATCGCCGGGAAACACGTCCACCACCCGGTCGATGGTCTTGGCGGCCGAAGTCGTGTGCAAGGTGCCGAACACCAGGTGTCCGGTCTCGGCCGCGGTCAGCGCCAGGCGGATGGTTTCCAGATCGCGCATCTCGCCCACCAGGATCACATCCGGGTCTTCGCGCAGTGCCGAGCGCAACGCGGTGGCGAAACTGCGGGTATCGCGGTGGACTTCACGCTGATTGATCAGGCATTTGCGCGATTCGTGGACGAATTCGATCGGGTCTTCGATGGTCAGGATGTGGTGATGACGATGGGTGTTGAGGTAGTCGATCATCGCCGCCAGTGTCGTCGACTTGCCGGAGCCGGTCGGCCCGGTCACCAGCACCAGTCCGCGCGGCGCATCGGTGATCTTGCGAAAGACGTCGCCCATGGCCAGGTCTTCCATGGTCAGCACTTTTGACGGGATGGTCCGGAACACCGCCCCGGCGCCACGGTTCTGGTTGAACGCGTTGACCCGAAAGCGCGCCACGCCGGGGACGTCGAAGGAAAAGTCGGTTTCCAGATGTTTCTCGAAGTCCACCCGCTGGGTGTCGTTCATGATGTCGTAGATCAGCTCGTGCACTTGCTTGTGATCGAGCGCCGGCAGATTGATCCGCCGCACATCGCCATCCACGCGGATCATCGGCGGCAGCCCGGCCGACAGGTGCAGGTCGGAAGCCCCCTGTTTGGCGCTGAAGGCCAGCAGTTCAGTGATATCCATAGCGTCCCTCAATTCCAGTAGAATGCCGCGAACCTTCAGACCGCTGGCGCCTCTTGATGTCCACGATAGCAGACAACATTCTCCACGTTAGTTCGCGCATCCAGGCAGCGACCAAAGCCGCCGGACGCGATGAAAACAGCGTCCAGCTGCTGGCCGTGAGCAAGACCAAACCGGCCGAAGCCCTGCGCGAAGCGTACGCCGCCGGCCTGCGTGATTTCGGCGAGAACTATCTGCAGGAAGCGTTGGGCAAACAGCTCGAACTGGCCGATCTGCCCTTGATCTGGCACTTCATCGGCCCCATTCAGTCGAACAAGACCCGCTCGATTGCCGAGCATTTCGCCTGGGTGCACTCCGTGGATCGTCTGAAAATCGCCCAACGCCTGTCCGAACAACGCCCGGCGGATCTGCCGCCACTGAACATCTGCATTCAGGTCAACGTCAGCGGTGAAGCCAGCAAGTCCGGCTGCACCCCGCAGGACCTGCCGGCCCTGGCCCAGGCCATCAGCGCCCTGCCGCGCCTGAAACTGCGCGGGTTGATGGCGATTCCCGAGCCGACTGATGATCGCGCCGAGCAGGACGCGGCATTCGCCGCCGTTCAGAAGCTGCAAGCCAGCCTCGATCTGCCGCTCGACACACTTTCCATGGGCATGAGCCATGACCTCGAGTCGGCCATTGCCCAGGGCGCGACCTGGGTCCGTATCGGTACGGCCCTGTTCGGCGCCCGCGACTATTCCCATTCTTGAACATTTCCAGATAAGGACCTGACATGAGCAACACACGTATTGCCTTTATCGGTGCCGGCAACATGGCCGCCAGCCTGATCGGCGGCCTGCGGGCCAAGGGTCTGGAAGCTGCACACATCCGCGCCAGCGATCCGGGTGAAGAAACCCGCGCCAAAGTCAGCGCCGAACACGGCATCGAAACCTTCGCCGACAACGCTCAGGCCATCGACGGCGCTGACGTGGTGGTACTGGCGGTCAAGCCACAAGCCATGAAGCTTGTGTGCGAAGCGATTCGCCCGAGCCTGAAACCGAATCAACTGGTGGTCTCGATCGCCGCCGGCATCACCTGCGCCAGCATGACTGCCTGGCTGGGTGAGCAGCCGATCGTGCGCTGCATGCCGAACACCCCGGCACTGCTGCGTCAGGGCGTGAGCGGCCTGTACGCCACCGGCGCCGTGAGCGCCGAACAACGCCAACAGGCTGAAGAACTGCTGTCCGCCGTGGGCATCGCCCTGTGGCTGAACGAAGAGCAGCAACTGGACGCGGTCACCGCTGTCTCCGGCTCTGGCCCGGCGTACTTCTTCCTGCTGATCGAAGCCATGACCGCCGCCGGCGTCAAACTCGGCCTGCCCAAGGAAACCGCCGAGCAACTGACCTTGCAGACCGCGCTGGGCGCCGCGCACATGGCGGTGTCCAGTGACGTCGACGCCGCGGAACTGCGCCGCCGCGTGACCTCGCCGGCCGGCACCACGGAAGCTGCGATCACATCGTTCCAGGCCGGTGGCTTCGAAGCCCTGGTGGAAAAAGCACTCGGCGCCGCCGCGCACCGCTCGGCCGAAATGGCCGAACAACTGGGCAAATAAGGAGCCTTACATGATTGGATTGAACACCGCAGCGGTCTACGTGCTGCAAACCCTCGGCAGCCTGTACCTGCTGATCGTGCTGCTGCGCTTCGTCCTGCAACTGGTACGGGCAAACTTCTACAACCCGCTGTGCCAGTTTGTGGTCAAGGCCACCCAGCCGCTGCTCAAGCCACTGCGCCGGATCATCCCGAGCCTGTTCGGCCTCGACATGTCGTCGCTGGTACTGGCGATCCTCGTGCAACTGGCGCTGATGGCGCTGACCCTGCTGCTGACCTACGGCACCACCGGCAACCCGCTGCAACTGTTGATCTGGTCGCTGATCGGCGTGACGGCGCTGTTCCTGAAGATTTTCTTCTGGGCCATGATCATCAGCATCATCCTGTCCTGGGTCGCACCGGGCAGCCACAATCCGGGCGCCGAGCTGGTAAACCAGATCTGTGAACCGGCGCTGGCGCCGTTCCGCCGCATCGTGCCGAATCTCGGCGGTCTCGACCTGTCGCCGATCTTCGCCTTCCTCGTGCTGAAGCTGATCGACATGCTGGTGATCAATAACCTTGCGGCGATGACGATGATGCCGGAAATCCTGCGCCTGCTGATGTGAGCTGGTTTCGCTGGGACGGTGACGACCTGATTCTGGAGTGTCACCTGCAACCGGCCGCCCGCAGCGACGATTTCTGCGGGCTGCACGGTGATCGCCTGAAAATCCGCCTGACCGCGCCGCCGGTCGAGGGCAAGGCCAATGCGTACCTGATGGGGTTTCTGGCCAAGGCTTTTGGGGTCTCCAAGAGTCAGGTCAGCCTGATCGGCGGCGAGTTGAACCGGCAGAAGCGAGTGCGCATCAGCGCACCGAAAAAGCTGCCGGATCTGCCGGGGCTCTGCCGCCCCTGATCGTTGCTTGCCGCTAACCCCACCGGTCTTTAGACTTACGCCTCATTTCAACGAGAGCAGGGTCGATGCCAGCTGCCTTTCCCCCCGATTCTGTTGGTCTGGTGACGCCGCAAACGGCGCACTTCAGCGATCCGCTGGCCCTGGCCTGCGGCCGTTCGCTGGCCGCTTATGACCTGATCTACGAAACCTACGGCACGCTGAACGCGCAAGCGAGCAACGCCGTGTTGATTTGCCACGCCCTGTCCGGCCACCACCACGCCGCCGGCTACCACAGCGTCGACGACCGCAAACCCGGTTGGTGGGACAGCTGCATCGGTCCCGGCAAACCGATCGACACCAACAAGTTCTTCGTGGTCAGCCTGAACAACCTCGGCGGTTGTAACGGCTCCACCGGCCCGAGCAGCCTCAACCCGGAAACCGGCAAGCCGTTCGGCGCCGACTTCCCGGTACTGACCGTGGAAGACTGGGTACACAGCCAGGCACGCCTGGCCGACCGGCTCGGCATCGGCCAGTGGGCCGCGGTGATCGGCGGCAGCCTCGGCGGCATGCAGGCGCTGCAATGGACCATCACGTATCCGGATCGCGTGCGCCACTGCCTGGCCATCGCCTCGGCCCCCAAGCTGTCGGCGCAGAACATCGCCTTCAACGAAGTGGCGCGCCAGGCGATCCTCACCGACCCGGAATTCCACGGCGGCTCGTTCCAGGAACACGGTGTGATCCCCAAGCGCGGCCTGATGCTGGCGCGGATGGTCGGGCACATCACCTACCTGTCCGACGACTCCATGGGCGAGAAATTCGGCCGTGGCCTGAAGAGCGAAAAGCTCAACTACGACTTCCACAGTGTCGAGTTCCAGGTCGAAAGCTACCTGCGTTATCAGGGCGAAGAGTTCTCCGGGCGGTTCGATGCCAACACCTATCTGTTGATGACCAAGGCGCTGGACTACTTCGATCCGGCGGCGAACTTCAACGATGACCTGGCGAAAACCTTCGAAGGTGCGAAAGCCAAATTCTGCGTGATGTCGTTCACCACCGACTGGCGCTTCTCCCCGGCCCGCTCGCGGGAACTGGTGGACGCGCTGATGGCCGCGCGCAAGGACGTCAGCTACCTGGAGATCGACGCGCCACAGGGCCACGACGCCTTCCTGATTCCGATCCCGCGTTATTTGCAGGCGTTCGGCAATTACATGAACCGCATTACGTTGTGAGAAAGCCATGAGAGCTGATCTGGAAATCATCCAGGAATGGATCCCCGCCGGCAGCCGCGTGCTCGACCTCGGCTGCGGTGACGGCGAGTTGCTGACCTGGCTGCGCGACCACAAGCAGGTCACCGGCTACGGCCTGGAAAACGACCCGGACAACATCGCCGAGTGCGTGGCCAAGGGCATCAACGTCATCGAGCAGGACCTGGACAAGGGCCTGGGCAACTTCGCCAGCAACAGCTTCGACATCGTGGTGATGACCCAGGCCCTGCAGGCCGTGCATTACCCGGACAAGATCCTCGACGAAATGCTGCGGGTCGGGCGCCAGTGCATCATCACCTTCCCTAACTTCGGTCACTGGCGCTGCCGCTGGTACCTGGCGAGCAAGGGCCGGATGCCGGTGTCGGAATTTCTGCCGTACACCTGGTACAACACGCCGAACATTCACTTCTGCACCTTCGAAGACTTTGAAGAACTTTGTCGCGAACGTGAGGCGAAGGTCATTGATCGGCTTGCCGTGGATCAACAGCACCGCCACGGGTGGGCCAGTAAGCTATGGCCTAATCTGTTAGGTGAGATCGGTATCTACCGCGTCAGCAGCCCGGGGCTTGCGGATCACAGAATCGCGGTCTGAACCACGACATTGCGAGGAGAACGAACATGGGACGCTTGATTACCGCGCTATTGGCCACCTGCCTGAGCCTGTCGGCCGTGGCCGCCGATGCCATCAAGAGCGAACGCAAGGAAGTGTTCGGTGATGTCACCGTGCATTACAACACCTTCAACTCCACCTTCCTGACGCCGGACATCGCCAAGGCTGCCGAGTTGATCCGCAGCAAGAACCAGGGCGTGATCAATGTCTCGGTGATCAAGGACGGCAAGCCGCTGATCGCCCAGGTCACCGGCACCGTCAAGGACCTGACCAGCCAGAGCGTGCCGCTGACTTTCCGCCAGATCACCGAACAGGGCGCGATCTACTACATCGCCCAGTACCCGGTGGAGCAGCAGGAAACCCGCACCTTTGAAATCAAGGTGCAGACCGGCGACAAGATCAACACCCTCAATTTCAACCAAGAGCTTTTCCCTGGCCAATGATCAATCTCAAGCAACTCGTACTGGCCAGCCATAACGCCGGCAAACTCAAGGAACTCCAGGCCATGCTCGGCGAGTCGGTGCAATTGCGCTCGATCGGCGAGTTCAGCAGCGTGGAGCCGGAAGAAACCGGCCTGTCGTTCGTCGAGAACGCGATACTCAAGGCGCGCAATGCCGCGCGCATTTCCGGTCTGCCGGCGCTGGCCGACGACTCGGGTCTGGCGGTGGACTGCCTCGGCGGTGCGCCGGGCATCTACTCGGCGCGCTACGCCGACGGCAAGGGCGACGCGGCGAACAATGCCAAATTGCTCGACGCCTTGAAGGATGTACCGGAAGCCGAGCGCGGCGCGCAGTTCGTCTGCGTGCTGGCGCTGGTGCGTCACGCCGACGATCCACTGCCGATCCTGTGCGAAGGCCTGTGGCACGGGCGCATCCTGACCGCTGCCAGCGGTGAACACGGTTTCGGCTACGACCCATTGTTCTGGGTGCCGGAGCGTAACGTGTCCAGCGCCGAGCTGAGCCCGAGCGACAAGAACCAGATCAGCCACCGCGCCCGTGCAATGGATCTGCTGCGCCAGCGTCTGGGCTTGAAATGACCGACAGCTCCTGCGCGTCGTCGCTGATCATCGGCGGCGCCGCCCCTTCGCCTCGGGCGCCGCTGCCGACGCTGCCGCCCCTGGCGCTGTACATCCACATCCCGTGGTGTGTGCGCAAATGCCCGTATTGCGACTTCAACTCCCACACCGCCAGCCCGGTGCTGCCGGAGCAGGAATACGTCGACGCGATGCTGGCCGACCTCGATCAGGATCTGCACGCGGTGTATGGCCGTGAGTTGAGTTCGATCTTCTTTGGCGGCGGCACGCCGAGCCTGTTCAGCGCCGAAGCGCTGGGCCGCTTGCTGGAAGGCGTGAAACGGCGCATCCCGTTTGCCGATGACATCGAAATCACTCTGGAAGCCAACCCCGGGACCTTCGAACAAGAGAAGTTCGTCGCCTACCGCAAACTGGGGATCAATCGCCTGTCGATCGGTATCCAGAGCTTCCAGCAGGAAAAACTCGAGGCCCTCGGCCGCATCCACAACGGCGACGAAGCCGTGCGCGCAGCCGGCATGGCGCGTCAGGCCGGGTTCGATAACTTCAACCTCGATTTGATGCACGGCCTGCCGGACCAATCGCTGAACGATGCGCTGAGCGATCTGCGCCAGGCGATCGAACTGAAGCCGACGCACATTTCCTGGTATCAGCTGACGCTGGAGCCGAACACCGTGTTCTGGAACCAGCCGCCGGTGCTGCCGGAAGACGACACCCTGTGGGATATTCAGGAGGCCGGACAGGCACTGCTGGCCGAACACGGTTACGCGCAGTACGAAGTCTCCGCCTACGCCCAACCGGGTCGCCCGGCGAGGCATAACCTCAATTACTGGAGTTTCGGCGACTTCATCGGCATCGGCGCCGGCGCCCACGGCAAACTCAGCCATCCGGACGGGCGCATCGTGCGCACCTGGAAGACGCGCCTGCCGAAGGACTACCTCAACCCGGCCAAAAGTTTCCAGGCCGGCGAGAAAGCCCTGACCAATGACGAAATGCCGTTCGAATTCCTGATGAACGCCCTGCGCCTGACCGCCGGCGTCGAATCGCGCCTGTACCCGGAGCGCACCGGCCTGCCGCTGGAGAGCCTCGACGAACACCGGCGCGAGGCCGAACAAAGCGGTCTGTTGCAGGTCGAACCGTCACGTCTGGCGGCCACCGAGCGCGGACAACTGTTCCTCAACGACTTGCTGCAGAAATTTCTGAGCTGACCGCTCTTAAGGAAACCGCATGGATTTGATACTCGACCTGCTCGCCACCGTGTCCCGCTGGAGCCGCAGCAACCTCTCGGAAATTGCTCTGGCACTGGTGGGCTGTCTGCTGGTGCTGTTCGGCGCCGACTTCAAGGGCTGGGTCGAGCAACGCCTCGGCAGCATCGCCGGCGCCCTGCGCGTTCCGCTGATGGCCCTGCTGTGCATGATCGGCAGCGGCGCGGCGCTGATCTACGCCACGCCCTGGGTGGTGAAGGGACTGAGCCAGTTCAACAACTACAGCCTGGCGCCAGTGTTGTTGGTGGTGCTGGTGTTGATTGGTGTAGTTGCCGACCGCCGCTAACTCTCACGCGATCGTTCCCACGCAGAGCGTGGGAACGATCACTGCGCAATACTTACGACTGCTTTTCGAACTTCAGATCCCACACGCCATGCCCAAGACGTTCGCCGCGGCGTTCAAACTTGGTGATCGGGCGCTCGGCCGGACGGGGCACGCATTTGCCGTCTTCGGCGAGGTTGCGATAGCCCGGAGCGACGCTCATCACTTCCAGCATGTACTCGGCGTACGGTTCCCAGTCGGTGGCCATGTGCAGAATGCCGCCAACCTTCAGCTTGCTGCGCACCAGTTCAGCGAAGGACGCCTGAACGATGCGGCGCTTGTGGTGACGGCTCTTGTGCCACGGATCCGGGAAGAACAGCATCAGGCGATCAAGGCTGTTGTCGGCGATGCAGCGGTTGAGCACTTCGATCGCGTCGCAATCGTAGACCCGCAGGTTGGTCAGGCCCTGAGTCAGCACGCCGTTGAGCAGCGCGCCGACACCCGGACGGTGAACCTCGACACCGATGAAATCCTGCTCCGGCGCAGCGGCTGCCATTTCCAGCAGCGAGTGGCCCATACCGAAACCGATCTCCAGCGAACGCGGCGCGGAACGGCCGAACACCTGGTCGAAATCCACCGGCGCATCGGCCAGCGGCAGGACGAACTTCGGCGCGCCCTGATCCAGGCCGCGCTGCTGGCCTTCGGTCATGCGCCCGGCGCGCATCACGAAACTCTTGATGCGGCGGTGTTGGCGCTCGTCGCCTTCTTCCGTCTGGATTGGCGTGTCGTTCGATTCAGTCATCAATAGCTCTTACTTGATCAGACCATCCAGCGGCGAAGAGGCGCTGGCATAGAGTTTTTTCGGCATGCGGCCGGCGAGGTAGGCCAGGCGGCCCGCGACGATCGCGTGTTTCATGGCTTCGGCCATCATGACCGGCTGCTGGGCGTGGGCGATGGCCGAGTTCATCAGCACGGCGTCACAGCCCAGCTCCATGGAGATGGTGGCGTCGGAAGCGGTGCCGACACCGGCATCCACCAGCACCGGGATTTTCGCTTCTTCGAGGATGATCTGCAGGTTGTAAGGGTTGCAGATCCCCAGGCCCGAACCGATCAGGCCGGCCAGCGGCATCACCGCGATGCAGCCGATTTCTGCCAGTTGCCGGGCGATGATCGGGTCATCACTGGTGTAGACCATCACGTCGAAACCTTCCTTGACCAGCACTTCGGCGGCCTTGAGGGTTTCGATCACGTTGGGGAACAGGGTTTTCTGGTCGGCCAGCACTTCCAGCTTCACCAGGTTGTGGCCGTCGAGCAGCTCACGGGCCAGGCGGCAGGTGCGCACGGCTTCGACCGCGTCGTAGCAACCGGCGGTGTTCGGCAGGAAGGTGTAGCGATCCGGCGACAGCACTTCGAGCAGGTTCGGCTCGCCTTCGATCTGGCCCAGGTTGGTGCGGCGCACGGCGAAGGTGACGATCTCGGCACCCGAGGCTTCGATGGCCAGACGGGTTTCTTCCATGTCACGGTACTTGCCGGTACCGACCAGCAAACGCGACTGGTAAGTACGACCGGCCAGAACGAAAGGCTTGTCGCTACGAACGATGCTCATGGGGAATCCTCTGTTGGGGTGAGGGTCTTGCAGAATTCTCGGCCCATGCAGGCCGGACGGTTAGCCGCCGCCGATGGCGTGCACCACTTCGACGTTGTCGCCGTCATTGAGCGTGGTGTCGGCATGCTGGCTGCGCGGGACGATATCCAGATTGAGCTCGACCGCGACGCGGCGTCCGGTCAGATCCAGACGGGTCAGCAGGGCCGCAACGGTTTCACCGTCGGGCAGTTCAAAGGATTCACCGTTCAACTGAATGCGCATGCGCAACGCCGCCATCACTTTTTAGGGGGTGGCATTCTAGCCCGATCATGACCTAAAGGTCAGCACCATGCGTCAAGCGGTTGGATACAGGCGCCAGGCGGCCAGCCCCAGGCACAGCCAGCCAATCAGGAATGCCAGACCGCCGAACGGGGTAATGATGCCGAGCTTGCCGATGCCGAGGGTGGTCAGCAAGTACAGGCTGCCGGAGAACAGCAGGATGCCGACGCTGAACGAAATCCCGGCCCAGGCGATCAACCGACCCTGAACCTGCTTGGCCAGCAGCGCCACGCCGAACAGCGCCAGTGCGTGCACCAGCTGATAGGTGACGCCGGTGTGGAAGATCGCCAGGTACTCGGGGGTCAGGCGGTTTTTCAGGCCATGAGCGGCGAATGCGCCGAGGCCGACGCCGGTGAAACCAAAGAAGGCAGCCAGCATCAGAAAGCTACGCAGCATGTAGAACTCCAGTCAGACTCGATCGGCAGGGTCTGTATAATGGCCCGCTCAACCGGTTCGGCCAAGCCATCTCTATGCTGCGTTTATTTCTCCGTCGTTTCACGAAGGCTCTGCTCTGGTTTGCAGGCGGCAGCGTATTGCTGGTGTTGGTGTTTCGCTTTGTGCCGCCACCGTTCACGGCGCTGATGGTCGAGCGCAAGATCGAATCCTGGGTCGACGGCGAGCCGATCGACCTGCAACGCACCTGGAAGCCGTGGAGCGAGATCTCCGATGACCTGAAGGTCGCGGTGATTGCCGGCGAAGACCAGAAATTCCCCGAGCACTGGGGGTTTGACCTGAGTGCGATCAAGGCCGCACTGGCCCACAACGAACTCGGCGGCTCGATTCGCGGCGCCAGCACCCTGAGCCAGCAAGTGTCGAAGAATCTGTTTTTGTGGTCGGGCCGCAGCTATCTGCGCAAGGGCCTGGAGGCCTGGTTTACTGCGCTGATCGAAGTGTTCTGGCCCAAACAGCGGATTCTCGAGGTGTACCTGAACAGCGTCGAGTGGGATGACGGCGTGTTTGGCGCCGAAGCGGCAGCGAGGCATCACTTTGGCGTAGGCGCCAGGTCGCTGTCGCGGCAGCAGGCGAGTTATCTGGCGGCGGTGCTGCCGAATCCGCGGGTCTGGAGCGCCAGTCATCCGACCGCTTACGTGTCACGTCGAGCCGGCTGGATTCGCCAGCAGATGAGCCAGCTGGGTGGCGACAGCTACCTGCTGACACTCGATGATTCACGCCGGGCGCCCTGGGCCCAATGACTTTCTGACAGGCAAACAAAAACGCCCCGATCATCACTGATCGGGGCGTTTTTTATTGCCGGACTACCGGTTACGCGGCAATCGACAACTTGAGCTTGTTCATCGCGCTCTTCTCGAGCTGACGGATCCGCTCGGCCGACACGTTGTACTTCTGCGCCAGGTCGTGCAGCGTGGCTTTCTCTTCTGCCAGCCAGCGCTGGTAGAGGATGTCACGGCTGCGCTCATCCAGCACTTCCAGCGCTTCGTGCAGGTTGTGATTGGAGTTGTCGCTCCAGTCGGCATCTTCCAGTTGACGCGCCGGGTCGTACCGGTGGTCTTCCAGGTAATTGGCCGGCGACTGGAAAGCACTGTCGTCGTCGGCTTCGGCAGCCGGGTCGAAGGCCATGTCATGGCCGGTCAGGCGACTTTCCATCTCACGCACTTCACGCGGCTCGACACCGAGGCTTTCCGCCACACGGTGGACTTCCTCGTTGTTCAGCCAGGCCAGACGTTTCTTCTGGCTGCGCAGGTTGAAGAACAGCTTGCGCTGCGCCTTGGTGGTCGCGACTTTCACGATCCGCCAGTTGCGCAGGATGAATTCGTGAATCTCGGCCTTGATCCAGTGCACCGCGAACGACACCAGACGCACGCCCATTTCCGGGTTGAAACGCTTCACGGCCTTCATCAGGCCGACGTTGCCTTCCTGGATCAGGTCAGCCTGAGCCAGACCGTAGCCGGAATAGCTACGGGCAATGTGTACGACAAACCGCAGGTGGGCGAGCACCATCTGCCGAGCCGCCCCCAGATCCTGCTCATAGTAGAGACTCTCGGCCAGTTCACGCTCCTGCTCCGGCGTCAGCAATGGAATGCTGTTGACGGTGTGCACGTAGGCTTCCAGGTTTGCGCCTGGAACCAATGCATACGCAGGTTGCAAAGAATTGGACATACGGAAAAACCTCCGACTTACATACTCATGCTTTTCAGCATTGCGAAAAATTGACCGGAAACTCAAATGAAAGTTTCCTTAACCACTGAAAGGTCAATCACGCGCAAAAAAGATTCTACTTCGGCGCCAGCTCCCTGAGATGACGTGCGACTGCAATCCATGCACCGATATAACCCAACAGCACCGCGCCAAGCAAGAGCGACAGACCGTCGGCAACTGGCACACCGGCCAGTGCGAAATCACTGCCGTACAAGCCGGCCAGCCCGACCACCGCGTCGTTCAGCCAGTTCAGGCCGAACGCCAATACACCCCAGGACAGCAGCCCCGCACCGAAGCCATACAGCGCGCCCATATAAAGGAAGGGACGACGCACATAGCTGTCGGTGCCGCCGACGAGTTTAATCACTTCTATCTCGGTGCGGCGGTTTTCAATATGAAGACGAATGGTATTGCCTATCACCAAAAGTAATGCGGAAACCAGCAACACCGTCAGACCGAACACGAAACGGTCACCGAGCTTGAGGATGGCGGCCAGACGCTCGACCCAGACTAGATCAAGTTGCGCCTGTTGTACCTTCGGCAGCTCGGATAGTTTTTGTCTTAATGCTTCCAGGGTCGACTTGTCGACCTCGTTCGGCGTCACCAGCACTACGCCCGGCAGCGGGTTTTCCGGCAGCTCGCGCAGGGCTTCGCCCAGGCCCGACTGCTGCTGGAACTCTTCCAGCGCCTGATCGCGGCCGACATATTCAGCATCAGCTACGCCCGGCATGCCTTTGATCTGATCACGCAACGCTTCGCCCTGAGCCGGACTGGCCTCGAGCTCCAGGTACAGCGAGATCTGCGCCGCGCGCTGCCACGAACCGCCCAGACGCTCAACGTTGCTCAGCAACAGCGAAAGGCCCATCGGCAGACTCAGCGCAACCGCCATCACCATGCAGGTGAAGAAGCTGCCGATCGGCTGCTTGCCGAGACGGCGCAGGCTGTCGATCCAGCTGGCGCGATGGCTTTCGACCCAGGCACGGAACAACGTGGCGAAATCCGGGCCGTCGTCATCGTCGTGCTTTTTCTTCTTTGGCGGTTGCGGATCGGCGGCCTTCGGGGCCACACGCTCGGAAACCTTCGGACTACGTGTCGCACTCATACGCCGGCCTCCCCGTCGCCGATCAATCGGCCGCGTTGCAGGGTCAGCATGCGATGACGCATGCGCGCGATCAGCGCCAGGTCGTGACTGGCGATCAACACGCTAGTGCCCAGACGGTTGATGTCTTCAAACACGCCCATGATCTCGGCGGCCAGACGCGGGTCGAGGTTACCGGTCGGTTCGTCCGCCAGCAGCAAGGCCGGACGGTGAACGATGGCGCGGGCAATGCCGACGCGCTGTTGCTGACCGGTAGACAGATCGCCAGGATACAGCTCGGCCTTGTCCGACAGCGCCACGCGCTCCAGCGCCGAATCGACGCGTTTGGCAATTTCGACCTTGGACAGCCCGAGAATCTGCAACGGCAGCGCGACGTTGTTGAACACCGTGCGATCGAACAACAGTTGATGGTTCTGGAACACCACACCGATCTGCCGACGCAGGAACGGAATCTGCGCATTGCTGATGGTGCTCAGGTCTTGCCCGGCGAGCAGCAGCTTGCCACTGGTCGGACGTTCCATCGCCAGCAACAGGCGCAACAATGTGGATTTACCGGCACCGGAGTGGCCGGTGACAAACAGGAACTCGCCGCGACGGACTCGAAAGCTCAGCTCATGCAAGCCGACGTGACCGTTCGGGTAGCGCTTACCGACCTGTTCGAAACGAATCATGAACGCTCCCGCTCGGCAAACAGTGCCTGGACAAAGGGTTCGGCTTCAAAGGTACGCAGATCGTCGATGCCTTCACCGACGCCGATGTAGCGGATCGGCAGGCCGAATTGCTTGGCCAGGGCGAAAATCACCCCGCCCTTGGCGGTGCCGTCGAGCTTGGTCAGCGCCAGGCCGGTCAGTTCGACGGTCTGGTTGAATTGCTTGGCCTGGTTGATAGCGTTCTGACCGGTGCCGGCGTCGAGCACCAGCAACACTTCGTGCGGCGCGTCGGCGTCGAGCTTGCCGATCACTCGGCGAACCTTTTTCAGTTCTTCCATCAGGTTGTCTTTGGTGTGCAGACGACCGGCGGTGTCGGCGATCAACACGTCGATGCCGCGGGCCTTGGCGGCCTGCACGGCGTCGAAGATCACCGAAGCCGAGTCCGCGCCCGTGTGCTGGGCAATCACCGGAATCTTGTTACGCTCGCCCCAGACCTGTAATTGCTCGACAGCCGCGGCACGGAAGGTGTCACCGGCCGCCAGCATGACTTTCTTGCCTTCCAGCTGCAGTTTCTTCGCCAGTTTGCCGATGGTGGTGGTCTTGCCGGCGCCGTTGACGCCGACCACCAGAATCACGAACGGCTTGTTCTGCGAAGCAATCTTCAGCGGCTGCTCGACCGGTTTGAGCATTGCCGCCAGCTCGGCCTGCAGGGATTTATACAGGGCGTCGGAATCGGCCAGTTCCTTGCGGGCAACCTTCTGGGTCAGGCGCTGGATGATCACCGAAGTCGCCTCGACGCCGACGTCGGCAGTCAGCAGGCGGGTTTCGAGATCGTCGAGCAGATCGTCATCGATGGCTTTCTTGCCGAGGAACAGGCTGGCCATTCCCTCGCCGATACTGGCGCTGGTCTTGGACAGGCCCTGCTTGAGACGGGCGAAGAAGCCAGCCTTGGTTTCCTCGGTGCGCGGTGGTTCGACCGGGGTTTCGACTGGCGCGACCGCAACCGGTGCAGGTGTAGGCTCGGGCGCCTCTACAATCGGGGCAATCGGGGCAATCGGGGCGACCGGGGCAGCGACCACGGGCTCTGGAATCACAGGAGCAGCTTCGACCACCGGCGCCTGAACAGGCTCTGGCGTGAACGCCACCGGCGCAGGAATCGGCGGCGTAACGTGCGGCGCGGCCTCTTCGACCAGCGCCACTGGCTCTTCCGCCACCGGCAAGGTCAGCCACGGCTCGCTGGCCGGGGTCAGCGGCAGTTCGGCGGCAGCCGGCGCTTCAGGATCGGCCTCGGCCACCGGTTGCAGCACCGGCTCGGCGATCGGCAGCACGACCGGTGCCGACGCTTCTTCTATGACGGGAGCGGGCGCAGGGGCCGGCTCAGGAATGGCAGTCGGCTGTTCGACGACGGGTTCCTGCGGTTTCTTGCGCAGCCATCCGAACAGGCCTTTCTTCTCGCCAGCCGCAGCTGGGGTCTTCTTGTCGTCGTTGGAACCAAACATGGAGGACGGCTATCTCACGGTAGCGACGCGCCACAGGGGCGCCCCGGCAAATAAATATTCGATGCAGAACAGACTGTGTTTCACCCAGCTTGTTCACGCGCAACATTTTGTCGAGGCACCAACGGCACCTCAAAGGAATCGTTTTAATGAAGGACTGGCCGGCAAAATCGGCGAAAAAGCATAGTTTAGCTGACAAACCAAAGCCTTCTGCCGCAAACCCATACAACCTGATCAGGTTTCAAAACCGGATAGGCGTGGTCGCCGGTAAAACGGATCAGTATCCTAGGGCGTGTCATCGATCATTACCAGTACCGCGTGGCCGCCTGAAAACGGGCCAGACAAGGCGCAGGCCGCAGGGAATGTGCTTTCCTTCCCAAGGACTGCAACGCAGTATGGCCCGTTTTCAGGCACCACCCGGAGGGCCGGGCCTGATAGTGTGCAGGGCTGCGTTGCTCGGAGCTTATTTGGAACAACCAAACCGCACTCCTCGCGCCTTGCCCTGCACACTATCAGGCACGGCGCGGTACTGGTAATGATCGATGACACGCCCTACCTCTCGCCCGCCGACGCTAAGACCAAGCGGGCAGCCCAACAGGTTTAAAAACGAATGAATGCTCTAGCCCGCCGCGCTGCAGGCCTGCTGCTCAGCACAGTCTGCCTGCCCCTTTCGGCCCTGGCGGCCGACCCGCAACCGACCCACGAATTCACCCTCGACAACGGCCTGAAGGTCGTCGTGCGCGAAGACCATCGTGCGCCGGTGGTGGTGTCGCAGGTCTGGTACAAGGTCGGTTCCAGCTACGAAACCCCGGGCCAGACCGGTCTGTCCCACGCCCTCGAGCACATGATGTTCAAGGGCAGCGAAAAAGTCGGCCCCGGCGAAGCCTCGCTGATCCTGCGTGACCTCGGCGCCGAAGAGAACGCCTTCACCAGCGACGACTTCACTGCTTATTACCAAGTGCTGGCCCGCGACCGTCTGGGCGTGGCCTTCGAACTGGAAGCCGACCGCATGGCCAGCCTGCGCCTGCCGGCCGACGAGTTCGCCAAGGAAATCGAAGTCATCAAGGAAGAGCGCCGCCTGCGCACCGACGACAAGCCGATGGCCAAAGCCTACGAGCGCTACAAGGCCATGGCCTACCCGGCCAGCGGCTATCACACCCCGACCATCGGCTGGATGGCTGACCTGGAGCGGATGAAGGTCGAAGAGCTGCGCCACTGGTATCAGTCCTGGTACGTACCGAACAACGCCACGCTGGTGGTGGTCGGCGACGTGACCCCGGACGAGGTGAAGACCCTCGCCCAGCGCTACTTCGGGCCGATCCCGAAGCGCGACGTGCCGCCGGCGAAAAAACCACTGGAGCTGACCGAGCCCGGCGAGCGCCAGATTACCCTGCACGTACAGACCCAACTGCCGAGCCTGATGCTCGGTTTCAACGTCCCGAGCATCGCCACTGCCGAAGACAAACGCTCGGTCAACGCCTTGCGCCTGATTTCGGCGCTGCTGGACGGCGGCTACAGCGGCCGTATTCCGACTCAACTGGAACGCGGCGAAGAACTGGTGTCCGGCGGTTCGTCGAGCTACGACGCCTACACTCGCGGTGACAGCCTGTTCACTCTGTCGGCCACACCGAACACCCAGAAGAAAAAGACCATGGCCCAGGCGGAAGCCGGCCTGTGGAAATTGCTGGAACAGCTGAAAACCACCGCACCGTCCGCCGAAGAACTGGAGCGCGTGCGTGCCCAGGTCATCGCCGGCCTGGTCTTCGAGCGCGACTCGATCACCAGCCAGGCCACCGCCATCGGCCAGCTGGAGACCGTCGGTCTGTCGTGGAAACTGATGGACACCGAACTGGCCGATCTGGAAAGCGTCACCCCGCAAGACATCCAGAACGCCGCCAAGCTGTATTTCACCCGCGAACGTCTCAGCGTCGCCCACGTCCTGCCACTGGAGACGACTCATGAGTGAGCGCAAAACCCCACGCCTGTTGCTCGGCCTGATCGCCGTGGCCATCATCGGCTCCGCCGCGTTTTATCTGGCGCCGAGCGACAACACCAAGGCCAGCGAAGCGCTGGATAACGCCAAGTCCAGCCAGAAGCTGCAATCGCTGGCCGAACTCGACGGCAAGGCCCCGGCCAGCCGCAAGCTCGACGTGCAGACCTGGAACACCGCCGAAGGCGCCAAGGTGCTGTTCGTCGAGGCCCGCGAACTGCCGATGTTCGACATGCGCCTGATCTTTTCCGCCGGCAGCAGCCAGGACGGCAACGCGCCGGGCCTGGCCCTGCTGACCAACGCCATGCTCAACGAAGGCGTGGCGGGCAAGGACGTCGGCGCCATCGCCCAGGGTTTCGAAGGCCTGGGCGCGGATTTCGGCAACGGCGCCTATAAGGACATGGCCATCGCGTCGCTGCGCAGCCTGAGTGCTGCCGACAAACGCGAACCGGCGCTGAAACTGTTCTCGCAAGTGGTGGGCAAACCGACCTTCCCGGCCGATTCCTTCGCGCGCATCAAGAACCAGATGCTCGCCGGTTTCGAATACCAGAAACAGAACCCCGGCAAACTCGCCAGCCTGGAGCTGATGAAGCGCCTGTACGGCGATCACCCGTACGCTCACTCCAGCGACGGCAATGCGCAAAGCGTGCCGAAGATCACGCTGGCGCAACTGCGTGAGTTCCACGCCAAGGCCTATGCGGCCGGCAACGTGGTGATCGCGCTGGTGGGCGATCTGTCCCGCAGCGAAGCCGAGGCGATTGCCAATCAGGTGTCCGCTGCACTGCCGAAAGGCCCGGCACTGGCGAAGGTCGCGCAACCGACCGAGCCGAAAGCCGGCATCGGCCACATCGAGTTTCCGTCGAAGCAGACCAACCTGATGATCGCGCAACTGGGCATCGACCGTGACGACCCGGACTACGCCGCGCTTTCGATGGGCAACCAGATCCTCGGCGGTGGCGGCTTCGGCACCCGGTTGATGAGCGAAGTGCGCGAGAAGCGTGGCCTGACCTACGGCGTGTATTCGGCATTCAGCCCGATGCAGGCTCGCGGCCCGTTCATGATCAACCTGCAGACCCGCGCGGAGATGAGCGAAGGCACCCTGAAACTGGTGCAGGACGTGCTCGCCGACTACCTCAAGACCGGCCCGACCCAGAAAGAACTCGACGACGCCAAGCGCGAACTGGCCGGCAGCTTCCCGCTGTCCACCGCGAGCAATGCCGATATCGTCGGTCAACTTGGCGCCATGGGTTTCTACAACCTGCCGCTGAGCTATCTGGACGACTTCATGCGTCAGTCCCAGAGCCTCACGGTCGAGCAGGTTCGCGACGCCCTGAACAAACACTTGAGCACGGATAAACTGGTCATCGTCAGCGCTGGCCCGACCGTGCCGCAAAAGCCGTTACCGGCCCCATCTGATAAACCTGCCGAGCAGCCGCTCGGGGTTCCGGAGCATTAATGGCCAGTCCAAAGAAACCTGTACAAAAACTGCACAATGGTGTGAACCAGTTGCGCATCATCGGCGGCGAATGGCGCAGCCGAAAGCTGAGCTTTCCCGATGCGCCGGGCCTGCGCCCGACGCCAGACCGGGTGCGCGAAACCCTGTTCAACTGGCTCGCGCCTTACGTTGCCGGGGCCAAGGTGCTCGATCCGTTCGCCGGCAGCGGAGCGCTGTTTCTCGAAGCGCTATCCCGTGGCGCGGCCATGGGCCAGGCGCTGGATGCCAGCCATGTCGCGGTCTCCAGCCTGAAAGAACACCTCGGCACGCTGCGCTGCACCAACGGCCACGTACAGACCGCCGATGCGCTGCGCTACCTGGAAACCCAGACCGCGACCGCGTTCGACCTGGTGTTCCTCGACCCGCCGTTCAACCAGAACCTGCTGCCCGCCGTGTGCACGCTGCTGGAAGAGCGCCAATGGCTGGCCGACGATGCGTGGATCTACACTGAAAGCGAAACCGCGCCATCGACCCTCGGCCTGCCGGGCAACTGGCGCCTGCACCGCGAACAGAAATCCGGGCGGGTGTACTACGCGTTGTGGCAACGTATGGCAGTGAATGCCGGTTAACCGACCGGCCTGAAAAAGCGGCGGGTCTCAGCCGAGGCTCGCTGCGCTGCATCGAGAGCAATCGTGTCCCCTTCGTCTAAACCGTTCATCCCCGCCTTCGGCCTCGGCAATCCGCACCTGCAAACCTTGTGGGGGCCGCTGTGGCGAAAAACCGTGCACCTTGATCGCCAGCGCGAACGGCTGTGGCTGGACGACGGCGATTTCCTGGATCTCGACTGGCACGGCCCGCACAGCGCCGAGGCGCCATTGGTGTTGGTGCTGCACGGGCTGACCGGTTCTTCCAATTCGCCTTACGTCGCCGGAATCCAGGCAGCGCTCGCCGCTCAAGGCTGGGCCAGTGTCGCGCTGAACTGGCGCGGTTGTTCGGGCGAGCCGAACCTGTTGCCGCGCAGCTATCATTCCGGCGCCAGCGAAGACCTCGCCGAAACCCTCCGCCACCTGAAAGCCAAGCGGCCACTGGCGCCGCTGTATGCGGTCGGCTACTCCCTTGGCGGTAACGTGCTGCTCAAGCACCTGGGGGAAACCGGCAGCGCCAGCGGCGTGCTCGGTGCGGTGGCGGTGTCGGTGCCGTTTCGCCTCGATCAATGCGCCGATCGTATTGGCCAGGGTTTCTCCAAGGTCTATCAGGCGCACTTCATGCGCGAGATGGTGGCCTACATCAAGAACAAGCAGCGCCAGTTCCAGCACGACGGCCGCGAGGACGGTCTCGCCGCACTGGCTGCCCTCGGCTCGCTGGAAAACATGCGCACCTTCTGGGATTTCGATGGCCGGGTGACCGCGCCGCTGCACGGTTTCGCCGATGCCGAGGATTACTATCGCCGCGCATCCAGCCGTTACTTTCTCGGCGAGATCCGTACGCCGACCCTGATCATTCAGGCGGCGGACGACCCGTTCGTGTTCCCTCACAGCCTGCCGCAGGCCAGTGAGCTGTCGACCACGACGCAGTTCGAATTGCAGAACAAGGGCGGGCATGTCGGTTTCGTCGACGGCACGCTTCGACAGCCGGGTTATTACCTGGAACGACGGATTCCGCAGTGGCTGGCCGACGCGGGGCGCGGGTGAAGTCATGAGCGATCAGGGCGAGTCGATCCGTTTCTGGCAGGCCGCGCCTCTGGCCGGTGTCGAGCTGTTGACCGCGCGCTACATCGAGCATCGCTTCGCCCCGCACGTCCACGACGGTTATGTGATCGGCATGATCATGGCCGGCGCCCAACGCTACCGTTATCGCGGCGCCGAACACCTGGCGGGCAGCGGCACGCTGGTGCTGATCAATCCGGATGAAGTGCATAACGGCCACAAGGGCACCGAGGACGGCTGGCTGTACCGGGCGTTTTATCCCGACACCGGGCAGATCGTCGCGCTGCTGAATGAGCTGGAACTGCCGACCGCACCGATGCCGGCCTTCGGCGCGACGCTGTATCGCGATCCGGACCTGGTCAACGGTTTCTGTCAGTTGCATCGCTTGCTGGAAAGCCCCGCCACCGCGCTGCAACAGCAAACGGTGTGGCGGGAAATGATGATGCTGCTGTTGCAACGTCACGCGGCGGTGCAAATCAACGGTAACCCTGGCAAAGAACACCGCGCGGTGGCGATGGCCAAGGAGTTGCTGCACGCGCACCTGGCGGCGCCGCCCTCGCTGGAAGAACTGGCGGCGGCGGTGAACCTGTCGCCCTTCCACTTCGCCCGGGTGTTCCGCCGCGCCACCGGCATGCCGCCGCACAGCTGGCTGATGCAGCAGCGGATTGCCTGCGCGCGGGGTTTGTTGCAGAACGGCTGCCTGCCGGTTGAAGTCGCCACGCAGCTGGGATTTGCCGACCAGAGCCATCTGAGCCGGCAATTCAAACAGGTTTATGGCGTGGGGCCGGCGGCCTACCGCAGCGCGCGGCTGAATCGCTGAGCGTTTACTCGCCAGTGGCGATACCGTGCGCAGGATCGTTGATCCACTCGCTCCACGATCCGGCATACAGCGACCCCAACGGATAACCCGCCAGGCACAGGGCGAACAGGTTGTGACACGCCGTCACCCCGGAGCCGCAGTACGCCACCAGATCGCTCGGCGAACGCTCGCCGAGTTTCGCGGCGAAACGCTGCTTGAGCTGATCGGCCGGCAGGAAACGCCCATCGCTGCCCAGGTTGTCGGTAAACGCCGCGCATTGCGCACCGGGAATGTGCCCGGCAATCGGGTCGATCGGTTCCACTTCACCCTTGAAACGCGGCAAGGCGCGGGCATCGAGCAGGGTCAACGCCGGCTGGCCGAGACGCTGCTGCAATTGCTCGGCGCTGAGCAGCAGGCTCATGTCCGGCTGGCCGCTGAAGTTGCCCCGCACCGCTGACGGAGGATCGAGACTCAACGGCAGCCCCGCCGCATGCCAGGCCTTGAGCCCGCCATCGAGAATGAACACGCCGTCACGCTTGCCCAGCCACGCCAGCAGCCACCACGCCCGCGCCGCATAGGCACCCGGGCCGTCGTCATACAGAACCACCTCGCTGTCGCTGTCGATGCCGAAGGCTTGCAGGCGCTCAATCAGCACCGCCGGCTCCGGCAGCGGGTGGCGACCGGTCACGCCCTTGATGACCGGGCCGCTGAGGTCGCGTTCAAGATCGGCGAAATGCGCCCCGGCAATGTGCCCCTCGGCATAGCTGCGCTGGCCGTAATCCGGGTCTTCGAGGGCAAAACGGCAATCGAGAATCACCAGCCCCGGTTGCGCCTTGCGGGCATCCAGTGCGGTCGGGCTGATCAGTTGCGCAATCGGCATAGCGAACGACTCCAGTGAGGAAATGAACTTACGGTCTTTCTTCGAGGGCCTGGGCCAACGGCACGTAGAACTCTTCGAACAGGGCGTTGACCTCATCGCGGGCCTGTTCGGTGACGAACCCTGCTTCGAGCACCAGCACCTGATACACACCACGCTTGATGGCCTGCTCGCTGAGGTAGTTGGAGTTCTCCCGGGTCGTGCACAGGAAGCGCACCCAGGAGGTGAGGATGATCCACGCGTTGAGGGTCAGGGATTCGATCTGCACCCGGTCCATTTTCAGGATTCCGGCGGCAACGAACCCTTCGTAGATCGCCGCGCCCTGGATCACGCAGCGCTGGGAGAAGCGTCGGTAACGCCCGGCCAGATCCGGATCGCTGTCGAGCAGATGCTCGAGATCGCGGTGTAGAAACCGATACCGCCACATCGCCGACAGCAGCTCCTTGAGATAGAAGCGCTTGTCTTCGACCGTCGCGGGACGGCCCTGGGGCGGACGCAGAAAGCTGTCCACCAGGCTTTCGTACTCACTGAACAGCACGGCGATGATCGCCTGCTTGTTGGGGAAGTGGTAGTACAGATTGCCCGGAGAAATCTCCATGTGGGCGGCGATGTGATTGGTGCTGATGCTGCGCTCGCCCTGCTGATTGAACAGCTCGAGGCTGTTCTGCACGATGCGCTCGCTGGTTTTGATCCGTGGGGCCATGGCTTGAGCTTTAATTCAGAGTGCGTTGGGGGGCATCTTACGACCTATCCGGAGCGGGATAAAACCAGGATGCGCAAGGAAGCCAATTGACTTTCTAGAGCATAGACTCTAAAAAGTTCCTCACAACAACAACTCCGGAGTCGCCGATGACCGCCGATATTGCCTACCTGCAAACGCTGCAACAGCCGCTGGAAGAGCTCAACCGGCTGTTCAACGCACAGCGCGCCGCCTACGCCGCCAACCCGATGCCGCCCGCAGCCCAGCGCCGGCAATGGCTCAAGGCGCTGCGCGATTTGCTGAGCAACGAACGGCAAGCCCTGATCGACGCCATCAGCTCCGACTTCAGCCATCGCAGCGCCGATGAAACCTTGCTCGCCGAACTGATGCCGAGCCTGCACGGCATTCACTACGCCAGCCAGCACATCAGTCAGTGGATGAAACCTTCGCGACGCAAAGTGGGCGTCGCTTTCCAGCCGGCATCGGCGAAAGTCGTGTACCAGCCGCTGGGTGTGGTCGGTGTCATCGTGCCGTGGAACTACCCGTTGTTCCTGGCCATCGGCCCGTTGACCGGCGCCCTCGCGGCCGGCAACCGGGTGATGTTGAAACTCAGCGAATCAACTCCGGCCACCGGCTTGTTGCTCAAGGAACTGCTGGCGCGGATCTTCCCGGAGGATCTGGTGTGCGTAGTGCTCGGCGAGGCCGATGTCGGCGTGGCGTTTTCAAAAATGCGCTTCGACCACCTGCTGTTCACCGGTTCCACCAGCGTCGGCAAGCATGTGATGCGCGCAGCGGCAGAGAACCTGACGCCGGTGACGCTGGAACTGGGCGGCAAGTCCCCGGCCATCGTCTCCCGCGACGTGCCACTCAAGGACGCCGCCGAACGCATCGCTTTCGGCAAGACCCTCAATGCCGGCCAGACCTGCGTGGCCCCGGACTACGTGCTGGTGCCGGAAGAGCGCATCGGCGGCTTCGTCGAAGCCTATCGCCTAGCCGTGCGCGGGTTTTATCCGACACTCGCCGACAACCCGGACTACACCGCCATCATCAACGAGCGCCAACTGGCGCGGCTCAACAGCTACCTCAGCGACGCCACCAGCAAGGGCGCGCTGCTGATTCCGCTGTTCGAGCAGGGCCAGGGCCGACGCATGCCGCACAGCCTGCTGCTGAATGTCAGCGAGGAAATGACGGTGATGCAGGACGAGATCTTCGGCCCGCTGCTGCCGATCGTGCCGTATCAGGATCTGGATCAGGCATTTGCTTACATCAATCAGCGGCCACGTCCTCTGGCTCTTTACTACTTCGGCTACGACAAGCGCGAACAGAAGCGCGTCCTCAGCGAAACCCACTCCGGTGGCGTCTGCCTCAACGACACGCTGCTGCATGTGGCGCAGGACGACATGCCGTTCGGCGGCATCGGCCCGTCGGGCATGGGCCATTACCACGGTCACGAGGGCTTCCTGACGTTCAGCAAGGCCAAGGGCGTGCTGGTCAAACAGCGCTTCAACGCGGCGAAGCTGATCTACCCGCCCTACGGCAAATCCATTCAGAAGCTGATCCAGAAACTGTTCATTCGCTAACGTCACCGCCGGGTAATAACAACAATGCACCCAAGCCTGACCGAAACACCTGCCCTGTCGCGCCGTGGCCTGCTGAAATTCAGCCTGGGCGCCACGGCTTTTCTCGCCACTGCCGGGCTCGGCGCCAGCCTCAGCGGCTGTTCATCAAGTGTCTCGGCCAATGGATTCACCACGTTGCGCAGCGCTGATCTGCTGTTTCTGCGTGCGTTGATTCCCGTGATGCTCGATGGCGCCGTGGCTGTGGAAAAGATGCCCGCGGCTGTCGACGAAACGCTGCAGTCACTGGACTACAGCCTCGATCACCTGTCGCCGGAAATGCTCAAGCTCACCCGGCAACTGTTCGATGTGCTCGGCATGGCGGTGACGCGCGGGCCATTGACCGGAATCTGGGGCAGTTGGGAAAACGCCGGCCCCGAGGCGATCCGTCGCTTCCTCGAGCGCTGGGAAAACAGCTCGCTGAGTCTGCTGCGCATGGGCCACAGCTCCCTCCAGCAAATGGTGATGATGGCCTGGTACACCCGCGCCGAATCCTGGGCCCATTGTGGTTACCCCGGCCCGCCCGCCGTTTGAGCCTGGCGACCCACGCAAAACAATAATAAGAGAACCTGATCGATGCCCGTACCCGACCCGTTTCGCGAAGGCCTTGCCCGTGGCTGGAAAACCTACAGCGGCGCGCAACTCAACGATGACCTGACCCTGGAGGCCGACGTCGCCATCATCGGCAGCGGTGCCGGCGGCGGCACCACGGCGGAAATCCTCAGTGCCGCCGGCTACAAAGTGCTGCTGATCGAAGAAGGCCCGCTCAAGACCAGCAGCGATTTCAAACTGCTGGAAGACCAGGCCTACAGCAGCCTCTATCAGGAAGGCATCGGCCGCATGAGCAAGGACGGCGCGATCACCATCCTTCAGGGCCGCGCAGTCGGCGGCACCACGCTGATCAACTGGACATCGAGTTTTCGCACGCCCGAGCCAACCCTCGAACACTGGGCCAAAGAGCACAACGTCAAAGGCCACAGTCCCGCCGACATGGCGCCGTGGTTCGAAAAAATGGAGCAGCGTCTCGGCGTCGCCCCGTGGAGGGTGCCGCCCAACGCCAACAACGACGTGATCCGCAAAGGCTGCGAACAGCTCGGCTACAGCTGGCACGTGATCCCGCGCAACGTGCGCGGCTGCTGGAACCTCGGCTACTGCGGCATGGGCTGCCCGACCAACGCCAAGCAATCGATGATGGTCACGACCATTCCGGCGACCCTGGAAAAGGGCGGCGAACTGCTTTATCTGGCCCGAGCCGAAAAACTGTTGATCAGCGGCGACAAGGTCACTGGCCTGCAATGCGTGGCGATGGACGAACGCTGTGTCGAGCCGACCGGACGCACGATAACCGTCAAGGCGCGGCATTACGTGCTGGCCGGCGGCGGGATCAACAGCCCTGCCCTGCTGATGCGCTCGGACGCACCGGATCCGCACAAACGGCTGGGCAAGCGCACCTTCCTGCATCTGGTGAACATGTCCGCCGGGCGTTTCGACGAGGTGATCAACCCGTTCTACGGTGCGCCGCAATCGATCTACTCGGATCATTTCCAGTGGAAGGATGGCACCCGCGGCCCGATGGCCTACAAACTCGAAGTGCCGCCGCTGCACCCGGCGCTGGCCGCCACGTTGCTTGGCGGTTTCGGTCAGGAAAGCGCGCAACACATGGCGGACCTGCCCCACACCCACGCGATGCTGGCCCTGCTGCGCGACGGTTTTCACCCGGACAGTCCGGGCGGCAGCGTCGAGTTGCGGGGTGACGGCTCACCGGTACTCGACTACCCGGTTTCGCCTTACACCTGGGACGGCCTGCGCCGATCCTTCCACAGCATGGCGCAAATCCAGTTCGCCGGCGGCGCCAAAGCGGTAATGCCGATGCACGCCGATGCGCGCTACGTGAACAGCCTGGCCGAAGCCCGCTCGCTGATCGACAGCCTGAGCCTGGAGCTGTATCGCACACGTCTGGGCAGCGCCCACGTGATGGGCGGTTGTGCGATGGGCGAAGACCCGCAAACCGCCGTGACCGACAGTCTCGGCCGTCATCATCAGCTACGTAATCTGTCGATTCATGACGGCTCGCTGTTCCCCACCAGCATCGGCGCCAACCCGCAGTTGTCGGTGTATGGTCTGACGGCGCAACTGGCGACATCCCTCGGCGAACGGCTGAGAAACCCGTGAAAAAGACGAAAATTCCGATCGTCTATAGTGCTTTCTTACCCAACAGGCGACTTTCCCGACCGGGACGGCTGCGATACCATCCGACTCCCCAACGGATTCCCGCCAGGACGACGCGATGAACCGAGTGTTGTACCCAGGTACCTTCGACCCTATTACCAAGGGCCATGGCGATCTGGTCGAACGCGCCTCGCGCCTGTTCGACCATGTGATCATCGCCGTCGCCGCCAGCCCCAAGAAGAATCCGCTGTTCCCGCTGGAACAACGGGTCGAGCTGGCCCGCGAGGTCACCAAACACCTGCCGAACGTGGAAGTGGTCGGCTTCTCGACGCTGCTCGCGCATTTCGCCAAAGAGCAGAACGCCAACGTGTTTCTGCGTGGCCTGCGCGCGGTGTCGGACTTCGAATACGAATTCCAGCTGGCCAACATGAACCGCCAGTTGGCACCGGATGTGGAGAGCCTTTTTCTCACCCCGTCCGAACGTTATTCGTTCATTTCCTCGACCCTGGTGCGGGAAATCGCGGCCCTGGGTGGCGATATCAGCAAGTTCGTCCACCCGGCGGTGGCCGAGGCCCTGACCTTGCGCTTCAAGAAGTAACGACCGTTCAAACGGCGCCCGCGTGCACTACGGGCGCCAATGCGGCACAATTGCGCGCATTGATTCATAGCGCCCGGGCTCCCCGCCCCGGCTGGAGTTAGCATGTCCCTGATCATCACCGACGATTGCATCAACTGCGACGTCTGCGAACCCGAGTGCCCGAACGCCGCCATTTCCCAAGGCGAAGAGATCTACGTGATCGACCCGAACCTGTGCACCCAGTGCGTCGGCCACTACGACGAGCCGCAGTGCCAGCAGGTCTGCCCGGTGGATTGCATTCCACTGGACGAAGCCCATCCGGAGACTGAAGAACAGTTGATGGAGAAGTACCGCAAGATCACCGGCAAGGCTTGAGCCACTGAATCCGATCGCAGCTCCAGGCTGCGATCGCTTTATTCGCGCTGCTCGAACCCCTCCCCTGTGCAGCCCAGGCATCGCACGAACGCCGCTTTCGCCGGCGCCACGACCAGCGCCTCCCCCGCATCGCCAATCCCGCCCCCCAGTGCGGTGAACGGCAACGACACGACAAACGCCCCGGCACCGATCACCGTCGCCACCACCAGCAATGGTCGGGCAATCAGCAGATCGCCGAGCATGGCGTAAGCCGGTGGATTCTGGATCGCGTAACGCGGGTCACCGCTGCCGCCTTCCGTGGCCTGGACGGTCAGGCTGAAGCACAGCAGCAGTGCGACGATGAGGGTTTGCAAGGTCTTCATGGCACGATCCTTCGGGCTGAACAGTGAGACAACTCACTATAGACCGTAGGACTTTTGCAGCTTTTGCGCTTAGCTCTGGCAGCGCGGGCACCAGACGCTGGCACGCTGGCCGAGCTTCATTTCCCGCAGGCCCGTACCGCAGACCTTGCAGTGCTCACCACCGCGACCGTAGACAAACAGCTCCTGCTGGAAATACCCCGGCTGCCCGTCGCCGCCGATGAAATCGCGCAAAGTGGTGCCGCCTCGCTCGATGGCCGCAGCGAGGATGCGTTTGATCTCGATGGCCAGCTTCAAGTAGCGCCCCCGGGAAATGCCTTTGGCTTCACGACGCGGATCGATACCGGCAGCGAACAGCGCTTCGGTCGCGTAGATATTGCCGACTCCCACCACCACCGCGTTGTCCATGATGAACGGCTTGACCGCCATCGACCGCCCGCGCGACAGCTGATACAACCGCTCGCCATCGAACAGATCGGTCAACGGCTCCGGGCCCAGACGGATCAGCAATTCGTGATTGAGCGGATCGGTGCTCCAGAGCATCGCCCCGAAACGCCGCGGATCGGTGTAGCGCAGGGCCAGGCCCGATTCCAGCTCGATGTCGACATGCTCATGCTTGGCCGCCGGCATCCCGACCTCAACCAGCCGCAGGTTGCCCGACATGCCCAAGTGGCTGATCAACGTGCCGACTTCGGCGTTGATCAACAAATACTTGGCGCGCCGCTCGACCAGCACGATGCGCTGCCCGGACAGGCGCACGTCGAGGTCGTCGGGAATCGGCCAGCGTAGCCGTCGGTCACGCACGATGACCCGGCTGACACGCTGGCCTTCCAGATGCGGGGCGATGCCGCGGCGGGTGGTTTCGACTTCCGGCAGTTCAGGCATGAATTCCTCGAATCATCAGCTTCTTGAATCAGTGTGCGCCAAGTTCGCGGATCGTCTGCTTCAACGTTTCAAAGTCGTAGTCCGAGAGGCCGATGTATTCCAGCACCAACGGCCCGACGGCCCGCCATTCGAAGTCTTCGGTCTGGTTCCCCAGCACCCGGTACGACGCGCAGATGTGCTCGGCCATTTTCAGGATCGCCAGCAGGTTTTTCATCTGACTGTTGCGCGAGGTCTCGTCGCTGAAGATTGCCAACGCGTTGTGATGGTTGGCGATGGCCGCGCTGACATGCTCCGGCAGGCGCCAGGATTTGGCGGTGTAATAACCGACCACCGAGTGGTTGGTGTTGTAGACATCGTTCTCGGTGTCCACAACCCGGCGCTCGGCCCCCGCATTGGCATATGCCGTTTCGAGCGTCGTCATGTAGTCCGGGAAACGCTGAAGCATCAGCGGCACGCCGCAGTCATGGAACAGACCCAGGGCGTAAGCCTCGTCGCTCGCCTCGGTGCCGACGCGCTTGGCCAGGGTCAGGCAGGTCATGGCCACGTCCTGGGCGGTGTCCCAGAAACGGTTGAGGGTGACGATGGTGTCATCGTTCATTTCGCCCTTGATCGACATCGCGTTGATCAGGTTGATGATCGAACGGCTGCCCAGCAGGTTCACCGCGCGCTTGATCGAGGTGATCTTGTTGCTCAGCCCGTAATACGGCGAATTGACGATTTTCAGCAGCGAGCCGGACAGACCGGGATCCTGGGAGATCAGCTTGGCGATCGTCTCCAGATCCGGGTCGGGCATGTACTGCTCCATTTGCAGATCCACCATGATCTGCGGCTGCGCGGGCACACTGATGCCCTGCAGGGACTGTTGAATCTGTTCGGTGGTCAGCTCTTGGGACATATGTACACACTCTGGGACAGGCGGCGATTCTAACCTCTAAAAACCGACGCACGACACACCAGCGGGCAATTCGCAGGAACTTTCACTTTCCGTCCGCCTTCGGAATCTGTAGTGCCCGGAACAGATACACGTCTGTCTCGGGCAGTAATCCCAACAGACTCAGGAGCTTAACGATGGCGACTTCTCTCAGCGGCAAGCGCGTCGCTTTTCTGGTAACCGATGGTTTCGAGCAAGTCGAGCTGACCGGTCCCAAACAGGCACTGGAGCAGGCTGGAGCGCAGGTTGACATCCTCTCCGCCGAAACCGGCAGCGTCAAAGGCTGGAACCACGATAAACCTGCGGACGACTTCAAGGTTGACCAGACCTTCCAGGGCGCAAGCATTGATCAATACGACGCCGTGGTGCTGCCCGGCGGTGTGCAGAACTCTGACACCATTCGCATCGATCAGGACGCCCAGCATCTGGTCAAGACCGGTGCCTCCGCCGGCAAACCGATCGCGGTGATCTGCCATGGCAGCTGGCTGCTGATTTCGGCAGGGCTGGTCAATGGCAAAACCATGACCAGCTACAAGACCGTCAAGGACGACTTGGTCAATGCGGGGGTGAACTGGGTCGATCAGGAGGTGGTCAAGGACGGCAACCTGATCAGCAGCCGTCAACCGGATGATATTCCGGCGTTCAGTAACGCGCTGATCGAGACGCTGTCGGCATAGGGCTCCGGCGCGTTTCATCGCACGCCAAACCCGGCATGAGGCGCAACACGGTATACTCCCGCTCTTTTTTCCGGAGCGACGTCATGTCCCTGCCTAGCTTGCGCCTCAAAGCCAACGCCGACCGTCGCCTGCGCGCCGGTCACCTGTGGATCTACAGCAACGAAATCGACGTGGCCGCGACCCCGTTGCACGGCTTCAAGGCCGGCGACCAGGCGATCCTCGAAGCCGCGGGCGGCAAGCCGCTGGGCATTGTCGCCATGAGCCCGAACAACCTGATCTGCGCCCGCCTGCTGTCGCGCGACATCAAGCTGGCGCTGGACAAGTCGCTGCTGGTGCATCGCCTGAACGTGGCCCTGTCGCTGCGCGAGCGCCTGTTCGACAAGCCGTTTTATCGCCTGGTCTACGGCGATTCCGACCTGCTGCCGGGTCTGGTGGTCGACCGTTTCGGCGACATCCTCGTGGTACAACTCGCCTCCGCGACCATGGAAGCCCATAAAGATGACGTGATCGCGGCGCTGACCCAAGTGCTCAAGCCAAGCGGCATCCTGTTCAAGAACGACTCCGCCGCCCGCGATGCCGAAGGCCTCGAGCGCTACACCGAAACCGTCTTCGGCGTGGTGCCGGAGTGGGTGGCGCTGGAAGAGAACGGCGTGAAATTCGAAGCGCCGGTCGTTCAAGGTCAGAAAACCGGCTGGTTCTACGATCACCGTATGAACCGCGCCCGCCTGGCCCCTTACGCCAAGGGCAAACGCGTGCTGGACCTGTACAGCTACATCGGTGGCTGGGGTGTGCAGGCCGCCGCATTCGGCGCCAGCGAAGTGTTCTGCGTCGACGCCTCGGGCTTCGCCCTCGATGGCGTCGAGCGCAATGCCGCACTGAATGGTTTCGCCGACAAGATGACCTGCATCGAAGGCGACGTCTTCGAAGCCCTGAAGGAACTCAAGGCCAGCGAAGAACGCTTCGACGTGATCGTTGCCGACCCGCCTGCGTTCATCAAGCGCAAGAAAGACCTGAAAAACGGTGAAGGCGCCTACCGTCGCCTGAACGAGCAAGCCATGCGCCTGCTCAACAAGGACGGCATCCTGTTCAGCGCTTCGTGCTCGATGCACCTGCCGGAAGACGATCTGCAGAACATCTTGCTGACCAGCGCCCGTCACCTGGATCGCAACATCCAACTGCTGGAGCGTGGTGGTCAGGGTCCGGATCATCCGGTACACCCGGCCATTCCGGAAACCCGCTACATCAAGAGCATCACCTGCCGCCTGCTGCCTAACAGCTGACAAACGCACGGCACTGACGCGGTCGAAAGGGGAGCCCACGGGCTCCCCTTTTTTGTCTTGTACTTGGCTTTCCTACATTTATCGTCCTGCCGACGTGCAGGATATTTCCTCAAATATCTTATTTACTGAAATTTAACTTACACACTCACTTCCAGCCGAAGATCACTCCGACAAAATTACTGGATAATTCCTACTTAATATTTGCTTGCGATTAATCCATTACAAACTATTATTAAGTCGTCACCACGAAGGTGACACCAACTAACCACGAAGCATCAATGAACAAGGAGTTCAATCATGAAAGCAATTACTCTGGAATCCCGCACTCTCGCCAACCTGGCTTTCCTGGTCGCGCCTAAAGCCCGATAAGTAAGGCTGGCGCTGGGTATAGCCGGCTACCCAGCGCCTCTGACAAAGCATCTATCCAGAGCAGCGTGCCCCGACATGTATATAAACCCTTATTTATTCATACTGCCACGAACGCCCGGCCAGATAGTCTGGAACTACAAAGACCATACACAACATGAATTAGATTTCGAGTACTCCTCTCGACTGGCACAACTTATCCACAACCCTGATTTATACGACGACAACAACACAATAGACACGCAACTTTTAAATGCCGGAATACTGACCTCTTCAAAAATCTCGGCGCCTGTCTGGGGCTGGGATGAACTGTCCAGGATCTACCATATCGGCACCCGGAATATTCCCTGCGAATATATTCCCCGAAATATTCAGGAATGGTCCAGGCAGTACCTTGAACACTGCAACACGGTGCTGGCCACTCCACCACCGACCGACGTCCCTTTGGAGACCGGCCCGAACGCACTTGTCGCGCTGCCCGAACCGCTGGCACCGAATGACGACAGCCTGTTGAATTCACTGATCCGGCGAAAAACCTGCCGATCCTTCACCGGCGCCGCCGTACCGCTGGAGGATGTAGCCACCTTGCTTTACCTGTCACTCGGCTACCTGCAGGAACGCGAAGCCGACCGCGACGACAGCATCGCCGACGGGCTTGGCGCGCGGCGCAGCAGCCCTTCTGGCGGCGGCCTCAATGCCTGCACCGGGTATGTGCTTGTACAGAGCGTCGAGGGACTGGCACCGGGTGTGTATGCCTACCACCCCGCCGAACACACCCTGAGCTTCATCAACCCCTTACCCGACACCGCGCCCGGCCATCTGCTGGGAGGCCAGCATTTCATCAACAACCTGCCATTGGGCCTGTTCATCAGCGCTCGCTTCGACCGGCTCTGGTGGAAATACCCGCACTCGCGCGCCTATCGGATGGCGCTCATCGAAGCCGGACACCTATCACAGACGTTTCAACTGGTGGCTACAGCGCTGGGCATGAACACCTGGCTGACGGGTGCGTTTTCCGACGACCAGGTGGAAACGTTGCTGAAGCTCGAGAACAGTGCGGAACAACCCTTGTTCTTCGTCGGTTGCGGGGAAAGCGACGGTCAGGCGATGTGTCAGGAAATGCGCGACCTGCTGCGTGAGGCACAACCATGAGCGCCCTCGCCCCGGTACCGGTCTTTCAGTTCACCCTGAGTGACTGGAACACCCGCGCCTCGGTCCGTATCAGTCCTCACGATTACCGCTTGCCGGACAACGTGCAGGAACAACTGGAGACCCGGCACTGGTTTCCGCCGGCGTTCCTGCCCTATCTGGCCCATCCGGCTATCGAAGCAGCGGACCGTTCGATGCTGCATCGGCTTACGGCCCGGCATCTGGTGCATTTTCTCGACTACACCACGCTGCTCGAACACCGGATCGTCAATCGCGCCGTCGAAACCATCGTCCACGGCGAACTGCCGGTCGCCGTGCCGGCGCCGATGAAAACCGCCGCACTCCAGCTCTACACCGACGAGGGCTATCACGCCCTGTTTTCCAGTCAGGTGGCGGAACAGATCGCCAGCCTCTACGCCATCACCGGGCGCCCGGTAATGCCCAGACGGATCACGCGGATGAATCTGCTGATCGCACGCACAGGAAAGAAGCAGCGGCCGTTGGCTTGCTTTCTTCTGGGGTTCGTCTCGGAAACCATCATTGCCCGGGAACTGCTGGATGTCTGCCGCGACAGCCTGGTATCCGGCGTCAACGACATGTTGCGCGATCACCTCACCGACGAAGCGCGCCACAGCCGCTATTTCACCGAGGTGTTCCACTACCTCTGGTTGCACTTGAATCCGCAACAGCGGACGTTCACCGCGACGACCTTGCTCGACATTCTGGAAATCTTCTTCGAAGTGGATGAGCACTGGCTGCAGGAAAGCCTCTGTGGCGCAGGCCTTGCAAACACGACGGTGATGGACATTCTCGGCACGCTGACAACGACCCGGGCCCGTCGGCAGCGGGCTCGCGCCGGTAGCCTCGCCACACTGAACGCTTTGAAAAAAGCCGGATTTTTCGCCGAACCTCAAAACCAGACACTTTTTGCCAGGGCAGGACTGATCGATGGATGACGGACAATCTGTGGTGACTCAACGCCAGCGGCGCGGTGCTGTCAGTCTCTTGCTGGCAATGGTGTTGCTAGGCGTTTTCCCGCTGGATGTCCTGCTGCCTTCTTTTCCGGCACTGGCCGAGCACTTTCGCAGCACCCCGGCGGACATCGCCCTGTCGATCAGCCTGTTTGCCGTCGGGATTGCCTTCGCCCAGTTACTGATCGGGCCGCTGTCGGATGTGATCGGTCGCAAGGGCCTGCTGCTCGCCGGCATGAGCGTCTCAATGCTCGGCGCCCTCGGGTGCGTGATGACCTCGGACTATTCACTGTTTCTCCTATTCAGGGTGGTACAGGCGCTGGGATGCGGTTGCTTCGTGCTGTCACAGGCGCTGGTTCAGGACCTTTTCGAAGGCGAAGAACGTGATCGCCTGCGGATCCTGATGGTCACCGCCACCGGAATTTTCATCTCGGTATCGCCGCTCGCCGGCACCTTCCTTCAGGCAACGCTGGGCTGGCGCGGCAGCTTCTGGGTGTTCACCGCGCTGTCCGCCATCGTGCTGCTCAAGGCATGGTGGTTGCTCGATAGCAGTCGGCCAGCAGCCAGCGGCGGTACACCCACCCACTTTCTGAAGGCTTACCGGCGCGTTCTGGGAGATTTCGACTTCGTCCGATACTGGCTGATTTCCGCCTTCGCCTTCGCCTGCCACTTTTCGTTCATCGTGATTTCGCCGCTGATTTTCATGGACCGCCTGCAACTGTCCGCCTATGACTTCTCGTTGATCCTGCTGATCTACGGCGCGGCGTATGTAGTCGGAGGCATCCTCGCCAGCGTACTGAGCAGACGCATCAACGGTGGCCAGCAGATTGTCGTCGGGCTGAGCCTGATCCTGTTCGCCGGCCTGACCATGCTGTATCTGGCATCTAACTTCGCACTGACTCCGGCCACCGTGCTGATCCCGATGCTGATCTGCACCGCCGGCACCACCATCGCCCGGCCCGCAGCCACCTCGCGGGCAATGAGTCTGTTTCCCGAAAACGCCGGCACGTCGGCATCGGCCGGCAGTACGCTGATCTTCATTTGCGGCGGGTTGATCAGTGCGTTGATCAGCCTGAGCCCTGCCAACCTGCATGCCACGCTGGGCTACAGCTTCGTGATACTCAGCGGGGTGGCACTGGCATTGAACGCCCGGATCAGCCGTCGCAACGATCTTGTGGGGCAACCGGACAGCGATTAAACCTGCCGGTCGTCATTGCGCACGCTTCGTCAGTACTGGAACAACGCTTTGCGCCATTCCCTCCTGACGCCAGCGGTGTAGAATCGCGAGATTCATCGCCATTCATCCCCCGGCGGGTTTATGAGCTCAGGCTGAGACCAGCGGCGATCCCGCAACGTCATCGGCAACATCAGGACACACGGCCATTTCTGAGTGTTCCAGACGTCAACAGAAGCTCACTCCCTTTTGATACCTGATTAGCCGCCCGGAGTGCTCCATGCCAGATTACCGCTCGAAAACATCCACCCACGGCCGCAACATGGCCGGCGCCCGCGCACTGTGGCGCGCCACCGGGATGAAAGATGACGACTTCAAGAAGCCGATCATCGCCATTGCCAACTCCTTCACCCAGTTCGTACCGGGCCACGTCCACCTGAAGGACCTGGGTCAGCTGGTTGCCCGTGAAATCGAACGCGCCGGCGGCGTTGCCAAAGAATTCAACACCATCGCCGTGGACGATGGCATCGCCATGGGTCACGACGGCATGCTCTATTCGCTGCCGAGCCGCGAGATCATCGCCGACTCCGTCGAGTACATGGTCAACGCCCACTGCGCCGACGCCATCGTCTGCATCTCGAACTGCGACAAGATCACCCCGGGCATGCTGATGGCCGCCCTGCGCCTGAACATTCCGGTGATCTTCGTCTCCGGCGGCCCGATGGAAGCCGGCAAGACCAAACTGGCCAGCCACGGTCTCGACCTGGTCGACGCCATGGTGATCGCCGCCGACTCCAGCGCTTCTGACGAGAAGGTTGCCGAGTACGAGCGCAGCGCCTGCCCGACCTGCGGTTCGTGCTCCGGCATGTTCACCGCCAACTCGATGAACTGCCTGACCGAAGCCCTGGGCCTTGCATTGCCAGGCAACGGTTCGACCCTGGCCACCCACAGCGATCGCGAACAGCTGTTCCTGCAGGCCGGCCGTACCATCGTCGAACTGTGCAAACGCTACTACGGCGAGAACGACGAGTCGGTACTGCCGCGCAACATCGCCAACTTCAAGGCGTTCGAGAACGCGATGATGCTCGACATCGCCATGGGCGGTTCGACCAACACCATCCTGCACTTGCTGGCCGCGGCCCAGGAAGCCGAGATCGACTTCGACCTGCGTGACATCGATCGTCTGTCGCGCAAGGTGCCGCAATTGTGCAAGGTCGCGCCGAACATCCAGAAGTACCACATGGAAGACGTGCACCGCGCCGGCGGCATCTTCAGCATCCTCGGTTCGCTGGCCCGTGGCGGCCTGCTGCACACCGATCTGCCGACCGTGCACAGCCGCAGCATGGAAGAAGCCATCGCCAAGTGGGACATCACCCAGACCGACGATGAAGCCGTGCACCACTTCTTCAAGGCAGGCCCGGCGGGCATTCCGACGCAGACCGCATTCAGCCAGTCGACCCGCTGGGAAACCCTCGACGACGACCGTGAAAACGGCTGCATCCGCAGCTTCGAACATGCCTATTCGAAAGAAGGTGGCCTGGCCGTGCTGTACGGCAACATCGCCCTGGACGGCTGCGTGGTGAAAACCGCCGGCGTCGACGAGTCGATCCACGTCTTTGAAGGCAACGCGAAGATCTTCGAAAGCCAGGACAGCGCCGTGCGCGGCATCCTCGCCGACGAAGTAAAGGAAGGCGACATCGTCATCATTCGCTACGAAGGCCCGAAAGGCGGCCCGGGCATGCAGGAAATGCTCTACCCGACGTCGTATCTGAAATCCAAAGGCCTGGGCAAAGCCTGCGCCCTGCTGACCGATGGCCGTTTCTCCGGCGGCACTTCCGGTCTGTCCATCGGCCACGCTTCGCCAGAGGCTGCGGCCGGCGGCGCGATCGGTCTGGTGCAGGACGGCGACAAGGTGCTGATCGACATCCCGAACCGCTCGATCAACCTGTTGATCAGCGATGAAGAACTGGCGGCACGCCGGGTCGAGCAGGACAAGAAAGGCTGGAAACCGGTCGAGCAGCGCCCACGCAAAGTGACCACCGCCCTCAAGGCCTACGCCCTGCTGGCGACCAGCGCCGACAAGGGTGCGGTGCGCAACAAGGCGATGCTCGACGGGCTGTAAGCGTCAAATCGCAGAAATAAAAATGCCCCGCCAAGTGCGGGGCATTTTTTTGCCTTCAGGTTTTGATCGTTCCCACGCTCCCGCGTGGGAATGCCTCAAGGGACGCTCTGCGTCCAGTGACGCAGAGCGTCACGGGCTGCGTTCCCACGCGGACGGTTCGACGCCTCGACGTGGGAACGATCACCGTCGCAATTACTGGATTTCTTCAGGTTTGACGATCACCCAGTTCTTGTCCGCCGTCACCGGCAAACCTTCCTTCGCCTGGGCTGCAGCGTGCTTGGCCATCATGCCCTGGATCTGGGTCATGTACTTGTCCTTGCGGTTGACCCACAGGTGAATGCCGCCCTTGGCCACGTCCACATCGTGGAACAACATGTAGCCGTCGCTGGCCGGCGTATCACCACCCACCAGTACCGGTTTTTTCCACTCGTCGATATAGGTCAGGATCGCCGCGTGCTTGCCGGCCATCCAGGTCGCCGGGGTCCACAGGTAGGGGGTCAGTTCGAGGCCGAGGTTGGCTTTCTCGTCATATTTGCCGGCGGTGATCTGCTTGCGCGCGGTGGTCAGCTCGCCGGTTTCGCGGTTCTTCAGCAACGTGGTCACGCCGATCACGTTCTGCGGTTTGACGTTGTAGCCGTATTTCGGATCGGCCGCGACCATGCGCACCAGTTCCTCGGAGGCGGCAGTCATCACGTAGACCTCGATGCCGTTCTCCATGAGTTTGTTGTACAGCTCTTTCTGGCCAGTGAAGATCTTCGGCGGATTCACATCCAGAGTCTTGACCACGTCACCTTCGTAATAAGTCGTCGGCACCGGCTTGCCCGAGGCCATCAGCTCATCGACGTAGCCCTTGAGCTCCTTGAGGGTGAAGCCGGAGAACACTTGCGCCACCCATGGATAGCAGACCATGTCGTCGACTTCGCACAGGCGGTAGTAGTAGCTGAACAGGCTTTCCTTGTGGTCGGCGGTGTCCTTGAACGGCATCAGTTTCAGGGAGGGGTCGAGCTTGTCGCGGGTGATCAGGCCCTTGTTTTCCATGAACGGCAGCAACGACTCTTCGAGGTCGTAGCGGTAACTCGTGTTGTCCATGTCGAACACCGCATAGTTACCCTTGTTGGCGTTGGCGGCGATCATCGCGTCCAGTGCCTTGGCCTGATCCGCCGGCCAGTGTTTCAGGTCGGTGGCAAAGGCCTGAGTGGCCAGGCCCATTCCCACAGTCAGTGCGACAGCCAGAAATTTCGGTGTGAACTTCATTGGCGCTTTCTCCCTGGGTCAAAGAAATCGACGCTAACAAATATGTGTGACAGTCCTCGTCTGTCAGCGACCGTCCACGTCCGTTTCGCGCCAGCTGCATCGCCGAGAGCGACACCCGCTTATTCCAAAAACGACGGATTACCTTTGATTTCGGTATTAAATCATTGGAAATCAAGCTGTTAGGCTTGCCGGTTCGCAACAGCCCCGGAAGGCTGTTGGCACAGTCTTTTCTGGAGTTCTCATGAATCTGCCCCTGATTCTCAACCTGCTGGTGTTCCTCGCCCTGCTCTTTGGTCTGGCGCAAACCCGCCACACCTCGTGGAGCCTGGCGAAAAAAGTCCTGCTCGCGCTGGTGCTGGGCGTGGCCTTCGGTATCGCGCTGCACACGATTTACGGTGCCGGCAACCCGGTGCTGAAAGCCTCGATCGGCTGGTTCGATCTGGTCGGCAACGGTTACGTGCAACTGCTGCAAATGATCGTGATCCCGCTGGTGTTCGCCTCGATCCTCAGCGCCGTGGCTCGTCTGCACAACGCTTCATCGCTGGGCAAGATCAGCTTCCTGACCATCGGCACGCTGCTGTTCACCACCGCGATTGCGGCGCTGATCGGCATCGGCCTGACCAACCTGTTCGGCCTGACCGCCGAAGGCCTGGTGGCCGGCACTCAGGAACTGGCCCGCCTGCAAACCATTCAGACCGACTACGCCGGCAAGGTCGCCGACCTGAATGTGCCGCAACTGTTGCTGTCGTTCATCCCGCAGAACCCGTTCGCCGACTTGGCCCGGGCCAAGCCGACTTCGATCATCAGCGTGGTGATTTTCGCCGCGTTCCTGGGGGTTGCCGCGCTGCAACTGCTCAAGGATGACGTCGAGAAAGGTCAGAAAGTGATCAACGCCATCGATACCCTGCAAGCCTGGGTGATGCGTCTGGTGCGTCTGGTGATGAAGCTGACCCCGTACGGCGTTCTGGCGCTGATGACCAAAGTGGTGGCCGGTTCCAACCTGCAGGACATCATCAAGCTCGGCAGTTTCGTGGTGGTGTCGTACCTCGGCCTGGGCCTGATGTTTGTGGTACATGGCCTGCTGGTGTCGGCCGCCGGAATCAACCCGCTGCGTTTCTTCCGCAAGATCTGGCCGGTGCTGACCTTCGCGTTCACCAGCCGCTCCAGCGCCGCGAGCATTCCGCTGAGCATCGAAGCGCAGACCCGTCGTCTGGGCATTCCACAATCGGTGGCAAGTTTCGCCGCTTCGTTCGGTGCGACCATCGGTCAGAACGGTTGCGCCGGTCTGTACCCGGCGATGCTGGCGGTGATGGTTGCGCCAACCGTCGGCATCAACCCGCTGGATCCGCTGTGGATCGCGACGCTGGTGGCGATTGTTACCTTAAGTTCGGCCGGTGTGGCGGGCGTGGGTGGCGGTGCGACCTTCGCCGCGCTGATCGTGCTGCCGGCCATGGGCTTGCCGGTTTCGCTGGTGGCGTTGCTGATTTCGGTAGAGCCGCTGATCGACATGGGTCGTACGGCGCTGAACGTGAGTGGTTCGATCACCGCTGGCGCGATTACCAGCCAGGCGATGCAGCAGACCGACAAGGCACTGCTGGATGCCGATGAGCATGCGGAGCTTGCTCAGGCTTGATTGACGTTGTGGCGAGGGAGCGTGCTCCCTCGCCACAGGTTCAAGCTTTTTCCCAGACTTCGAAGTTGTAAGCCGGTTTGTCGCCTTCAGCCGGATTCGGCACATCCGACACCCGTGTCCACTGGTTCAGATCGAACGCCGGAAACCACGCATCCCCTTCCGGGCTCAGAGCCACGCGAGTCAGATACAAGCGATCCGCCTGCGCCAGCCCTTGCGCATACAACTGCGCCCCGCCAATCAGCATCAATTCGTCGACGCCCTGCTCTTTCGCCCATTCTTCGGCGCGAACCACGGCCGCTTCCAGCGACGGATAGACTTCCGCACCTTCCAGCACAAGACCCTGCTGACGGCTGACCACGATGTTCAAACGCCCCGGCAACGGGCGACCCAGCGAGTCCCAGGTCTTGCGGCCCATGATGATCGGCTTGCCGAGCGTCGTGGCCTTGAAGTATTTGAAATCCCCCGGCAGGTGCCAGGGCATGCTGTTATCGACGCCGATCACACGGTTTTCACCGAGGGCTGCGATCAGGCTGAGGGGGAGTGATTTAGTCATGCCGGCGAGGATACCAGAGCCGCCCTTACCCCGATAAGCGCCACAGCGGTTATGCTCACGGCTCAATCAAGCAACGGGATGCCGCGTGACTGAACTGACTTCACTGCAAAACCTCTGGCTCACCGAAACCGTGCGCCTGCGCGAAGAACACGCAGGCCCGCTGGACGATCTGGAAGCCAGTCGCCTGGCCCGCGCGGCCGGCGGCGATCTGCCGGGACGCATTCAACGCCGCGCCCTGTGGCTGGCCGAGCGAGATGGCCTGACCGCTGCGCTCAAGCACTGGCTGCAAGGTGCGCGTCTGGCGCTGCTGCTGCTGGCGATCCTCGCCGTGTTGAGCGGCGCCGGTCTGGCCTTCGCTGCACTGGGGCAGACGCCGGTCAATGTGTTCTGGGCGCTGGGCAGTCTGCTCGGGCTGAACCTGATCCTGCTGCTGAGCTGGGCGCTGGGTCTGATCGTCGCTGGCGAACATGGCGCCACTCTCGGCCGCTTGTGGCTGTGGCTCAGTGAAAAACTCGCCCGCGATGCCAAGGCCGCGCAACTGGCGCCGGCCCTGCTGTTGATGCTGCAACGCAAGAAGCTCAATCGCTGGGCGCTCGGCACGCTGGTCAACGGCCTGTGGTTGCTGGCGATGGTCAGCGCGCTGGTTTTGCTGCTGACCCTGATGGCGACCCGGCGCTACGGTTTCGTCTGGGAAACCACGATTCTCAGCGCCGATACGTTCATCAATATGACCCAGGCCCTCGGCGCATTGCCGGCGCTGTTGGGCTTCAACGTGCCGACCGTGGACATGATCCGCGCCAGCGGCGACACCGCGCTGAATATCGAAGGTGCCCGTCAGGCCTGGGCGACCTGGCTGGTCGGCGTGCTGGTGGTGTACGGCGTGCTGCCACGCCTGCTGCTGACGCTGTTCTGCTTCTGGCGCTGGAACAGCGGCAAGGCTGCGTTGCGCCTGGACCTGAACCTGCCCGGTTATGCCCAGTTGCGCGAGCGGCTGATGCCGACCAGCGAACGTCTGGGCATTACCGATCCTGAGCCTGCGCAATTGCACCGCATCGAAAGCACCGTCGGCGGGCACGCCCGTGACGGCGCATTACTGGTGGCAATCGAACTTGACGATCAGCATCCATGGCCGCCGACGTTGCCGAAGAACGTCAGCAACGCCGGCATCCTCGACAGCCGCGAATCGCGCAACAAACTGCTCGAACAGCTCAGCCGCTTTCCGCCGGCGCGCCTTGCGATTGCCTGCGACCCGCGGCGCTCGCCGGATCGCGGCAGCCTGGCGCTGATCGCCGAGCTGGCGCGCAATGCCGCTGCGACCCGAGTCTGGCTGTTGCAGGCGCCGCCAGGACAAGCGCTGGACGCCGAGCGCTTGGGCGACTGGCATGCAGCATTGCAACAGCTTGAGCTGGAGTTCGCCGATTGCGCCCCGTTGAACTGGCTGGAGCACGGACATGACTGATGCCTGGAAAGCACCGCTGAAACTGGCGGTGGTCGGCCACACCAACGTCGGCAAGACTTCGCTGTTGCGCACCCTGACCCGCGACGTCGGCTTCGGCGAAGTCTCCCATCGCCCGAGCACCACCCGGCACGTCGAAGGCGCGCGGTTGTCGGTGGATGGCGAACCGTTGCTCGACCTGTACGACACGCCGGGTCTGGAAGACGCCATCGCCCTGCTGGATTTTCTCGAGCGCCTGGAGCGCCCCGGCGAACGCCTCGACGGCCCGGCGCGGCTGGCACGGTTTCTCGACGGCAGCGAAGCGCGCCAGCGTTTCGAACAGGAAGCCAAAGTGCTGCGACAACTGCTCGCCTCCGATGCCGGCCTGTACGTGATCGACGCCCGCGAACCGGTGCTGGCCAAGTACCGCGATGAGCTGGAGGTGCTGGCCAGTTGCGGCAAACCGTTGCTGCCGGTGCTGAATTTCGTCAGCAGCGCCAACCACCGTGAGCCGGACTGGCGCGAAGCACTGGCACGTCTCGGACTGCATGCGCTGGTGCGTTTCGACAGCGTCGCCCCGCCGGAAGATGGCGAGCGTCGGCTGTACGAAAGCCTCGCGTTGCTACTGGAAAACGCTCGCCCACAGCTCGAACGGCTGATCGCCGATCAACAGGCCCAACGTCTGGCCCGCGAGCAAAGCGCCGCCCGTCTGATCGCCGAGCTGTTGATCGACTGCGCTGCGTGCCGGCGCAGTGTGGTGAGTAATGCCGAGCAGGAACAACAGGCCATCAGCGAACTGCGCAAAGCCGTGCGTCAGCGCGAACAACGCTGCGTCGAAGCGCTGCTCAAGCTCTACGCCTTCCGCCCGCAGGACGCTGCCGCCAGCGATCTGCCGTTGCTCGACGGGCGTTGGGGCGACGACCTGTTCAACCCGGAAACCCTCAAGCAACTGGGCGTGCGGGTCGGCGGCGGGATTGCTGCGGGCGCAGCGGCCGGTGCAGGTGTAGATCTGCTGGTCGGCGGCATCACCCTCGGTGCTGCCGCGCTGGCTGGTGCAATTGCCGGCGGCGCCCTGCAGACCGCCCGCAGTTATGGCAATCGTCTGCTCGGCAAGATCAAAGGGCAGCGGGAACTGACGGTCGACGACAACGTATTGCGCCTGCTGGCTCTGCGTCAGCGGCAACTGCTGCAAGCACTGAACGCCCGAGGCCATGCGGCGCTGGACAGCATTCAGGTAGCAACGCCGCAGGACAAGACCTGGCGCGAAGGCAAGCTGCCCGAAGCGCTGAACATTGCCCGGGCCCACCCGCAGTGGTCGTCACTCAATCCGCACCCGAAGCTGAATCAGGCCCAACGCCTGGAGCAAATTGAGCGATTGGCCCGACAACTCTGAATCAGCTGAAGATCAGTGCCATTCAAATTTCAAATAAAGAGCGCACAGCATTGAAACGAGCTTTTGATTGCGCGCCTCGCGCTCGCCACTATTGTTCATGTCGTAACTGACGACCCAGTCGAGCTTGCCATCATTATCGGTGTCATAGCTCGACGCGGTATGCACGATGCTTTGCTCAGGCGAATTGTCCAAGCCTTCATAAAAATGCAGACGCACGGTGTCAGGCGAGCCATCGTTCTCGAAATCTTCAGTGAAAATTTTCAGAGACCTCTCCCGACCCAGCCCACGATTAAACCAGTCAACCTGGAAAAAGGCGTTTGCGAAGGACTTGAGCAATCGCTCGTCCCTGGTGTTTTCCTTTCCATCATGGTTGGCGTCACCCGCCTGAAAGTCGACTTTGCCATCAGCGGTTATATCCAGAGCATAGGCCCGGGAAATCAAGGCATCTCGGGCGCCAGCCGATTCCTTGTAAAAATGCAGGAGTAAGGTGTCAGGCCTTCCATCGGCACTCCGGTCTTGAGCCGTCACTTTTAAATATCGCATGCAGATCCTTCTCATGTGTTCAGGAACGTCAAGCTAGCCCGTTGCGATCAATCTCTCTGCGCGACCAATCAGTTTTTTTTGTAGGCCGTTTCAGTACTGTTGCTGATACGGCAATGCCGAGGCGCGGCCCCGGCTTGCTTTTCACAGCCCTATCAAAACCAGCCAAGCCTGATGAACTGTTTGACCAGCGCCGTCACCCGGTTGCAATCGGTGCGATTGGCGTGCCCGTCGTTGTCGACGTCCGAACACAGCACGACCTCGAAACCGCCATCGTTATCCAGGTCGTGGACGGCGGCCTTGTAAGCGATGGCATCGCCCTCGTGAAAATGCAGCCTCACTGATTCCGGCGTTCCATCGCTGCCGGGGTCGAGGGCAAAGATCCGCAGATACCGGACGTCCTCATCGCCAGTGTTGAACCAGGCACATTTCAGATAGGTGCTGGAGAAACTGCGCAGTTGTGCCACTTCGCGGGCATTGGCTTCGCGCCAATCCTGTTCGCTGTCATGAAAGCGCAGCCGGACACTGTCCCCTGCGCCGCTGCCCGATCGATCCTGGGCAATCACTTTCAAAAAACGCATCCGTGCGCTCCTTCGGCAAAAAACCAGTCTGGGCAGAAGGCGCAACACGCGCCATGCACCCTTTCCCGGATTGGGGTAAGAAAGGTCAGCGCACTTCGCGGGACAGCACGGCAAAAGCCTTGTGCTTCAACACCGCCAAATCCATCACCGGCACCCCCATCGCCTTCGCCAACTCATCCCACTGACGCATCCTGAGACTGACGGCGCACAACGGATCCTGCTCGAACGCATCGGCTTCGGCCTCGGTCATCACCCCGCCCTGATAGCCCAGGGTGCGGCGGCTGGCTTCGCTCAAGCGCGCGTAATAGCCTGGCTCCCGGAGCGTCAGATAGCGCTTGGCCTGGACGTGATATTCCACCAGCCGCGCCAGACGTTCGCTGAAGCCGGCCTCACGCAAATAGTCCGCACCGAGGCGCTCGTGGCTGACCACGCCGTAACCGCCCATGTTCTGCGCACCTTCGGCACACAAGTGGCCGATGTCGTGGAAGAACGCGGCGAGCACCACTTCGTCGTCGAAGCCTTCGGCGATGGCCAGTTGCGCCGCCTGGGACATATGCTCGATCTGCGACACCGGTTCGCCGATGTAGTCGCTGGTGCCGAAGCGCTCATAAAGGCCGAACACCCGGTCGATGACTTGCTCGTGACGCCCCATCAACGCTCTCCAAATAGCTGTGCCACATTGCGCTCGGCCATCGCCGGGCCGACGCTCATGCCGACGCCGCTGTGCATCAGCGCCACACTCAACCCCGGTGCAGGACGCAGGAACGAAAACGGCCCCGGCCCCCGGGAACCATAGACACCCTGCCAGCGCTCGACCACTTGCACCTTGCAACCGAGGGTCTGTTCGGCCAGTTCAAGCATCCAGTTATCGACCTGCTCGCCGTTGAACGGCGATGGATCGCTGCCGTAATGGTGCGAATCGCCGATGATCAACTCGCCATAAGGTGTCGGGCTGATCAGCAGGTGAATACCATTTGCCTGCAGGTGCGGTTGCTCGCGCAGGATTTGCGCCTGCACGGCGGCCGCCTCCGGCAGGTCGGCGAAGGCGCCGTAATGCACGCAGCTGAGGCCGGTGAGCAGGGCGTGCTGCAAGTTCAGGTCGATCTGCGGCCGGGCGCGGAGCATTTGCAGGCGGCAGATTTGCGGGTCGAGGGCGGCAATCGGCTCGGCCAGCAAGGTCTGATAATCGTGGCCGGAACAGACGATGATCTGCTCGGCGGTGAAGCTGCCGACGGTGCTGTGCAGGCGTCCCGGTTCGACGTCGCGCACCAGCGTCGAGAAGTGAAATTCGATGTTGAGTTCGCGACGCAGGTACTCGATCAGCGCCGGAATCGCTTCCCGGGAATACAGCTGTTGATCGTCCATCCCGTGCAGCGCGGCGCGGTGATGGCCGAACTGGCCGCCATACAGATCACGCAACGCGGCACCGCGCAGCAGCTCGACGCGGTAGTCATGCTCCACGGCGCGCCCGGCGCAGAAGGCTTCCAGCAAATGTTCTTCGGCCTCGGTGCGGGCGAACAGGTACGAGCCGTTGCGCCTGAGTTGCAGGCCGGCGAGCTGCGCCCACTGGCCCCAGATCTCGCGGCTGGCCTTGGCCAGCTCGAGCATCGGGCCCGGTGGCTGGCCGGTGACCAGTGCCTGGCCGAAGTTGCGAACCGAGGCGCCGAGAGGCGTGGCGGTGCGCTCGAAAACCGTGACATTGAGACCGCGCCGGGCGGCGGCCCAGGCGTGGGACAGGCCCAGGATGCCGGCGCCGACGATCAGCAAGTCTTTATGTTGTGTCATGCAGCGACCTCAATGATCGTTCCCACGCTCTGCGTGGGAACGATCGGGTAAGAAAATTTACTTGGCAGCGACTTTCTCGGACTTGCCGTCATAGCGCTTGCGCCATTCGCTCAGGATCTCGTCGCGGTTCTTCGAGGCCCAGGCAAAGTCGTTCTTGATCAGGCGCTGCTCGTAGTCGGCCGGCAGCTCGGTCTGCGGTTTGGCGATGCCCGGCTGGGCGAGGACGGCGAAGTTTTCCTTGTACAGGTCCATCGCCGGAGCGCTGGCGGAGAAGTCGGCCAGTTTTTTCGCGGCCTCTGCGTGCGGCGTGCCTTTGATCACGGCGGTGGCTTCGATCTCCCAGCCCAGGCCTTCCTTCGGCAGGATGATGTCCAGCGGCGCGCCCTGACGCTTGAGCTGAACGGCCGGGTATTCGAAGGAAATTCCGATCGGGAATTCGCCCGCCGCCGCCAGTTTGCAAGGCTTGGAGCCAGAGTGAACGTACTGGCCGATGTTCTGGTGCAGGCCGTCCATGTAGGCCCAGCCCTGCTTCTCACCGAAGGTTTGCAGCCAGGCGCTGACGTCGAGGAAACCGGTGCCGGACGAGGCCGGGTTCGGCATCACGATCTTGCCCTTGTACTCGGGCTTGGTCAGGTCCTGCCAGCTCACCGGTTTGGTCAGGCCCTGTTTCTCGGCTTCGACGGTGTTGAAGCAAATGGTCGCGGCCCACACGTCCATGCCGACCCAGGCTGGCGGGTTGGCGGCGTCGCGGTAGTTCGCGCCGATCTTGCCCAGGTCTTTCGGCGCATAGCTTTGCAGCATGCCCTGCTGATCGAGGATCGCCAGGCTCGACGCCGCCAGGCCCCAGACCGCGTCAGCCTGCGGGCGCTCCTTTTCGGCCAGCAGTTTGGCGGTGATGATCCCGGTGGAATCGCGCACCCACTTGATCTCGACATCCGGGTTGGCCTTTTCGAAGGCCTCTTTGTAGGACTTCAACTGTTCGGCTTCGAGGGCGGTGTACACCGTCAACTCGGTTTTTGCCGCGAAGGCATTCAGGCTGAAAGTTGCGAGCACAGCAGCGGCCAGGGCCATAGGCTTGAACATGATCGTTTTCCTGTAGGTGAGTTGAGGCGATAGGGACAAGTCGTGGATCAGTGGCCGGGCGCCGTTTGCCGCCAGGCCTGGGAACGGCGCAGCAAGCCGCGCGAAGCCCACGCCAGCAGCAAGGACACGCCCGCCGAGGTGAACAGAATCAGGGTCGACATCGCCGCCGCGCCGCCGACGTTGCCGGCGTCATCCATGTTCAGCACTGCCACCGCCGCGAGGATGGTGTCGGGGCTGTAGAGGAAGATCGCGGCGGACACAGTGGTCATGGCCGAGACGAACAGGTAGCGCACGATGTCCAGCAGCGCCGGCAGGCAGATCGGTACGGTCACCCGCAGGTAATGCCGGTATAGCGGCGCCTTGAGCGACAGCGCGGCGGCTTCGAATTCGGCGTCGAGTTGGCGCAGCGCGGTGGTGGCGGTCATCTGCGCAGTGGTCAAATAGTGAGCAATGGTGCAGACGATCAGCAGGGTCATGGTCCCGTACAGCACATGCAGCGGGTTGCCGGTCAGGTTGAAGAAGAAGACGTAACCCAGACCGAGCACCAGCCCCGGCACTGCCATCGGTACGAAACTGAGCATGCGCAGCATCAGATTCAGTCCGCGCTGGCTGCGGGTCTTTTCCATCAGATAAGCGCCGGTGAAGATCAGCACACTGCCGATCAACGCCGTGCCCAGCGCCATCTTCAAACTGTTGCCGTAGGCCAGCCAGCCACCGCCGGCGGTTTCGTTGAACTGGTAGTGATTGAGCGACAGCGACAGGTTGTACGGCCAGAACTTCACCAGCGATGAGAACACCGCCATGCCGAACACCAGCAGCAATGCGGCGCTGATCAGCAGGACAACGCTGAGATAAAAGGCATCGCGTTTCGTCGACGGTGCCGGCTTGAACACCTGGGCGCGGCCGCTCATGGCGTCGCCGTGACGCCGACGCAACCAGGCATCGACCCCGAAGCTGAACAGCGCCGGCAGCAGCAGAACCATGCCGATCAACGCGCCGCGACCGAATTGCTGCTGGCCGACCACGGCTTTGTAGGCTTCCAGCGCCAGCACTTGATAGTCGCCGCCGACCACCACCGGCACACCGAAATCGGTGATGGTCAGGGTGAACACCAGGCAGAACGCGGCGAACACGGCCTGACGGGTCGCCGGCCAAGTGATGCTGCGAAAGGCCTTTGCTGGACTGGCGCCCATGCTCGACGCAGCGTCGAACAATCGCGCGTCCGCCAGCGACAGGGCCGACAGCAAAATCATCAAGGCGTGTGGGAAGGTGTAGATCACCTCACCCAGAACAATCCCCCAGAAACCGTAGATGTTGTCCGACAGCAGCCCGCGCAACAGGCCCTGATTGCCGAACAGATAAACCAGCGCAATCCCCGGCAACATCGACGGCGCCATCAGCGGCAGCAGCGAAATCCCGCGCCAGATGCCTTTCGCCGGAATCAATGTGCGCTGCAAGGCGTAGGCAAACAGGTAGGCCAGCGGTACGACAATGGCCGCGACGCTGAGGGAAACTTTCAGGCTGTTGCCGAGCAGCCAGTGGAAATTGTCGCTGGTCACCAGTTCCTTCGCGGCGAGCCAGCCACCGCCCTGCCCGGCTTCGCTGCTGAAGCCACGCCAGAAGATCGCCAGCAATGGCAACAATACCGCCACACCGAGCAGCACCAGCAGCAGGAGTTTGCCGCCGAGGACGAAGATCCGGTCGCCGACCTCGGCCCCGGACACCTGCCGCGCCTGCTTGTGCGGTAGCGGCAGTGCGAGGTTGCTGTTCATCAGGCAAACACCTGCAGGCTGCGCGGCGGCAAGGCGACCATGATCTGCTGGGCGCCGAGGCGCGGCATGGCTTCCGGCGCCAGTTCAGCGAGCAAGGCGTGACCGGGCAATTGATCGAGTTCGAAACTCATGCGGCAGCGGTTGCCGAGGAAAGTGATCTCGCGGACCTTGGCCGGGAACAGGTTTTCCTCGTGCACCAGCGGATTGACGTTGATCGCTTCCGGGCGGCAGAACAGCCGGCCCGACGGGCTGTGGACGCTGCCGTCGGCCAGGCGCAGGTTCATCCCGCCAACCTTGGCGTGGCTGTCGCTGCTGCGCTGGAACGGCAGCCAGTTGCCCTGGCCGACAAACTCGGCCACGAACGGCGTGGCCGGGCGGTTGTAGATGTCCTGCGGGGTGGCGTACTGCTCGACCTTGCCGTTGTTCATCACGGCGATGCGGTCGGCCATCAGCATCGCTTCGTCCTGATTGTGGGTGACCATCAGGGTGGTGATGCCGAGGTTGCGTTGCAACTGACGCAGCTCGGTGCACAGATGCTCGCGGACCCGGGCGTCGAGGGCGGACATCGGTTCGTCGAGCAACAGCAGCGACGGCGCCGGTGCCAGAGCCCTGGCAAGCGCCACCCGTTGTTGCTGGCCGCCGGACAACTGGCCCGGGTACTTTTTCTCACTGCCGGTGAGGCCGACCAGTTCCAGCATCTGACCGACCCGACGGCGCACTTCATCGCGACCGCTACCGGCGAGGCCGTAGGCAATGTTCGCTTCGACGGTCAGATTGGGAAACAGCGCGTAGGACTGAAACAGGATGCCATAGTCCCGGGCCTGCGGCGCCAAGTGGGAAACGTCGCGCTCGCCGAGGTACAACTCGCCGCTGTCCTGTTTCTCCAGGCCGGCGATGCAACGCAACAACGTGGTCTTGCCACAGCCCGACGGGCCAAGCAGGCACACCAGCTCACCGGCGTCGACATCGAGGGAGACATTATCCAGCGCCGTGAAAGCGCCGAAGCGCTTCTGCACGCCGCGCACTTTCATCGGTGCGCCGGGGTTGGTCAGGGCAGTTGCGATTGCAGGGTTCATGGAAAGGCCTCATCAAGCAGATGAGACGAATCCTAGAGTTGTAATGCGTCGGTCATATGGCAGTGAGGCAAAAACGACCGATAGTGGTATTCAGGGATTTTGGTTGATCAGGCCGGGGACATTTCCTGCGCCAGTCCGAGAAACGCCGCCGGCAAGCGGGCGTTCTTGCGTTCCTTGAGGCAGTAGAGGTATTCGGGAATCTGCGGTGCATTTTCCAGGGTCAGTACCCGCAACTGCGGGTCGTGCGGCACTTCCTGGCGGGCGATGATGCTGATGCCGATGTTGCGCAGCACCGCTTCGCGGATCGACTCGCGGCTGCCGATCTCCAGCAACGGGCCGAAACTGACCCCGGCGCTGGCGAGCAATTCTTCGGTGAGCCGCCGGGTCGTCGAGCCGGATTCGCGCATCAGCAGGGTATGCCCGGCCAGCGCGCTCAGCGCCACATGGTCGTGCGCCGCCAGCGGATGATTGCGATGCACCGCCAGCACCAGCGGATCACTGCCGAGTACCCGGCGGATCAACCGCGCATCGTCGAGCAACTGCGACGACGCCGCGACATCCACCCGGTAATCCTCCAGCGCTTCGAGCACTTGCTGGGAGTTGCCGATTTCCACCGACACTTCCACCTGCGGAAGGCGCTCGCGGAAGGTCTTCACCAGATCGAGGATGTAATACGGCGCGGTGGCGGCGATGCGCAACGTGCCCTGCACCTGACCACTGTTGCGCAGGAAGAACTCGATATCGGCCTCCTGCTGCAGCAACGCCTTGACCATCGGCAACAGCCGCGCGCCCTCGTCGCTGACACTCAGGCGTCGGCCGCCCCGGTAGAACAGCTCCACCGAATACTGGCTTTCCAGATTGCGGATCTGAGTGGTCACGGTCGGTTGGCTGAGGCCGAGCTTTTTCGCCGCCAGCGTGATGCTGCCCAGGCGGGCCACCATGTAAAACGCTTTCAGCTCGGCACTCAGCACAAACGTCCCTCTTCCTCTATTTGCGCAGCAGGCGCAAACCGTTGAACACCACCAGCAGGCTCACACCCATGTCGGCAAACACGGCCATCCACATGGTGGCGAGCCCGGCGAAGGTTACCCCAAGAAAGATCGCTTTGATCACCAGCGCCAGCGCGATGTTCTGTTTGAGGATAGCGGCGGTATGGCGCGACAGGCTGATGAACGCCGGAATCTTGCGCAGATCATCGTCCATCAGGGCGACATCGGCGGTTTCAATCGCCGTATCGGTGCCTGCCGCCGCCATCGCAAAACCGATCTCCGCCCGCGCCAGTGCGGGCGCGTCGTTGATGCCGTCGCCGACCATGCCGACCCGATGCCCCTGGGCGTAGAGGTCCTCAATGGCTTGCAGTTTGTCAGTCGGCAACAGGTCGCCCTTGGCCTGATCGATCCCGACCTGCGCCGCAATCGCCTGCGCGGTGTGGACGTTGTCGCCGGTGAGCATCAGGGTTTTCACGCCCAGTTCGTGCAGTTGGCGGATCGCCTCGCGGCTGGTTTCCTTGACTGTATCCGCCACGGCGAACAGCGCCAGCGGGCCGGAACGGTCGAGCAGCAGCACCACGGACTTGCCCTGTTTCTCCAGCGCGAACAGTTTTTCTTCCAGTTGCGGCGAGCACAGGCCCAGCTCTTCCACCAGACGATGGTTACCCAAATGGTAGACCTGACCGTTGACCTCGCCTTTTACGCCACGACCGGCCAGCGCTTCGAAGTTATCCACAGGCAGAGCCGCAGAACCTTTATCCACAGCCGCATGGGCGATGGCCAGCGACACCGGGTGATCGGAGCGACCGGCCAGCGCAGCGGCAATCGCCGGAGCCGTGGCGTCGGCAGTCGGGTCGAGGGACAGGAAATCGGTCTGCACCGGTTTGCCGTGGGTGAGGGTGCCGGTCTTGTCGAGGGCCAGATAGTCGAGCTTGAAACCGCCCTCCAGGTACACGCCGCCCTTGACCAGAATGCCTTTGCGCGCCGCAGCCGCGAGGCCGCTGACGATGGTCACCGGCGTGGAAATCACCAATGCACACGGGCACGCGACGACCAGCAGCACCAGCGCGCGATAGATCCAGTCGAACCACGCGGCGCCCATGAACAGCGGCGGGATAATCGCCACAGCCAAGGCCAGAACGAAAACCGCCGGCGTGTAGATTTTCGAGAATTGATCGACGAAACGCTGGGTCGGCGCCCGCGCGCCTTGCGCCTGCTCCACGGCGTGGATGATCCGCGCCAGAGTGGAGTTGTTGGCTGCGGCTGTCACGGCGTATTCCAGCGAACCGGCCTGGTTGATGGTGCCCGCGAAGACTTTGTCACCGACGGTTTTTTCCACCGGCAGGCTTTCGCCGGTAATGGGCGCCTGATCGATGGTCGAACTGCCACTCACGACTTCACCGTCCAGCGCAATACGCTCGCCGGGTTTTACCCGCACGCGGGCGCCGAGATCGATGCTTTTGACATCCAGTTCGACCCAGTTGCCGTCCACCTGCAACACTGTGGCTTGCTCCGGCGTCATCTGCATCAGACCGCTGATGGCGTTGCGCGCGCGATCCAGCGAACGGGCCTCGATCAGCTCGGCCACGGTGAACAGGAACATCACCATCGCCGCTTCCGGCCACTGGCCGATCAACACCGCACCGGTCACGGCGATGCTCATCAGCGCGTTGATGTTGAGGTTGCGGTTCTTCAGGGCGATCCAGCCCTTCTTGTAGGTGCTGAGGCCGCCGCTGAGGATTGAGATCAGCGCGATGATCGCCACCACCCAGGTCGGGGCGGCGCTGGTGAAGTGGATCACTTCAGCGGCCAGCGCACCGACGCCGGACAGTGCCAGCGGCCACCAGTGTTTTTTCACCGGCGCTGGCGTTGGCGTTTCAACGCCCGCCTCCAGTGGCTCGGCCTGCATGCCGAGGGATTTGATCGCGTCGATGATCGGCGCGGTGTCCGGCAGATTGTGGGTCACGCCGAGCACGCGGTTGATCAGGTTGAATTCCAGCTGCTGGATCCCGGCCAGTTTGCCGAGCTTGTTCTGGATCAGCGTCTGTTCGGTCGGGCAGTCCATCGCCTCGATGCGGAAACTGCTCAGTCGGGCGTCGGCGCTTTTTGCCTCGCTCAGTTGAACAAGCGAAGGTGCGGCGACTTTCGACGCGCAGCAGGACTCTTCGTGCGCATGAACGGGTGTCGGTGCTGCGACTTTCGACCCGCAGCAGGAATCGCCGCCGTGGGCATGTTTATGCACAGGCTGCAGTTTGTGACTGTGATCGTGCCCGTCGCCGGGCTTGTGGGTGTGAGGGTGGGTGTGCAGGGAATCGCTCATTGGTCGCGTCCATGAAGGTGCCTGTTGCCAAGTAAAGACCCTGTAGCCACTATAGGGTCAAGCACCCTTTTTGGAGATGGCCGTCATGAAGATCGGAGAACTGGCAAAACAGACCGATTGCGCCGTGGAAACCATCCGCTACTACGAGCGCGAAAACCTGCTGCCGGAACCGGCCCGCAGCGACGGCAACTACCGCGTCTACACCCAGGCCCACGCCGAGCGCCTGACCTTCATCCGCAACTGCCGCACCCTCGACATGACCCTCGAAGAAATCCGCAGCCTGCTCGCCTTGCGCGACAGCCCGCAGGATCAGTGCGAAAGCGTGAATGCGCTGATCGACGAGCACATCCAGCACGTCAAGGCGCGAATCGATGGGTTACTGGCATTGCAGACGCAACTGCTCGACCTGCGCCAGCGCTGTGGCGAAGGGCCGGAAGCGGATCAGTGCGGGATCCTGCAGCGGCTGGAGGTGAGCGGCGGGGTTGTGGCGGCGGAGGTTGAGCATTCGCATGTGGGCCGCAGCCACGGTCATTAAGAACGCCAGAAACAACTGAGGGAGCCATTTGGCTCCCTCAGTTGTTTGTCACTCGTGCTTCAGACCGCCATCGGCGCGGTCATCGGCGCATGGTGCTCGTAGCCTTCCAGCGAGAAGTCGCTTGGCTCTACAAGCTCCAGCCATTCCGGCTGATAAACACCCGTCTTGGCAAACTCCGGCACGCGATCCGAAATCTTCAGCTTCGGCATGGCGAACGGCTCACGCTTGAGCTGTTCGTTGAGCATGTCCAGGTGGTTTTCATAGACGTGGGCGTCACCGATGAAATAGGTGAACCAGCGCGGCGTGTAGCCGGTCAGGCGACCGATCAGGCTCAGCAGCGCAGCGCCTTCGGTGAGGTTGAACGGCGTGCCCAGACCCAGGTCGTTGGAGCGGATGTAGAGGGTCAGAGAAATCTCTTTGGTTTCGACGTTCGGGTGGAACTGGTACAGCAGATGGCACGGCGGCAAGGCCATTTCATCGAGCTGGGCGCAGTTCCAGCCGTGGAACAGGATGCGGCGGCTGCCCGGGTCCTTGATGATCGTGTCGACGCACTGGCGCACCTGATCGATGGCTTTGTACAGCACCACGTAGGCCTGACCGCCTTCTTCGCCCTGGGCAATCTGTTTGTAGCCATTGCTCAAGGTCTGTTCGATGGCCGCGGTGTTGCTCAGCGGGATCTGCTTGTACGCCGGCCATTTGCGCCATTGCACGCCGTAGATCTCGCCGAGGTCGTCTTCGCCCTGGCGGAACGGGTTGGCCAGCCACTGGGCGTTTTCGTTGGCGTTCTGATCCCAGACCTTGCAGCCCAGCGCACGGAATTCGGCGGCGCTGTTCACGCCCCGCAGAAAGCCGCACATCTCGCCGATGGCCGACTTGAAGGCCATCTTGCGGGTGGTGATCGCCGGGAAACCTTCCTGCAGATCGAAGCGCAGCATGGCGCCCGGAAAGCTGATGGTGTTCACGCCGGTACGGTTGGCCTGTTTGGTGCCGTTGGTGATGACGTGCGACACCAGATCGAGATATTGCTTCATGAGTTACCTGTGTCCTTGAGCCCCGGCAGACGTCGCCGGGGTTCGAATATTTAAGCTGTCGGGGCAACCGGCGCCGCCGGGGCGCGGTGGTAGGCCAGCCAGATCAGGAACAGCCCGCCGATGATCATCGGTACGCAGAGAACCTGACCCATGGTCAGCCAGTTCCAGGCCAGGTAGCCCAGTTGCGCGTCCGGCACGCGGACGAATTCGACGATGAAACGGAAGATGCCGTAGAACAGCGCGAACATGCCCGAGACCGCCATGGTCGGCCGCGGCTTGCGCGAGAACAGCCAGAGGATCAGGAACAGCGCGACGCCTTCGAGCGCGAACTGATACAGCTGCGACGGGTGACGCGGCAGTTGCGCCGGGTCGCTGAACGGCGGGAACACCATGGCCCACGGCACGTCGGTGGCCTTGCCCCACAGCTCGGCGTTGATGAAGTTGCCGATACGCCCGGCGCCCAGACCGATCGGCACCATTGGCGCGACGAAGTCCATCAGCTGGAAGAACGACTTGCCGTTACGCTTGCCGAACCACAACGCGGCCAGCATTACGCCGATGAACCCGCCGTGGAACGACATGCCACCCTTCCACACTTCGAAAATCAGCGTCGGGTTGGCCAGGTAAGCGCTCAGGTCATAGAACAGCACATAGCCCAGACGCCCGCCGACAATCACCCCCATCGACAGCCAGAACACCAGGTCGGAGAGTTTTTCCTTGGTCCAGGTCGGGTCGAAACGGTTGAGCCGGCGCGATGCCAGCAGCCACGCGCCGCCGATACCGACCAGGTACATCAGGCCGTACCAGTGGATTTTCAGCGGACCGATGGCCAGGGCCACCGGATCGATCTGCGGGTAAGGCAGCATTGCGACTCCTCGTTAGCATTCAAATCTTCAAAAATTCCCGGGCGACGCTGTCACCTCAGGATTAAGCCAGGATTGCGACCGGCCAAAACAAACGGCTCAGAACAGAAAGCTCAGGCCCACGCAAAACAGCAAAGCCGCGAACAGCCGTTTCAGCAACTTTGGCGACAACCTGTGTGCCAGCCGCGCGCCGACACGGGCGAACACCATGCTGGTCAGGGCAATACCGAGCAGTGCCGGCAAATACACAAAACCGAGACTATGGGCCGGCAGCAACGGATCATGCCAGCCCAGAATCATGAAACTTATGGCACTGGCCACGGCAATCGGCAGGCCGCAGGCCGATGAGGTCGCCACCGCCTGCTGCATCGGCACGCTGCGCCAGGTCAGGAACGGCACGGTCAGCGAGCCGCCGCCAATCCCGAAAATCGCCGATGCCCAGCCGATGACACTGCCGGCCACGGTCAGACCGAGTTTACCCGGCACCGTTCGGCTGGCCTTGGGTTTGACGTCCAGCGCCAGCTGCGCCGCAATCACCAGGGCGAAGACACCGATGATCTTTTGCAGGTTCGGGCCGGAGATCGCTTCGGCCGTCAGCGCACCGAAACCGGCGCCGAGCAGGATGCCCACGGTCATCCAGCGGAAGATCGGCCAGCGCACCGCACCGCGCCGGTGATGCTCACGCACGGCGTTGACCGAGGTGAAGATGATCGTCGCCAGGGACGTGCCGACCGCCAGATGGGTCAGGATCGACGGATCGAAGCCCTGCAAGGTGAAACTGAACACCAGCACCGGGACGATGATGATCCCGCCGCCCACCCCGAACAGCCCGGCCAATACGCCCGCACAGGCGCCAAGCGCCAGATAGAGCAGAAATTCCATGGCTGCCTCCCAAGGCGCGTCCCAAAACCGGAGCGGCATGGTAACGGATGCAGGGCCTCAGGCGGAACTGGCGATGGATGCACGGACGATGTCTGCGTAGAGTGGGCAAAAACACACAAGGACCACCTTATGTGCCTGATCGTTTTCGCCTGGCGGCCGGGGCATGCCCAGCCGCTGATCGTCGCGGCCAACCGTGACGAATTCTACGCCCGGCCCAGCCTGCCGCTGGCGCAGTGGCCCGAGTCGCCGCAGGTTCACGCCGGTCGCGATCTTGAGGCTGGGGGCACCTGGCTCGGCCTGGGCGCCAACGGTCGTTTTGCGGCGCTGACCAACATCCGCGATCCGCATCAGCCGCCGGCGCGACGCTCTCGGGGTGAGCTGGTCGCAAGTTTTCTCACCGGAAACCTGTCGATCGATGACTATTTGTCCGACGTGGTCGCCCGTTCGCCGGAATATGCCGGCTTCAACCTGCTGCTGGGCAATGCCAACGAACTGTGGCACTTCAATGCGCGGTCTATGGAGCCTGTGATGTTGCAGCCCGGCGTCTATGGCCTGTCCAACGCCGGGCTGGATACGCCGTGGCCGAAACTGCTCAAGGCCAGGGCGGCCTTGAGTGCGGTGCTGGATGATCCGCAGCCCGAGCGATTGTTGGCCTTATTGAGCGATGCGCAAACGGCGCCGTTTGCCGAACTGCCGGATACCGGCGTGGGGCTGGCGACCGAGTCGTTGCTGTCGAGTGTGTTCATTGCCAGCCAGAGCTACGGGACGCGGGCGAGCACGGCGCTGATCGTGCAAGCGGATGGGACGCGGCGGATGGTGGAGCGTAGTTTCGGGCCGTATGGCGGGCATCTGGGGGAAGTGGAGATTCTGATTTAGCGGCGCCTGAACTGACGCCATCGCGAGCAGGCTGCCCCCACAAGGCAATGCATTCCAATGTGGGAGCGAGCTTGCTCGCGATGGGCGCTATTCGAGCTAGAGGGGCTTGACCGCCGCCGGATTGACCATCTTCGCCAGTCCGAGGCTCTTCAGCGCCAGTTGCAGCGAGCTGTGGATCACCTGCGGGTTGTCGATGGTCATCAGTTCAGCCAGCAGATCCCTGGCCTTGCTCAGGTTGATCTGGCGCAGCATCCATTTCACCTTCGGCAGGTTGGTGGCGTTCATCGACAGGCTGTCGAAACCCATCGCCATCAACAGCACCGCGGCCGCCGGGTCACCGGCCATCTCGCCGCAGATGCTCACCGGCTTGCCTTCGGCATGGGCGTCACGCACCACGGTCTGCAAGGCTTGCAGCACCGCCGGGTGCAGGTAGTCGTAGAGGTCGGCCACCCGTGGGTTGTTGCGGTCCACCGCCAGCAGGTACTGGGTCAGATCGTTGGAGCCGACCGACAGGAAGTCCACCATCCGCGCCAGCTCTTTGGTCTGGTAAACCGCCGCAGGAATTTCGATCATCACGCCCACCGGCGGCATCGGCACGTCGGTGCCTTCGTCGCGCACTTCACCCCAGGCCCGGTGGATCAGGTGCAGCGCCTCTTCGAGCTCGTGGATGCCGGAGATCATCGGCAGCAGGATCCGCAGGTTGTTCAGGCCTTCGCTGGCCTTGAGCATCGCGCGGGTCTGCACCAGGAAGATTTCCGGGTGGTCGAGGGTGACGCGGATCCCGCGCCAGCCGAGGAACGGGTTGTCTTCCTTGATCGGGAAGTAAGACAGCGACTTGTCACCGCCGATGTCGAGGCTGCGCATCGTCACCGGTTGCGGGTGGAACGCGGCGAGCTGCTCGCGGTAGATCGCCAGTTGTTCTTTCTCGCTCGGGAAGCGCTGGTTGATCATGAACGGCACTTCGGTGCGGTACAGACCGACGCCTTCGGCGCCACGCTGCTGCGCCCGCGCAACGTCCGCCAGCAGGCCGGTGTTGACCCACAGCGGCATGCGGTGGCCATCGAGGGTCACGCACGGCAGGTCGCGCAGGGTATCGAGCCCCAACGCCAGTTGTTTCTCTTCCTCCACCACCTCGGTGAACTGTTTGCGCAGCACTTCGCTGGGGTTGGTGTAGACCTCGCCCTTGGTGCCATCGACGATCATCTCGATGTTGTCGACCTTGGCGTACGGCAGGTCGACCAGGCCCATCACCGTCGGGATGCCCATGGCCCGGGCCAGGATCGCGACGTGGGAGTTGCCCGAACCGAGCACCGAGACCAGACCGACCAGCGTGCCTTCCGGCACCTCGCCGAGCATCGCCGGCGTCAGTTCTTCGCTGACCAGAATGGTTTTTTCCGGGTAGACCAGGTTCTGCTGACGCTCTTCCTGCAGGTAGGCGAGCAGGCGGCGGCCCAGGTCCTTGACGTCAGAGGCCCGCTCACGCAGGTACTCGTCGTCCATCAAGTCGAAACGATTGACGTGATCGGTCACGACCTGGCGCAGCGCGCCCTGGGCCCATTGACCGGTCTTGATCACTTTGGTGATTTCGCTGCCCAGCGCGGCATCGTCGAGCATCATCAGGTAGACGTCGAACAGCGCGCGCTCTTCCGGACGCAACTGGGTCGCCAGTTTGGCCGACAACGCACGCATGTCGGCGCGCACGCCTTCGATGGCGGTCTTGAACAGCGCCAGTTCCGCATCGATGTCGGTGATGGTCTTGTCCGGCACCACGTCCAGATCCGCCGGCGGCAGCATGACCACCGCGGTACCGACCGCTGCGCCCGGCGAACCCGGCACGCCGACGAACTTGGCCTCCTGGATGCCCTTGCCCTGACGGCCCAGGCCACGGATCGACCCTGTGGCCTCGGCGTGGGCGATGACCCCGGCGAGCTGCGCGCTCATGGTCACGAGGAAGGCTTCTTCACCCTCATCGAACTGGCGGCGTTCTTTCTGCTGAATGACCAACACGCCGACGACGCGGCGGTGGTGAATGATCGGCGCCCCGAGGAACGAGGCGTAGCGCTCCTCGCCGGTCTCGGCGAAGTAGCGGTAGCGCGGGTGATCCGCGGCGTTTTCAAGGTTCAGGGGTTCTTCACGCGTGCCGACCAGGCCAACCAGACCTTCATTGGGTGCCATGCTGACCTTGCCGATCGAGCGCTTGTTCAAGCCCTCGGTGGCCATCAGCACGAAGCGGTTGGTCTCTGGATCAAGCAGGTAGACCGAGCAGACCTGGCTGCCCATGGCCTCTTTGACGCGCAACACAATAATCCCCAACGCCGCCTTGAGATCCTTGGCGGAGTTAACTTCCTGGACGATCTTGCGCAGCGTATTGAGCATGGCTCGGGGTCGAACTCCGTCGTCAGTCGCGCGCTAAAAGGCGCGGTGCAAGCTCTTTGAGAGCGCGGCGATACACTTCGCGCTTGAATGTCACCACCTGGCCCAACGGATACCAATAACTGACCCAGCGCCAGCCATCGAACTCCGGTTTACCGGTCAAATCCATCCGCACCCGCTGCTCACTGGAGATCAGGCGCAGGAGAAACCATTTCTGTTTCTGGCCGATGCACAGCGGTTGGCTGTGGGTTCGCACCAGACGTTGCGGCAAACGATAGCGCAACCAGCCCCGGGTACAGGCGAGAATTTCAACATCTTCGCGTTCCAGGCCCACTTCTTCGTTCAGCTCGCGGTACAAGGCGTCTTCAGGCGTCTCCTCGGGGTTGATTCCCCCTTGTGGAAACTGCCAGGCATCCTGATTGATACGGCGAGCCCATAGCACCTGGCCGGCGTCATTCGTCAGAATGATCCCGACATTGGGGCGGAAACCATCGGGGTCGATCACGGCAACAACCTCGCAAACGCATGTCGCCGCATTGTTCCACAAAGGTTGTGAAGGCGGCAACGAAGGTTCCGAGCTTATGTGCACTCTTGTGAAAAGACCGTATTCTTGTGGCCTTTTTACTGACTTTTCAGCGGGTAACTGCAATGCGCCTGGCTTTATTCGATTTGGACAACACCCTTCTGGGCGGCGACAGCGATCACGCCTGGGGCGATTATCTGTGCGAACGCGGCTTCCTCGATCCGATCGCCTACAAGGCGCGCAACGACGAGTTCTATCAGGATTACCTGGCCGGCAAACTGGATAACGCCGCTTACCTGAACTTCTGCCTGGAGATCCTCGGCCGCACCGAGATGGTCGTGCTTGAGCAATGGCACAGCGATTACATGCGCGACTGCATCGAGCCGATCGTCCTGCCGAAGGCGCTTGAACTGCTGAAAAAGCACCGCGATGCCGGCGACAAACTGGTGATCATCACTGCCACCAACCGCTTCGTCACCGCGCCGATTGCCGTGCGCCTGGGCGTTGAAACCCTGATCGCCACCGAGTGCGAGATGCGGGACGGTCGCTACACCGGGCGCAGCACCGACGTGCCGTGCTTCCGTGAAGGCAAGGTGACGCGCCTGAACCGCTGGCTGGAAGAAACCGGGCATTCGCTGGAAGACAGCTACTTCTACAGCGACTCGATGAATGACCTGCCGCTGCTGGAGCAGGTGGCGAATCCGGTAGCGGTCGACCCGGACCCGAACCTGCGGGCCGAAGCCGAGAAGCGCGGCTGGCCCGTCATAAGCCTGCGCGGCTGATATCGCCATCGCAGGCAAGTCGAATCGTCGCACCGCAGCTCCCACAGGAGATTTGTGAACGCCTCAGATCAAATGTGGGCGCTGGCTTGCCAGCGATTGGGTTGACACGACTTCAAACCTTAAACCGGCTTGGCCCCCATCAACGCCGCAATGGCGAGAAATCCGACCCCGCTGACAATCGCCAGCGCCAGATTGAATGTCCGGTTGCCGACCCCGCTGGTCCATAGTCGATTAAGCCGAACAAGCAGCCAGACCGCACTGAATGTGGCAACGGCATAGATCACGCTGGACCCCAGAATCCAGAATTGCCCCAACGGCCAGCCAATCAGGTGCACCAGCCACCAGCCGGTGAAAGGCATGCTGAGCACGCCGATCAGCATCAGACACCAGACGAACAACCAGGGTCGCTGCATCGTGCTGGCCGGCCCCTCGCTGCGATTACGCCAGGAAACAGCGGCGAGCCCCAGCCCGCTCGCCAGTATCACCACGGTCGCCGCGACGTGAAGGACTTTCAGGGTGGTCAGGGTTTCCATGTATTTCTCGTTCCTTGGGCCATACCCATCAGCGTAGCCGTTCAGCCAAGAAACAGCTGATAGGCCGGGTTGTCGCTTTCGTCCCAGTACGGGTAGCCGATTTCCTCAAGGGCTGCGGGCACCAGATGACGTTCGTCGTGGGGCACTTGCAGGCCCGCCACCACGCGGCCGTCCGCTGCACCGTGGTTGCGGTAGTGGAACATCGAGATGTTCCAGCGACCGCCAAGCTTGTTGAGAAAGTTGAACAGCGCGCCCGGACGCTCCGGGAACTCGAAGCGCAGCACCACTTCATCGACCACGTGCGCGGCGCGACCGCCCACCATGTGGCGGATGTGCAGTTTGGCCAGTTCGTTGTCGGTCAGATCGAGCACTGGGAAACCCTGCTCGGTCAGGCTCGCCAGCAGTGCACTGCGCGGATCGTTGTCCGGGTGGGTCTGCACGCCGACGAAGATGTGCGCTTCGCTGCCATTGTTATAGCGGTAGTTGAATTCGGTGATCTGGCGCTTGCCGATGGCCTCGCAGAAGGCCTTGAAGCTGCCGGCCTTCTCCGGGATGGTCACGGCGATGATCGCTTCGCGGCCTTCACCCAGTTCGGCGCGCTCGGCGACGTGGCGCAAGCGGTCGAAGTTGACGTTGGCCCCGGAGTCGATGGCCACGAAAGTCTGGCCGCTGACGCCGCGCTGCTCGACGTACTTCTTGATCCCGGCCACGCCGAGGGCGCCGGCCGGTTCGGTGATCGAACGGGTGTCGTCGTAGATGTCCTTGATCGCCGCGCAGATTTCGTCGGTGCTGACGGTGATCACTTCATCGACGTAATCCTTGCAGATGTCGAAGGTGTGCTGGCCGATCTGTGCCACCGCCACGCCGTCGGCGAAGATGCCCACGGTCGGCAGCACTACGCGTTCGCCTGCCGCCATCGCCGCTTGCAAACAGTTGGAGTCGTCGGGCTCGACGCCGATGACCTTGATGTCCGGGCGCAGGTATTTCACGTATGCCGCGATGCCGGCGATCAGACCGCCGCCGCCCACCGGAACGAAGATCGCGTCCAGCGGCTGCGGGTGCTGGCGCAGGATTTCCATCGCCACGGTGCCCTGCCCGGCAATGGTGTGCGGATCGTCGTACGGGTGGATGTAGACGTAGCCTTTTTCATCGACCAGTTTCAGCGAGTAGGCCAGGGCTTCCGGGAAGGAATCGCCGTGCAGCACCACTTTGCCGCCACGCGAGCGCACGCCTTCGACCTTGATCTCCGGGGTGGTCTTGGGCATCACGATGGTCGCTTTCACGCCCAGCACTTTGGCCGCCAGGGCCAGGCCCTGCGCGTGGTTGCCCGCCGACGCGGTGACCACGCCGCGTGCGCGCTCTTCATCGCTCAGTTGCGTCAGCTTGTTGTAGGCGCCGCGAATCTTGAACGAGAACACTGGCTGCAAGTCTTCGCGCTTGAGCCAAATGTCATTGCCCAGCCGCTCGGAGAGCTGGCGAGCGTTCTGCAGCGGGGTTTCTACGGCAACGTCATAAACGCGCGAGGTGAGGATCTTTTTGACGTACTGTTCGAGCATCGGAAAGCATCACTGAGCGGTTGAGCGGGACCGAGGAGTCTAACCCGGCTTTTGCCCGCACGACCACACGAATCCAGAGGTTTTAGCCGCGCTTGCGGCTATAATGCCGGCCTTTCCGTTCTCACCTTGCCCGCTTCCGGAGCCCGCATGACCCAGGATCAACTCAAACAGGCCGTGGCCCAGGCCGCCGTCGACTTCATCCTTCCGAAACTCGACGACAAGAGCATCGTCGGCGTCGGCACCGGCTCCACCGCCAACTGCTTCATCGACGCCCTGGCCCAGCACAAGGGCGCGTTCGATGGCGCGGTCGCGAGCTCCGAAGCCACCGCCGCGCGCCTCAAGGGCCACGGGATTCCGGTGTACGAGCTGAACACCGTGAGCAACCTGGAGTTCTACGTCGACGGCGCCGATGAAAGCGACGAACACCTGAACCTGATCAAGGGCGGCGGCGCAGCCCTGACCCGCGAGAAGATCGTCGCGGCCGTGGCCCAGACTTTCATCTGCATCGCCGACGCCAGCAAACTGGTGCCGGTGCTGGGCGCCTTCCCGCTGCCGGTGGAAGTGATCCCGATGGCCCGCAGCCACGTCGCTCGCCAGCTGGTAAAACTGGGCGGCGACCCGGTCTACCGCGAAGGCGTGCTGACTGACAACGGCAACATCATCCTCGACGTGCACAACCTGCAGATCACCAACCCGGTGGAGCTGGAAGCGCAGATCAATGCGATCGTCGGCGTGGTCACCAACGGCCTGTTCGCGGCGCGTCCGGCGGATCTGCTGTTGCTGGGTACCAGCGAAGGCGTGAAGACCCTCAAGGCTGAGTAAGCCAGTCTGCCCACATTTTGTGGGTCGATAAAAAACTTGTGGGAGCTGGCTTGCCAGCTCCCACAATGTTTTTGTGGTGCGAATCAGTTCTGCGCAGGCTTGCTGAAGACATAAAACAGATTCGGCTCGCTCACCAGATACAACGTCCCTTCGTCATCCATCGCGATACCTTCGGCCTGCGGCACGGTTTTCTTCAGGCCCTGCCGACCACCGCTCAACGACAGGGTACTCAGCGGGCGCCCGTCCACATCCAATTCCAGTATCAGCCGTGACTCGTCGGACAGCGCCAGCAAATGGCCGCTGCGCTCGTCGTATTGCAGGCTCGACAGATCGCGCACGAACATCCCGGCATCGCGCTTGGGATTGTTGATCACGTGTACCGCGTAGGATTTTTCCGGATTGAAGTGCGGGAAACCGTGCACTTCATAGATCAGCATCGGATCCCGCTCCTTGGCCACGAACAGGCGCTTGCCCACCGAGTCGTAAGCCAGGCCTTCAAACCCCTTGTTGCCGCTCATGTGCACCCCGAGGGTCATTTGCTCGGCGTCCGCTGCATCAAGGAACGTGGTGTCGTGCTCCAGATGGATCTTGATCAGCCGTTGCTGGCGCTCGTCGGTGATCACGTAGGTGTTGGCACTGATGAACTCCACCGCTTCCGGATCGCCAAAACCGATCAAGGCGACACGGCGCAGGATCGTGCCATCCAGCGACAGCTCGATCAGTTCGGCATTCTTGTTGGTCACCGTGAACAGGCTCTTGCGCACCGGATCGTAAGTCAGCGCCGAGACATCGTCGTTCAACCCGTCAATGACCTTCGCTTCAATGTCGACCCGATACCGATCAAGCCCGATGGCCTCGCTGCTCATCGGCTGCCAGAGCGTATGCAGGTTGAACCAGGCTCGCTCGAACAGACGCATGTATTGGCCGATCGCAATCAATGCGATCAGGGCAATCATCGACAGGATGATGAACAGAGGCTTGGGGCGGGCAAGTCGACGCATTCAGGCAGGCTCGGAGTCAAAACAGGCGGATGAAATATCACGCCTGTCTGAACTGAAGCTTAATGGCCACTTGCCTCAGGCCACAACTCCACAGATCTGCAATCCCTGCAGGAGAGATTACTTCTGCTTTTCAAAGCGGTAGAACAGGTTCGGCTCGCTGACCATGTACAGCGTGCCCGAGTCATCCATGGTCACGCCTTCGGCGCGGGGAATGGTTTTCTTCAAACCGTTGAAACCGCCGAGCAGGGTCATGAAACTGACTTGTTCGCCCTTCTTGTCCAGCTCCAGCAACAGGTGCGAATCGGCAGACAGCACCAGGGTGTGGCCGGTGCGCGGGTCGATCGCCAGGGCCGACAGGTTGCGAATGTCGAGTTCATCGCTGTCGAGTTTCTGCTTGTCCCCTTTTAGTGCCTGGCTGCCGTCGCTTTTCCAGGTGAACAGCGCAGGCGGACGCTCTTCACCCAACAGCAGTTGCTGGTTACGGGCGTCCCAGGTGATGGCTTCGAAGGCCTTGTTCTGGTCTTTCGACGGGCCCAGGTCGTATTTCGGGAAATCGTCGCGCTTCAGCTCGCGGGTCTCGGCATCGACCTTGACGATGGAAAGCAGGTGCTCGCGTTCATCGACAATCGCCATCAAGCCGTTTTCCATCACCGTCAGGCCTTCCGGGTTGCTCCAGCCCACCAGCGGCATCTTGCGCAGCACGTCACCCTGCAGGGTCAGCTCGACCAGAAACGGATTCTTGCCCATCACCGAAAACAGGGTTTTGGTCTGCGGGTTATAGGACAGGTCCGAAGCTTCGTCCTTTTCCATGCCTGGCAGCGGTTTGGCGTCGATGACCACACGGTAGTCCGGGAGCCAGACGCTTTCCTGCTTCTCGGCCTGACTTTCGAAACGCTCGAGCAGCCACAGCACGCCCCGGTCATCCCAATGCATGGCAAACGCCAGCCCGTACGCAGCGGCGGCAGCCAACAAAAGCCAGGAATACCAGCGCAGGGCGAAGCGTGAACGACGAGCGGGTTTGAGCTGAGTTTGAGAGGACATCAAAGGACGCATTCCGAAAATTCAGGCTACGGGTAATAGCACAAAGAGGCCGGCTCAGACGCCAGAATGACCGGAATTATCCGGACAAAATGTGAAAAAAACGGTAAATGGCCGGAATGCCTTTGTGTTTGCGAGCTGCCACACAAAAACAAATGTGGGAGCCAGCCTGCTGGCGATGGCGGTGTATCAGTCGAATGAAACATCAACTGACGGTCCGTCATCGCCAGCAGGCTGGCTCCCACAAAGGTATTTCAGAGTTGCAGTCAGCGAACGCTGCTGGTGAAGCGACTGGCGCCCGGCAGTTCCAGCACGATCTCATCGCCAACGTTCAGCGGGCCGACGCCCACCGGCGTGCCGGTCAGGATCACGTCACCGGCCTGCAGCGAGAAGCAGCCGGCCATGTGCTGGATCATCGGCACGATCGGGTTGAGCATCGCGCTGCTGTTGCCGTCCTGGCGCACCTCACCATTGATGGTCAGGCGAATGCCGATGTCGGTCAGGTCAGCGAAAGTGCTGCCAACCACAAACGGCGCGATCACCGCCGCGCCGTCGAACGACTTGGCGATTTCCCACGGCAGGCCCTTGGACTTGAGCTCGGCCTGCTTGTCACGCAGGGTCAGGTCCAGCGCCGGGGCGAAACCGGAGATCGCGTCCAGCACTTCTTCACGGCTTGGTCTGGTTGACAGCGGTTTGCCGATCAACACGGCGATTTCCGCTTCGTAATGCACGGACCCACGCTCGGTCGGAATACTGAAACCGCCTTCCAGCGGCACCACGCAACTGCCCGGTTTGATGAACAGCAACGGCTCGGTAGGCACCGGGTTGTCCAGTTCCTTGGCGTGTTCGGCGTAGTTACGGCCGATGCACACCACCTTCCCCAGCGGAAAATGAATCCGCGTACCGTCGACATACTGGTGCTGATAGCTCATTACCGACTCCTGCCTTCATTGATTCATCAGGGATTGCCAATCAAACCGAGAAGATCTTGCCCGGGTTCATGATGCCGTTCGGGTCGAACACCGCCTTGACTGCTTTCATGTACTCGATTTCCACCGGCGAGCGGCTGTAGGTCAAGTAGTCGCGCTTGGTCATGCCCACCCCGTGTTCGGCGGAAATCGAACCGTTGTACTTCTCGACGGTTTCGAACACCCACTTGTTGACGGTGGCGCACTTGGCGAAAAACTCGTCCTTGCTCAGGTTGTCCGGCTTGAGAATGTTCAGGTGCAGGTTGCCGTCGCCGATGTGGCCGAACCAGACGATTTCGAAGTCAGGATAGTGTTCGCCGACGATCGCGTCGATTTCCTGCAGGAACGCCGGGACTTTGGAGACGGTCACCGAGATGTCGTTCTTGTACGGTGTCCAGTGGGAGATGGTTTCGGAGATGTACTCACGCAGCTTCCACAGGTTCTGCAATTGGGTTTCGCTCTGGCTCATCACACCGTCCAGCACCCAACCCTGCTCCACGCAATGCTCGAAGGTTTCCAGGGCGGTGTTGGCCACTTCTTCGGTGGTCGCCTCGAATTCCAGCAAGGCATAGAACGGGCAGTCGGTTTCGAACGGCGCGGGGACATCGCCACGGCCCATGACCTTGGCCAGCGCCTTGTCGGAGAAAAATTCGAACGCGGTCAGGTCGAGGCGACCCTGGAAGGCATGCAGCACCGGCATGATCGAATCGAAATCGGCGGTGCCAAGGACCATTGCGGTCAGGTTCTTCGGCGCGCGATCCAGGCGCATGGTGGCCTCGACCACAAAACCGAGGGTACCTTCGGCGCCGATGAACAGCTGCCGCAGGTCATAACCGGTGGCGTTCTTGATCAGATCCTTGTTCAGTTCCAGCACATCGCCCTTGCCGGTCACGACTTTCATGCCCGCCACCCAATTGCGGGTCATGCCGTAGCGAATGACCTTGATCCCGCCGGCATTGGTGCCGATATTGCCGCCAATCTGGCTGGAACCTGCAGAGGCGAAATCCACCGGGTAGTACAGATCATGTTCTTCGGCCGCGTTCTGCAATTGCGCGGTGACCACGCCCGGCTGACAGACGGCGGTGCGGTCGGTGAGGTTGATGTCGAGAATCCGGTTCATGTAGTCGAACGACACGACCACTTCGCCATTGGCGGCCACGGCCGCGGCGGAAAGACCGGTGCGCCCGCCCGACGGCACCAGCGCCACGTTGTGTTCGTTGGCCCAGCGGACGACGGCCTGCACCTGCTCGATGGTCTTGGGAAACACAATGGCGCTGGGCGCCGGGGCGAAGTGCTTGGTCCAATCCTTGCCATAAGCGTTCAGGGAGTCGGCATCGGTCAGAACTTTGCCAGGCTCGACCAGGGTCTTCAGTTCATCAATCAGGGCAGGATTGGTCATCGACGGAACTCTCGAACAATTCATGGTCATCCTGAGAACGCTTCACGTCGCAGGAATGAGTGTTTAGCGGGGTGGCTATGCTAGCATACCGACCCCGCAGGCCAGCGCCCAAGGCCGGTTCTGCGGTGACGGCTTTCTTGCCGTGCGGGTCAGCTCCAGGCTGCTCCCCTCCCTGCCATTTTTCTCCGGGATACAGGTTTACGCAGATGAGCAAGACTTCTCTCGATAAGAGCAAGATCAAGTTCCTTCTTCTCGAAGGCGTCCACCAATCGGCTGTCGACGTCCTCAAGGCGGCGGGCTACACCAGCATCGAATACCTGACAGGCTCCCTGCCGGAAGCCCAGCTCAAGGAAAAGATCGCTGACGCTCACTTCATCGGCATTCGTTCGCGCACCCAACTGACCGAAGAGATCTTCGATCACGCGAAGAAACTGGTCGCCGTCGGCTGTTTCTGCATCGGCACCAACCAGGTTGACCTGGACGCGGCCCGCGAGCGCGGCATCGCCGTGTTCAACGCGCCGTACTCCAACACCCGCTCCGTGGCCGAGCTGGTGCTGGCCGAAGCGATCCTGCTGCTGCGCGGCATCCCTGAGAAAAACGCTTCCTGCCACCGTGGCGGCTGGATCAAGTCCGCAGCCAACTCCTTTGAGATCCGTGGCAAGAAACTGGGCATCGTCGGCTACGGCTCGATCGGTACTCAGCTGTCGGTCCTGGCGGAAGGTCTGGGCATGCAGGTGTTCTTCTACGACACCGTGACCAAGCTGCCACTGGGCAACGCGACCCAGGTCGGCAACCTACACGAGTTGCTGGGTATGTCCGATATCGTCACCCTGCACGTACCGGAAACCGCTGCGACCCAGTGGATGATCGGCGAGAAGGAAATCCGCGCCATCAAGAAAGGCGGCATTCTGATCAACGCGGCACGCGGTACCGTGGTCGAGCTGGATCACTTGGCCGCTGCGATCAAGGACAAGCACCTGATCGGCGCCGCCATCGACGTGTTCCCGGTCGAGCCGCGCTCCAACGACGAAGAGTTCGAAAGCCCGCTGCGTGGCCTGGACAACGTGATCCTGACCCCGCACATCGGCGGTTCTACCGCCGAAGCGCAGGCCAACATCGGTCTGGAAGTGGCTGAGAAACTGGTCAAGTACAGCGACAACGGTACTTCGGTATCGTCCGTGAACTTCCCGGAAGTGGCCCTGCCGGCTCATCCTGGCAAGCACCGCCTGCTGCACATCCACGAGAACATTCCGGGTGTGATGAGCGAGATCAACAAGGTCTTCGCCGAAAACGGCATCAACATCTCCGGTCAGTTCCTGCAGACCAACGAGAAAGTCGGCTACGTGGTGATCGACGTCGACGCCGAGTACTCGGAGCTGGCGCAAGAGAAGCTGCAACACGTCAACGGTACCATCCGTAGCCGCGTGTTGTTCTGATCAAGCGTTGAGCGACAAAAAAGGGAGCCCCTCGGGGCTCCCTTTTTTATGCACGCGAAAACGTCATTCTACGTTGACGGTGATCTTCTTCGACACGATCGGCGGATCGAACGCCATGTGGCCGCTGTCGCCCAGCTCCAGTTGCAGGGTGTGCTTGCCCGGTGCGAGCTTGATGTCGGCCTGGGTCTGCGCCTTGCCGAAGTGCATGTGGTTGGCGTCGGTCGGCACGACGGAACCGGCCGGCACGATTTCCTTGGCATCGATCAGCAGATGGTGATGACCGGTGTTTTTGGTGACGTCACCGGCAGGTGCCAGCGCGATGTCCTTTACACCGAACTTGACCGTGAAGGTCTGCGCAACCGTGGCTCCGTCCTCGGGAGAAACGATGAACACTTCGGCGCCCTTCGGTGCCGGTGTGGCCGCACTGGCCAGTACCGAAACCCCCATCAGCACACCGGCCAACGCTGCACGTGACATAAAGCTTTTCATTTTCTTCTCCAGTTTTTCCGTAAAATCCGCACGGTCATGACAACTTCATGACCATTCGTTGTCGAAGGCACTCGACAACCATAGCAAAGCGAGCCTGGAAAACAGGCCGATATCGATTTCAAAGGAGTGACCATGCGTTTTCTGCCTGGCCTGATCTGCCTGCTTCCCCTTCTGAGCCCTCTGGCTCACGCCGAACTGATTGATGACGTCTACGACCGTGGCGAGCTGCGCATTGCCCTTGAGGCTAATACACCGCCCTTCAATTTCAAGGACGGCGACACGCTCACCGGGTTCGAGGTCGAGCTTGGGCAGCTGCTGGCCAACGAACTGGATGTGCGGGCCGACTTCATCGTCACCGACGAAGCCGATCTGCTCCAGGGCGTCGAAAGCGGCAAGTACGACGTCGCGCTCAACCACATAGCACTGACCCCGGAACTCAAGGATCGTTTCGATTTCAGCGAGCCTTACACGCAGGTCAATACGCAATTGCTGGCGAAAAAGGACGAGCAACCTCGGCCCATGGTGCTGGTGCAGACGCTGACAGAAGAAAAACCGAAGGTCGGCCCGCCGGTTGATCTGGCGATACCGTTTCAGAAGGGTAACCCGGCGTTTCGCGCGAGCCTGGAGAATGCCTTGCAGCGGATCAGAGCCGACGGGCGGCTGGAGGCGTTGTCGAAGAAGTGGTTGAGTGTGCAGGCGACGGAAAACTGAAGTGAGCGTGACTAGTCGAGCACGTTGAGGGCCTGTGCAGCCTGCGGCAGTTCGAGTTCGCTGAAGACCTGCACCCCATGGCGCTTGAGCAATGCGGCGGTAACGCCCTCGCCACTCACCTTCACCCCACTGAACGTGCCGTCATAGGTCAACAGATTCCCGCAGGAAGGACTGCTGGCCTTGAGCACCGCCACCCGAATCCCGTGCTTTTTCACCAGCGCCAGCGCCTGCCGTGCTCCGTCGAGAAACTGCGCGCTGACATCTTCGCCCTCGGTGGTGATCACCGAGGCGCGCCCGTCCAGCACCTCGCTGCCCTGCCCGCCCGGAATCTCCGCTGCCGCGCGTGGCGTCGGCAAACCACCGGCGACTTCCGGACACAGCGGCACTACCCGGCCTTCGCTGATCCACTGCTCCAGCAGATCGAACGGCCCGCTGGCTCCACCGTCGTAACGCACGCGATGGCCCAACAGGTAGCGACTGACCAAAATCCTGTGCATCTCAGAACGGCTCGTTGCCGCGGCGGCGGAACCAGCCTGTCAGCGACAGCCGCTCGCGATTGGCCGGCAACACTTCATGGGGGACTTCGCCGGAGAGGAACACCACCAGACAACCGCCCGTAGGCTGGACGTCATGAACGCGATCGTTCTCCAGGTACATGCGCAGTTGCCCGCCATCTTCCGGCAGCCAGCCGTCATTGAGGTAGATCACCGCCGAGACCATACGCCGGTCATCGTCGCGAAAACGGTCGACATGCTTGCGGTAGAACGCACCCGGCGGGTACAGGGCGAAATGGCACTCAAAGTCTTCCAGCCCCAGGAACAATCCGCGGTTGAGCGCTTCGCGCAGGCTGTCCATCAGGTTCAGGTAGCGGTCGCTGGCCTGCGCCTGACCGGGGTCGATCCATTGGATATGGTCGCCACGAATGCCCTCACGGATCTCCGAAAAGGGACCACGTCCAACCGCCGCCGGCGCCAGTTCACCTTCGGCGTCACGTTTGCGGCACTCGGCCGCCAGTGCGCGGGTCAAATCCGCAGGCAGGAAAATGTTCTGCTGCGACCAGCCGTGCTCGGCCAGGTCGTCGACGATACGTAACAGCAGCGGGTGATCAGAGGATATTTGCATGGCGCGCATAGTATGCCTGCGGCAAGAAATCCGACAGAGCCACGCGGCGGCTGGATACGAATTCTCGACAAGTACTGGCACCGCACGGAGAATAGTCGGCTGCCGACAGGAGTCCTTATGCGCCGTTTGCTTTTTTCATTGTTGATGTTCTGCGTTTTGCCCGCCTGGGCGGACGGCCACGACCAGTTGTACAAGGCCGCCGGCTGGCCAGAACAACGCGCGCATTTCAATGACGCCCTGAGTGCCGCGCAGCAGCGTTACCAGAACAGCCTGCCGCCGGCGGTGTTTCAGGCGCTGGTGAACAACAGCAACCAGCGCTTCGCCCCTCAGGCCGTGGATCGACGCGCCGAAGCCCAATTGCGCAAGAACCTCGCCGATCCGAAACCGGCCCTGTCGTTCTTTCAGTCACCATTGGGCAAGAAGATCGTCGCCGCCGAACTGCTGGCGACCCGCCGCGATCAACTGGCGAAAAACGCCAAGGGCCTGCCAAAGATGCCGGCCAGCGACACTCGCCTGCTGATCATCGGCCACCTCGCCCAGGCCCTGCCCGCCCGTGAAGCCGGCGCCGAAGTCAGTCTGGCGATTGCCGGCGTGGCGGCGGACAGCCTGAGTTCGATGATTCCCGGCCTGCTCGGCGGCGGTCAGGCCCAAGGCATGTTGAACGGTCAACGCCAGCGCCTGATGGATCAGATCGGCGCCGACCTGAACAACACGCTGCTGTATGTCTATCGCGACTTGTCGGATGAGGAACTGGAAGAGTTCGCGACCTTTGCTGAATCCACCGAAGGCAAAGCCTACTATCAGGCCGCGCTGGCAGCGATCCGCGCCGGGCTGGCCGTCGGCCAGAGCACCTCGAACCTCAACCAGTGATCTAGGGGTTGCGGCCCTTGATCCGCTTGCTCAAGAACTCGAAATACTCCTCGCGCATTTCCGCCGTCTCGTTGGCCAGGTGATGCCGCGCCTCGGCCAGCAACAGAATCTGCGGCCGGTCGAATTTCCACTTCATCACTTGCAGGTTGTGCTGCCAGTCCACGGTCATGTCGGCCTGGCCCTGGACGATCAGTGGCCGGCGCGGACTTTTCTTCGCGTATTCCACCCGGTTGATCCAGCGCGACAACGCCCCGACCCACGCGGTCGGCAAGCGCTTTGGCTGCAACGGATCGGCCTGCAGGAACGACAGGAAATCCGGGTCGTTGGAGTTCTCGCTGAAACGCCGGGCGATACCCCTGACAAACGGCCTGAGCAGGTAATAGCTGAACTGCGACCAGCCCCAGGCACGCGGACGCACCAACGGCGCCAGCAGAATCAACTGCCCCTGGGCCGGGCTGTTTTCGCCATGATTGAGCACGTGATCGACAATGATCGCCCCGCCGGTGCTTTGCCCGCACAAGTGCCACGGCTGCGGCAGCGCCATCGAGCGCGCCTCGGCGAACAGGCCTTGCAACGCATCCTGATACTCGGAGAAATCACGGATACTCGCCCGCTCGCCACTGGACAGACCATGCCCCGGCAGATCGCAGGCAATCACCGCAAACCCCTGATCCAGCGCCCACTCGATCACGTGCCGGTAGAGGCCGGTGTGGTCATAAAAACCGTGCACCAGAAACAGCGTGGCCTTGGCCGTCTCCGCCGGCCACCAGCAATGACTGACCAGTTGATAACCATCGATGTCGAACCGGCCCATGCCCCGCCAGACATCACGCTCCGGGAAGTCGGTCTGGTAGAACCGCTGATACGCCTTCGCCTCCTCGGACAACGGCTGCCACTCGGCCAGAGGCTTGAGGCTCGCACGCAGATGATCGGGATCGAAGGCAACAGACATGGGCAATTCCAGCGCGGTAAACGGACTTTATCGGCCTGCGATATTCATCTGTCGCGGCAAGCATGGCAAGCTAGCGCGCTCTTGAGGACTCAAATCCATGCGCTCGCCCTACCGCACCGCACTGTTTGCCAGCCTGCTCGCCATCGTGTGCGCCGGCGTGCTGTGGGCCGCGTACGACTGGTTTCAGGGCCGCTACCTGCGGGCGTTCAGCGAACACACCGCGGTGTTTTCCGGCGACCCGTTGCGCCTGCCCGACGACCTCGCCGGCCCCGGCAATATCCGTCTGGTGCATTTCTGGGACCCGGCCTGCCCGTGCAATGTCGGCAATCAACAGCACCTGACCGAAATGGTCGAACAGTTCGGCCCCCAGGGCGTGGAGTTCTTCGCCGTGCAGAAGGCCGGCAGCCACGGCCAGTTGCCCACCACACTCCGCAATCTGAAAACCATCGCGGTGCTGCCCGGCGCCGAACAGATTCCCGCCAGCCCCGCCGTGGCAATCTGGGATCGCAGCGGCAGACTGGCGTACTTCGGCCCGTACAGCGAAGGCCTGACCTGCAACTCCAGCAACAGTTTTATCGAACCGATCCTGCAGGCGTTGAGCGATGATCGCCCGGTCAATGCGACGCACACGCTGGCAGTCGGTTGCTACTGCCCGTGGCCGGTGCAGACGAAGTAAGGCATTCCGGACATTTCAAGGACGGCGATGCGCAGCACATGAGGCGTGTGCTAATTGTTTGCAACCCGCACGGGCGGCAATCCCGAATGCACAAGGAGTCACCATGAAACGCGTTTTCACCGTTCTTGCCTTGCTCATCGTTGCCCTGCTCGCCGCCGGCGGCTGGTATGTCTACAGCAAGCAACCGACGCGTCAGGGCCAGGTGGAGTTGCGCAACCTGCAAGGCTCGGTGACCGTGCGTTACGACGAACGCGGCGTGCCGCACATCCGTGCTGAAAACGAAACCGACCTCTACCGCGCCCTCGGTTATGTGCACGCCCAGGATCGCCTCTTTCAGATGGAAGCCATGCGCCGTCTGGCCCGGGGCGAACTGGCCGAGGTGCTCGGGCCGAAACTGCTCGACACCGACAAGTTGTTCCGCAGCCTGCGCATCCGCGAGCGTGCCGCCAGTTACGTGGCCGGCCTCGACAGGCAGTCGCCGGCGTGGAAGGCCCTGCAAGCCTATCTGGATGGCATCAATCAATATCAGGACGCGCACGCCGCCCCTGTCGAGTTCGACGTGCTGGGCATCCCCAAGCGGCCGTTCACCGCTGAAGACAGCATCAGCGTTGCCGGCTACATGGCGTACAGCTTCGCCGCCGCGTTTCGCACCGAACCGCTGCTGACCTACGTGCGCGATCAACTGGGCGCCGACTACCTCAACGTCTTCGATCTCGACTGGCAGCCCAAGGGCGTGCTCGCCAAGGGCCACCCCGGCACCGCACCGGCCCTCGCCGCCGAAGACTGGAAAGACCTGAACACCCTCGCCCGCGTCAGCGAACAGGCGCTGATCGACAACGGGCTGCCGCAGTTCGAAGGCAGCAACGCCTGGGTGATCGCCGGCAGCCGCAGCAAGAGCACCAAGCCTTTACTGGCAGGCGATCCGCATATTCGCTTTTCGGTGCCGTCGGTGTGGTACGAGGCGCAGCTGTCGGCCCCGGGCTTCGAGCTCTACGGTCATCATCAGGCGCTGGTGCCGTTTGCCTTTCTCGGCCACAACCTGGATTTCGGCTGGAGCCTGACCATGTTCCAGAACGATGACCTCGATCTGATCGCCGAGAAGGTCAATCCGGACAACCCGGATCAGGTCTGGTATCGCGGCCATTGGACCGACCTGGTCAAGACCGAGCAGCAGATCGCGGTGAAAGGCCAGGCCCCGGTGACCATCACCCTGCGCCAGTCGCCCCACGGCCCGATCGTCAACGACGCCCTCGGCAGCGCCGCCGGGAAAACCCCGATTGCGATGTGGTGGGCGTTCCTCGAAACACCGAATCCGATCCTCGAAGGCTTCTACCAGCTCAACCGCGCCGACACCCTGGCCAAGGCTCGCGCCGCAGCGGCCAAGGTGCAGGCGCCGGGACTGAACATCGTCTACGCCAACGCCAAGGGCGATATCGCCTGGTGGGCCTCGGCGCTGCTGCCCAAGCGTCCGGCCGGGGTGAAGCCTGGCTTCATTTTCGACGGCAGCGGCAACCAGGCGGACAAGGACGGTTACTTCCCGTTCAGCGCCAACCCGCAGCAAGAGAACCCGGCGCGGGGCTATATCGTCTCGGCCAACTTCCAGCCGGTGTCAGCGACCGGCATGGAGATTCCCGGTTACTACAACCTCGCCGACCGTGGTCAGCAGCTCAACCGCCAGCTCGCCGACAAGAACGTGAAGTGGGACAACGAGGCCAACCAGAAGCTGCAACTGGGCACCACCACCGGTTACGGCCCGCGTCTGCTGGCGCCGTTGCTGCCGGTGCTGCGCGAGGTGGCGGGCAATCCCGCCGAGCTGAAGCTGATCGAACAACTGGCCCAGTGGCAAGGCGACTATCCGCTGGATTCAGTCAGTGCGACGGTGTTCAACCAGTTCCTGTTCAACCTCGCCGACGCGGCCATGCGCGATGAGCTGGGCAATGATTTCTTCGACACCTTGCTGTCGACCCGAGTGATCGATGCGGCCCTGCCCCGGCTGGCGGCAAATGCCGATTCGCCGTGGTGGGACAACCGCAGCACGCCGGACAAGGAGACTCGCACTGACACTGTGCGCATCGCCTGGCAGGCCAGCATGGCGCACCTCAAATCGACCCTCGGCGACGACGCTTCCGGCTGGCAATGGGGCAAGGCTCACACCCTGACTCATGGCCATCCGCTGGGGCAGCAGAAACCGCTGGATCGTATTTTCAACGTCGGTCCGTTCGCCGCGCCGGGCTCCCATGAAGTGCCGAACAACCTCTCGGCGAAGATCGGCCCGGCGCCATGGCCGGTGACTTACGGTCCGTCGACTCGGCGGCTGGTGGACTTCGCAGATCCCGCTCACAGCCTGACCATCAACCCGGTCGGCCAGAGCGGCGTGCCGTTCGACAGCCACTATGACGATCAGTCAGAGGCGTATGTGGACGGGATGTATGTGCAGGCGCACTTCAGCGAGGAAGAGGTGACGGCGAATACGCGCAGTACCTTGAAGCTGCTGCCGGCGCGGGCGGCGCAATAAGCGCCACTCAAACCATCGCCGCAAAATTCAGCCGAAACTGCTGCGGCGTCACCCCCATCCGCCGGTTGAACACACTGCGCATGTGTTGCGCATCGCGAAACCCGCATTGATACGCCACGGTCTTCAGCGGCGCCGCGGTGCTTTCGAGCATCACCCGCGCCGCATCCACCCGCGCCCGTTCGACGAATTCCGCCGGGGTGACTTTCGCCTCCCGGGCAAACACCCGAGAGAAATTCCGCGCACTCATGTTCGCCGCCTTCGCCAGGTCGGCAATGGTCAGGTCACCGGTGAGATTGGCCAGCACATACAGCTGCACCATCGCCACTGCCGACGTCGGCTCGATGTGGGGCGTGAGGAACGGGCTGAACTGCGACTGCCCGCCGGAGCGCTGAGTGAACACCACCAGCCGCTTGGCCACGCTCAGCGCAACCTCGGCGCCATGATCACGCGCCAGCAGGTACAGCGACAGATCGATCCCCGCCGTCACCCCCGCCGAGGTATAGAGCTGGCCATCCTCGACGTACAACCGATCAGCCTCGACCCGGCTCGACGGGCACAATTGCGCCAGTGCCTCAGCGTCGTTCCAGTGAGTGGTGACCGTTCGCCCGTCCAGCAATCTCGCCCGGGCCACCACCGAATACATCCGCGACATCGAATCCGACCTGCTCTACCACCACTCGCGCCGGGTGTTTCTGTTCGGCGCCTTGAGCGGTGAGCGCCGGCAACTGGCCTACGATCCGGAGCTGTTGTACGTCGGCGCAATGTTCCACAACCTGGGTCTGGTCGAAGGGCACCGCAGCGACGACGAGCGCTTCGAAGTCGATGGCGCCAACGCAGCCGCGGCGTTTCTCAAGCCATACGGATTGAGTGACGACGATATCGAGCAGGTCTGGCTGTCGATCGCCCTGCACACCACGCCGGGGGTGCCGAAGCATCTGCGTCCGACCGTGGCGCTGGTGACCGCAGGCGTCGAGATGGACGTGCCGGGCATGGACTACGCGGCGTTCACCATGGTGCAGCGCGAAGCGGTGGGGCATGCGCATCCTCGGGGCGAGGGCTTCAAGGAATGCATCATCTGCGCGTTCGCCGATGGCCTGCGTCACCGTCCGCAGACGACGTTCGGCAATGTGAAGACCGATGTGCTGAAGGATCAAATGCCGGGGTTCAAACCGATGAATTTCGTCGAGGTGATTCGCCAGTCGCCCTGGGTTTCCTGAAAGGCGTAAAAAAACCTCGCGACCGCTTCCGGTCGCGAGGTTTTTTCTGTCCGCAGACTTAAACCGCTTCTGGCGTCGGCGCCCGGCGCACGTCCGGTTGCTTCCACGAATCCGCAGCACTTTCTTCGATGGCCAGCTGAATCGCTTTCTTGCGGGCTTCTTCGGCACGGCGGCTGAAGAACCAGACCAGGAAGGTCACCAGCGATACCGCCAGCAGAATCAGGCTGGCCACGGCGTTGATCTCCGGCTTCACGCCCAGGCGCACTGCCGAGAACACTTCCATCGGCAGGGTCGTCGAACCCGGCCCGGACACGAAGCTTGCCAATACCAGGTCATCCAGCGACAGGGCGAACGACATCATGCCGCCCGCCGCCAGCGACGGCGCGATCATCGGGATGGTGATCAGGAAGAACACCTTCCACGGCCGTGCGCCCAGATCCATCGCCGCTTCTTCGATCGACAGGTCCAGCTCGCGCAGGCGCGCCGACACCACCACCGCCACATACGCCGCACAGAACGTAGTGTGGGCGATCCAGATGGTGACGATGCCCCGTTCCTGTGGCCAGCCGATCATCTGCGCCATCGCCACGAACAGCAGCAACAGCGACAGACCGGTAATCACCTCAGGCATGACCAGCGGCGCGGTGACCAGGCCGCCGAACAGCGTGCGGCCCTTGAAGCGAGTGATGCGGGTCAGCACGAAGGCTGCCAGCGTACCCAGCGCCACGGCGGCAATCGCGGTGTAGCAGGCGATTTCCAGCGAACGCACCACCGAGCCCATCAGTTGCGAGTTGTCGAGCAGGCCGACGTACCACTTCACCGACCAGCCGCCCCACACCGTCACCAGTTTCGAGGCGTTGAACGAGTAGATCACCAGGATCAACATCGGCAGGTAGATGAACAACAAGCCGAGCACCAGCATCAGGCTGGAGAAACGGAAGCGCTTCATTCTTTACCCTCCATTTCCTTGGCCTGACTGCGGTTGAACAGGATGATCGGCACGATCAGGATCGCCAGCATCACCACCGCCAGGGCGGACGCCACCGGCCAGTCACGGTTGTTGAAGAACTCTTGCCAGAGCACTTTACCGATCATCAGGGTCTCCGGACCGCCGAGCAGTTCCGGGATCACGAACTCGCCCACCACCGGGATGAACACCAGCATGCAGCCGGCGATGATGCCGTTCTTGGACAGCGGCACGGTGATTTTCCAGAAGCTGTTGAACGTGCTCGAACCCAGGTCGGACGCGGCCTCCAGCAGGCTGGTATCGTGCTTCACCAGGTTGGCGTACAGCGGCAGGATCATGAACGGCAGGTACGAATAGACGATCCCGATGTACACCGCGAGGTTGGTGTTGAGGATCTGCAGCGGCTCGTCGATCAAACCCATGCTCATCAGGAAACCGTTGAGCAGGCCGTTGTTGCTGAGGATGCCCATCCACGCGTACACGCGGATCAGGATCGCGGTCCAGGTCGGCATCATGATCAGCAGCACCAGCACCGTCTGCAGCTCCTTGCGGGCGCTGGCGATGGCGTAGGCCATCGGGTAACCGATCAACAGGCACAGCAGCGTGCTGAAAAACGCCATTTTCAGCGAACCGAGGTAGGCGGCGATGTACAGCTCGTCTTCGCCGAGCAACACGTAGTTGCCCAGGTTCAGCAGCAGTTGCAGCTTCTGCTCGGCGTAGGTGTAGATCTCGGTGTACGGCGGGATGGCCACGTCCGCTTCGGCGAAGCTGATCTTCAGGACGATGAAGAACGGCAGCATGAAGAACAGGAACAGCCAGATGAACGGAACCCCGATGACCAGCTGACGGCCACCGGGAATTATTCGATTGAGCCGGCGTTTGAATTTGCGCATGTTCATGAGCGAAGTACCACGCCGCTGTCGTCTTCCCACCACACGTAGACCTGATCGCCCCAGGTCGGACGTGCGCCACGGCGTTCGGCGTTGGCCACGAACGACTGCACCAGCTTGCCGCTCGGCAATTCGACGTAGAACACCGAATGACCGCCGAGGTAGGCGATGTCATGCACCTTGCCGCTCGACCAGTTGTACTCGCAGGTCGGCTGATCGGCGGTGACCAGCAGTTTTTCCGGGCGGATCGCGTAGGTCACGGACTTGTCCTGCACCGAGGTGCTGATGCCGTGGCCGACGTAAATCTGCCGGTCGAGATCCTTGCAGGTGATGGTCGCGTGGCCTTCGGCGTCGTCGATCACTTCGCCTTCGAAGATGTTCACGTTACCGATGAATTCGCAGACCAGACGGCTGGTCGGGGTTTCGTAGATGTCGATCGGGCTGCCGATCTGGGCAATCCAGCCCAGGTGCATGATCGCGATGCGCTCGGCCATGGTCATGGCCTCTTCCTGGTCGTGGGTCACCATCACGCAGGTCACCCCCACGCGCTCGATGATTTCCACCAGTTCCAGCTGCATCTGCGAACGCAGTTTCTTGTCCAGGGCGCCCATCGGCTCGTCGAGCAGTAGCAGTTTCGGCCGCTTGGCCAGCGAACGCGCCAGCGCGACACGCTGCCGCTGGCCACCGGACAACTGATGCGGCTTGCGCTTGGCGTACTGGCTCATCTGCACCAGTTTGAGCATCTCGGCCACGCGGGCGTCGATCTCGGCCTTGGGAATCTTGTCCTGTTGCAGGCCGAAGGCGATGTTCTGCGCCACGGTCATGTGCGGGAACAGGGCGTAGGACTGGAACATCATGTTGATCGGTCGCTCGTACGGCGGCATGTCGGTGATGTCGACGCCGTCGAGGAAAATGCGCCCCTCCGTGGGCCGTTCGAACCCTGCCAGCATCCGCAGCAGAGTGGATTTGCCCGATCCCGAACCGCCGAGCAGGGCGAAGATCTCGCCCTTCTTGATTTCCAGGGACACATCGTCCACGGCAACCGTCTCGTCGAACTTCTTCGTGACCCGGTCGATTTTGACCAACACCTGTTTCGGTGTCTGGTCGCCCTCGAGGGCTTTCTTATAGGCGCCGGAGGCAACTGCCATTTACGAAACTCCCAGAAAAAAAGAGTGCAGCCCGCCCACGCAAGACGAACCCAGGATAGTTTGTACGTTGACGCTATTTACCCGACTTGACCTTGGTCCAGCTGCGGGTCATCAAACGCTGAATGTTCGGCGGCAGCTCGGTCGACACGTAGGTCTTGTCGAGCACGGCCTGCGGTGGATAAACCGACTCGTCGGTGCGGATGGACTGCTCCATCAGCTTGTCCGAACCCGGGTTGGGGTTGGCGTAACCGACGTAATCACTGACCTGGGCGATCACCTCAGGTTTCAGCAAATAGTTGATGAAGGCGTGGGCCTCTTTGACGTTGGACGAATCCTTCGGAATCGCCAGCATGTCAAACCACAGCGCGCCGCCCTCCTTCGGGATCGAGTAGGCGATGTTCACGCCTTTCTTGGCTTCTTCGGCGCGGTTCTTCGCCTGGAAGATGTCGCCGGAGAAACCGATGGCCACGCAGATGTCGCCGTTGGCCAGGTCGCCGATGTATTTCGAAGAATGGAAGTAGGTCACGTAAGGACGCACCGCCAGCAACTTGGCCGTGGCCTTCTCGTAATCCTTGGGATTGGTGCTGTTGGCGTTCAGGCCCATGTAGTTGAGCATGGTCGGCATCATTTCATCGGCCGAATCGAGGAATGCCACGCCGCAGCTGTGCAGCTTCTTGATATTCTCCGGCTCGAACAGCACGCTCCAGGAGTCGATCTTGTCGATGCCGAGCACGGCTTTCACTTTGTCGACGTTGTAGCCGATGCCGTTGGTGCCCCACAGGTACGGGACGGCGTACAGGTTGCCCGGATCGTTCTGTTCCAGGCGCTTGAGCAGCACCGGATCGAGGTTGGAGTAGTTCGGCAGCTGCGCCTTGTCGAGCTTCTGGAACGCGCCCGCCTTGATCTGCTTGCCGAGGAAGTGGTTCGACGGCACGACCACGTCGTAACCGGTACGCCCGGCGAGCAGTTTGCCTTCCAGGGTTTCGTTGGAGTCGAACACGTCGTAGACCGGCTTGATCCCGGTTTCTTTCTGGAAATCGGCCAGAGTGGTCTCGCCGATGTAATCCGACCAGTTATAAATATGCACAGTACCGGCGGCATGGGCACCGACAGCGAACGTCAGGCCGGCAGCGGCCAGCAGGGCATTGCGCAAAGAAGAAAAAATAGGCAAGTGGAGGTCCTCTAATTGAGTTGGGCCCAAGTTGCCCCGTGCTGCATGACAGTCACGGTTGCCCGGCAACAAAACCGGCGCGCAACTTACCTTCGAAAAACCGTTCCAGCAAAACTTTCTGTCATTTAATTGCACCGCTGACCGCCCAGGTGAAGGCGACGGCCAGCGATGGCTGCTTCAAACCGGCTTATTTACCGGATTTGATCTTGGTCCAGCTGCGAGTGATCAGACGCAGGGTGGCCGCGTCCAGATCGCTGATCGCGTAGAGCTGCTTCTTCACTTCAGCCGAAGGGTAGATGCTCGGATCGCTGGTGATTTCCTTGTCCACCAGGGCGGTGGCCGCCTTGTTGCCGTTCGGGAAACGCACGGCGTTGGTGATTTCGGCCATCACTTTCGGATCGAGCAGGTAGTTCATGAACTTGTAGGCAGCTTCGACGTTTTCGGCATCCTTTGGAATGGCGACCATGTCGTAGAAAGTACCGGCACCTTCTTTCGGAATGGTGTAGGCCAGTTTGACCTTGTCACCGGCTTCCTTGGCGCGGGTCTTGGATTGCTCCAGGTCACCCGAGTAACCGACCGCCACGCAGATGTTGCCGTTGGCCAGGTCGGAGATGTACTTCGAGGAGTGGAAGTAGGCAACCGAAGGACGCACTTTGAGGAACAGGTCCTCGGCGGCTTTCAGGTCAGCCTTGTCTTTGCTGTTGGTCGGTTTGCCCAGATAGTGCAGAGCCGCCGGAATCATTTCGGTCGGCGCGTCAAGGAAGCTCACGCCGCAGCTTTTCAGCTTCTCGATGTTTTCAGGCTTGAACACCACGTCCCAGGAATCGATCTTGTCGATGCCCAGCGCAGCCTTGACCTTCGCCGGGTTGTAGCCGATGCCGATCGAACCCCACATGTACGGGAACGCGTGCTTGTTGCCCGGGTCACTGGCATCGCCAACGGCCTTGAGCAGGTCTTCGTCGAGGTTCTTCCAGTTCGTCAGCTTGGACTTGTCCAGTTCCTGATAAACGCCGGCCTTGATCTGCTTGGCCAGGAAGTTGTTGGAAGGCACCACGATGTCGTAACCGGACTTGCCGGCCAGCAGCTTGGCTTCCAGGGTTTCGTTGCTGTCGAAAACGTCATAGACGACCTTGATGCCGGTCTCTTTTTCGAAATTGGCAACCGTGTCCGGCGCGATGTAATCGGACCAGTTGTAAACGTGCAACACCTTGTCGTCCGCCTGGACCGCACCCGCCATCACGCCCATCAGGGACATGGCGAGCAGAGTCTTGCCAGCGAGCTTTTTGCCTAATGCCTTCATGCGTTAATGCTCCAAATTTTTCTTTTTTGAACCACTTTGTTCAGCGGCCGAACCCGGACAACTGCAACCGCGGCTAGTCTGGCAAGATCCGAGGCGGTCTTTCAAGAAAAGACCAGCCTTTGTGACAGCTCCGAGCGACAGTGCAGCAGCTCCATCGCTCTGAGCCTAGCACTTAGCCCTGCAGCGCACTCAGGGTCAGGTCCAGACACTTGCGTGCCTTTGTAACCAGCTCGTCGATCTCCGCCTTGCTGATCACCAGCGGCGGCGCGATGATCATGGTGTCGCCCACGGCACGCATGATCAGCCCGTTGTCGAAGCAGAACTGGCGGCAGATCATGCCCACACCCTTGCCTTCGTAACGCTTGCGAGTGGCCTTGTCCTGCACCAGCTCGATGGCCCCCAGCAGACCGACCCCGCGCACTTCTCCCACCAACGGGTGGTCGTTCAGTTCGCGCAGACGTTTCTGCAAATACGGTGCCGTTTCTTCATGAGCGCGTTCGATGATTTTCTCTTCGCGCAGAATCCGGATGTTTTCCAGACCCACCGCCGCCGCCACCGGGTGCCCGGAGTAAGTGAAGCCGTGGTTGAAATCACCGCCCTCGTTGAGCACCGCCACCACTTCGTCACGCACGATCAGGCCACCCATCGGGATGTAGCCGGACGTCAGGCCTTTGGCGATGGTCATCATGTGTGGCTTGAGGTCGTAGAAGTCGCTGCCGAACCACTCGCCGGTACGGCCGAAACCGCAGATCACTTCATCCGCCACGAACAGGATGTCGTACTTGGCGAGGATCTCCTTGATGCGCGGCCAGTAGGTATCTGGCGGAATGATCACCCCGCCGGCGCCCTGGATCGGCTCGGCAATAAAGGCACCGACGTTGTCCACGCCGACTTCCAGAATCTTTTCTTCCAGCTGATTGGCCGCCCAGATCCCGAACTCATCCGGGGTCATGTCGCCGCCTTCGGCGAACCAGTAAGGCTGGGCGATGTGGACGATGCCCGGAATAGGCAAATCGCCCTGCTCGTGCATGTAAGTCATGCCGCCCAGGCTCGCGCCGGCCACGGTGGAACCGTGATAGCCGTTCTTGCGGCTGATGATGACTTTCTTGTTCGGCTGGCCCTTGATCGCCCAGTAATGGCGAACCATGCGCAGCATGGTGTCGTTGCCTTCGGAGCCGGAACCGGTGAAGAACACGTGGTTCATGCCTTCCGGCGCCACGTCGGCTATGGCCTTGGCCAGTTCCAGCGCCGGCGGGTGGGCGGTCTGAAAGAACAGGTTGTAGTAAGGCAGTTCGCGCATCTGCTTGGCGGCGGCGTCGGCCAGTTCATCGCGACCGTAGCCGATCGCCACGCACCACAGGCCGGCCATGCCGTCGAGAATCTTGTTGCCTTCACTGTCCCAGAGGTACACGCCCTTGGCATTGGTGATGATCCGCGGGCCTTTCTCTTTCAGCTGCTTGAAGTCGCTGAACGGGGCCAGGTGGTGATCGCTGCTGAGCGCTTGCCACTCACGGGTTTGCGGGTTGTTGCTGGTCATGCCAATTCTCCTTGTTATCGGTGAAGGCGCGGCGTTCGACCGCCGCGCCGGGCGCATCAGACGGCGAACAGCAGGTATTCCCGCTCCCACGAACTGATCACGCGCTTGAAGTTTTCATGCTCGGCCCGCTTGACCGCGACGTAGCCGGTGATAAAGGTCTTGCCCAGGTATTTCTCGATGGTCGCGCTGTTTTCCATGCGCTCCAGCGCGTCTTCGATGGTCAGCGGCAGGCGCAGGTTGCGGCGCTCGTAACCACGGCCCACCACGGGCGCGCTCGGGTTGATGCCTTCGACCATGCCGATGTAGCCACAGAGCAGGCTTGCGGCAATCGCCAGGTACGGGTTGGCGTCGGCGCCCGGCAGACGGTTTTCCACCCGACGGTTTTGCGGGCCGGCATCCGGAACGCGCAGGCCCACGGTGCGGTTTTCTTCGCCCCACTCCACGTTCACCGGTGCCGAGGTGTCCGGCAGGAAGCGGCGGAACGAGTTGACGTTCGGTGCGAACAGCGGCAGCAATTCCGGGATCAGTTTCTGCAAACCACCGATGTGGTGCAGGAACAGCTGGCTCATGGTCCCGTCTTCGTTGGAGAACACGTTCTTGCCGGTCTCGATGTCGATGATGCTCTGGTGCAGGTGCATCGCACTGCCCGGCTCGCCGGTCATCGGCTTGGCCATGAAGGTGGCGGCCACGTTGTGCTTGAGCGCGGCCTCGCGCATGGTGCGTTTGAACACCAGAATCTGGTCGGCCAGCGACAGCGCATCGCCGTGACGGAAGTTGATTTCCATCTGCGCGGTGCCGTCTTCGTGGATCAGCGTGTCGAGGTCCAGCTCCTGCAATTCGCACCAGTCGTAGACGTCTTCGAACAGCGGATCGAATTCGTTCGCCGCTTCGATGGAAAACGACTGACGACCAATCTCCGGACGCCCGGAACGGCCGACTGGCGGCTGCAGCGGATAGTCGGGGTCGTCACTGCGCTTGGTCAGGTAGAACTCCATTTCCGGCGCCACGATCGGCTGCCAGCCCTTGTCGGCGTAGAGTTTCAGGACTTTCTTGAGGACGTTGCGCGGCGACAGCTCGATCGGGTTGCCTTGCTTGTCGTAGGTGTCGTGGATCACCTGGGCGGTCGGCTCGATGGCCCACGGCACCAGGTACACGGCGTTCTGGTCGGGACGGCAGATCATGTCGATGTCGGCCGGGTCGAGCAGTTCGTAATAGATGTCGTCTTCGACGTAGTCGCCGGTCACGGTCTGCAACAGAACGCTCTCTGGCAGGCGCATGCCTTTTTCGGCGATGAACTTGTTGGTCGGCGAGATCTTGCCCCGGGTGATGCCGGTCAAGTCGCCGATCATGCATTCGACTTCTGTGATCTTGTGGTCTTTCAACCAATCGGTGAGCTGGTCGAGGTTGTTACTCATAAATGCCTCTGGGCTGAGTCTCCTGACAGATGTCAGGCAATGTTTGACGCACCTGGCGTCGCGTTAAAGGGCCTTGCTTGCGCGCAGTGCCGGCTTACGCCCGGCACCGCGCATAGACAATGAAAGAGGAGCTTACCTGCCCTTTACGCTGGCGTTGCATTTCCTGTGCACATCCCGGGCGTGCAGAATCACGGGCACGGCGACGGACGCGGTGCAGGCCGGGATCGGGAAAGAGATCTATATTGAAAGGAGAAACGCTGAAGAGGATGCCCTCGCACACGTCCAGAATATCGGACGCTGCCACTCGATCTGCCATGGATCTGGAGATCGCTGACACGTTGCAGGCCTTGCTGGCCACGCTGCGGACGGACGTGTCGCCACTGATGTGATAAGCATGCAGACCGGGCTGCAAAGAGCAGTCGGTGACGCCGATTAACGGCAGGCGAGACATGAAGCACCCCGGTATTATTGCTGTTATGGGTTTGATCCGAGCTTAGCCTTGTTCATTTTTTTACACAACACCCCCGTAAAAAATACAACACGGCCTGCTCAAGCCTGCGGGTGGCGCGTCCTTCACGGCTAAAAAAATGCCCCAAAGTGCCCCATAAATGCCCTCGCGGCGCTTTTTCAGGGCACAAAAGGCCTCGCTTGACTTCGGCAGGCCGTTCGGGTTGACTGAAACCAGAAAAGATCAATGATTGATATTTTTAACAACAAAGGTGTTGCATCATGTCGGTACCCCCGCGTGCCGTTCAGCTTAACGAAGCGAACGCGTTCCTTAAGGAACATCCTGAGGTTCTGTACGTTGACCTTCTGATTGCGGATATGAATGGTGTGGTGCGCGGCAAGCGCATCGAACGCACCAGCCTCCACAAGGTTTACGAGAAAGGCATCAACCTGCCGGCCTCTCTATTTGCTCTGGATATCAATGGCTCCACGGTGGAAAGCACCGGCCTGGGCCTGGACATCGGCGACGCCGACCGTATCTGCTATCCAATCCCCGACACCCTGTGCAACGAGCCATGGCAGAAGCGCCCGACAGCGCAACTGTTGATGACCATGCACGAACTCGAAGGTGATCCTTTCTTCGCCGACCCGCGCGAAGTGCTCCGTCAAGTTGTTGCAAAGTTTGACGAGCTCGGCCTGACCATCTGCGCCGCGTTCGAACTCGAGTTCTACCTGATCGACCAGGAAAACGTGAACGGCCGCCCTCAGCCGCCACGCTCGCCGATCTCCGGCAAACGCCCGCATTCGACCCAGGTTTACCTGATCGACGACCTCGACGAATACGTCGACTGCCTCCAGGACATTCTGGAAGGCGCCAAAGAGCAGGGCATCCCGGCCGACGCCATCGTCAAGGAAAGTGCCCCGGCGCAGTTCGAAGTGAACCTGCACCACGTCGCTGACCCGATCAAGGCATGCGATTACGCGGTCCTGCTCAAGCGTCTGATCAAGAACATCGCCTACGACCATGAAATGGACACCACCTTCATGGCCAAGCCGTATCCGGGCCAGGCAGGCAACGGTCTGCACGTCCACATTTCGGTTCTCGACAAAGAAGGCAAAAACATTTTTGCCAGCGAGGATCCCGAGCAGAACGCCGCGCTGCGTCACGCGATCGGCGGTGTGCTCGAGACCCTGCCCGCGCAGATGGCTTTCCTCTGCCCGAACGTCAACTCCTACCGTCGTTTCGGCGCACAGTTCTACGTGCCGAACTCGCCGAGCTGGGGCCTGGACAACCGCACCGTGGCCCTGCGCGTACCGACCGGCTCCGCCGACGCGGTCCGTCTGGAACACCGCGTGGCCGGCGCCGACGCCAACCCGTACCTGCTGATGGCATCGGTGCTGGCGGGCGTGCACCACGGTCTGACCAACAAGATCGAGCCACCGGCTCCGACCGAAGGCAACAGCTACGAGCAGAACGAGCAGAGCCTGCCGAACAACTTGCGCGATGCCCTGCGCGAGCTGGACGACAGCGAGGTGATGGCCAAGTACATCGATCCGAAATACATCGATATCTTCGTCGCCTGTAAAGAGAGCGAGCTGGAGGAGTTCGAACACTCCATCTCCGACCTCGAGTACAACTGGTATCTGCATACCGTTTAAGCGGACTGCAGCAAAGGAAAACGCCGTTGGCTTCTCAGCCAGCGGCGTTTTTTTATTGGCCTCTGTGGCAGACATTCAAGCTCTGCGTACAATGCTCGCTGCCCCGCAGGAGACTTTCATGACGCGCCCCGCCCCCGTCCGCAAACCCCGTGCCCGCAGTCAGGCGCGGATCGATTCGATACTCGACGCCGCGCGCACGCTGCTGGCCGCCGAGGGTGTGGCGAGCCTGTCGATCTACAGCGTGGCCGAGCGCGCGCAGATTCCGCCCTCCTCGGTCTATCACTTCTTCGCCAGCGTCCCGGCGTTGCTCGAAGCGCTCACCGCAGATGTGCACGCAGCCTTTCGCGCCTGTCTGCAAGCGCCGATCGATCACGATGCCCTGCGCGACTGGCGCGACCTGTCACGACTGGTCGAAGAACGGATGCTGGAAATCTACGGCGAGGATGCCGCCGCCCGCCAACTGATCCTCGCGCAGCACGGCCTCACCGAAGTCACCCAGGCCGACCGTCAGCACGACCTCGAACTCGGCGACCTGATGCACAAGTTGTTCGACCATCACTTCGAACTGCCGCGCCTGCCGGATGACGTCGATGTGTTCGCGCTGGCCATGGAACTGGGCGACCGCGTCTACGCCCGCTCGGTGCAGCAGCACGGTCAGATCACCCCGCGCATGGCCGAGGAAGGCATGCGGGTGTTCGATGCCTATATCGGGCTGTATCTGCCACCGTATCTGCCCAAGCGCTGAGACACGATCAGCGATCAATAAAAAACCCCGAAGGGCTCACGCCCTTCGGGGTTGTTTTTGTCCCACGCCCTTACAACTTGGCGATGGACACCTCGGTGGATTTCACGAAGGCGATCACTTCGCTGCCGACCTCCAGTTCCAGCTCCTTGACCGAACGGGTGGTGATCACCGAAGTAACGATGCCGGACGCGGTCTGCACGTCGATTTCCGACAGTACGTCGCCGAGAACGATCTCCTTGATCGCGCCTTTGAACTGGTTGCGTACGTTGATGGCTTTGATAGTCATGGCATTGATTCCTGTCGTTTGCTTGAGTTATTGAGCCCAACGCAGTTGCGTAGGCAAGGGTGATACGGGTTCCGGCGCCGGCGGCTCGCCGGGCAGGGACAACACACGGTTGAGCACTTCGGTTTCCAGCGCAGCCAGACGATGAGAGCCACGCACCCGCGGGCGCGGCAGCTCCACTGGCAGGTCGAGGCCGACTTTGCCGTCCTCGATCAGAATCACCCGGTCGGCAATCGCCACCGCCTCGCTGACGTCGTGGGTTACCAGCAACACGGTGAAGCCATGCTGTTGCCAGAGACGTTCGATCAGTTGCTGCATCTCGATCCGGGTCAGCGCATCCAGCGCGCCCAGCGGCTCGTCGAGCAACAGCAGACGCGGCTGATGGATCAACGCCCGGGCCAGCGCCACACGCTGCTTCTGCCCGCCGGACAACGCTGCCGGCCATTCATGGGCGCGATCCGCCAGGCCCACCGCATCCAATGCCTGCAAGGCTTGCGGGCGCCAGTCGCCCTTGAGGCCGAGACCGACGTTGTCGATGATCTTTTTCCACGGCAGCAGCCGCGCTTCCTGGAACATCAACCGGGTGTCATCCCGCGCATCGCTGAGCGGTGCGGCACCGGCGAGCAAGTCGCCGCCGGAGGGTTGATCGAGGCCGGCGAGCAAGCGCAGTAACGTGCTTTTGCCGCATCCGCTGCGCCCGACCACGGCGACAAACTGCCCCGCCGGAATGTGCAGATCGATGCCCCGCAACACCTGCCGGGAGCCGAAGGTCTTTTGCAGGTTGTGCACCGCCAGCGGAATCCCGCGCAGCAGGCGTGGCGGTTGTTGAGCGGTCATGCCGCACCTCCTTTCGCCACTTGATACGCCGGATGCCAGCGCAGCCACACACGTTCAAGTCCACGGGCCGCGAGGTCGGCCAGTTTGCCGAGCACCGCGTACAGCAGAATCGCCAGCACCACCACGTCGGTCTGCAGGAACTCCCGGGCGTTCATCGCCAGGTAACCGATGCCGGAGCTGGCGGAGATGGTCTCCGCGACGATCAGCGTCAGCCACATGAAGCCCAGGGCGAAGCGCACGCCGACCAGAATCGAAGGCAGCGCGCCCGGCAGAATCACCTGCCAGAACAGGCTGAAACCGGACAGGCCATAACTGCGGGCCATTTCAACCAGCGCCGAGTCGACGTTGCGGATGCCGTGATAGGTGTTGAGGTAAATCGGGAACAACGTGCCCAATGCCACCAGGAAAATCTTCGCCGACTCGTCGATGCCGAACCACAGGATCACCAGCGGAATCAGCGCCAGGTGTGGCACGTTGCGGATCATCTGCACCGAGCTGTCGAGCAGGCGTTCGCCCCACTTCGACAGGCCGGTGATGAACCCCAGCACCAGACCGATGCTGCCACCGATGGTGAAGCCCAGCGCGGCGCGCCAGCCGCTGATCGCCAGGTGCGTCCAGATTTCACCGCTGCGCACCAGGCTCACACCGGCTTCGATCACCGCTATCGGCGCCGGCAGAATCCGCGTCGACAACCAGCCCGCCGACACCGACAACTGCCACACCGCCAGCAACAACACCGGCAACGCCCAGGGCGCGAGGCTGTGGATAAGTTTCTTCATGGCGGCGCCTCAGCTCTGGGACGCGGCTTTGGGAAGAATGTCGTTGGCCACCATCTCGCCGAACGGGCTGACGTAACCGGCGCTTTTCGGCAATTCCGGACGCTCGACATCGAGGTGCGGGAACAGCAGTTCAGCCACCCGATACGATTCTTCGAGGTGTGGATAACCGGAGAAGATGAAGGTATCGATGCCCAGATCCGCGTATTCCTTCACGCGCGCCGCCACGGTCGGGCCGTCGCCGACCAACGCGGTACCGGCACCGCCGCGCACCAGGCCGACGCCGGCCCACAGGTTCGGGCTGACTTCGAGGTTGTCGCGGCTGCCACCGTGCAGCGCGGCCATGCGTTGCTGGCCGACCGAATCGAACCGCGCCAGCGAAGCCTGGGCACGCTTGATGGTGTCGTCGTCCAGGTGCGAGATCAGGCGATCCGCCGCTTGCCAGGCTTCAGCATTGGTTTCCCGCACGATCACATGCAGGCGAATGCCGAAGCGCACGGTGCGCCCGAGCCTGGCGGCCTTGGCGCGCACCTGTTCGATTTTCTCGGCGACGGCTGCGGGCGGCTCGCCCCAGGTCAGGACCATTTCCACTTGTTCGGCGGCCAGATCCTGGGCCGCTTCCGACGAGCCACCGAAGTACAGCGGCGGACGCGGTTGCTGGATCGGCGGATAGAGCAATTTGGCGCCCTTCACGCTGATGTGCTCGCCGTCGTAATCCACGGTTTCACCTTCCAGCACCCGACGCCAGATCCGGGTGAATTCCACCGAGGCCTGATAGCGCGCTTCGTGATCGAGGAACAGGCCGTCGCCGGCCAACTCTTCCGGATCGCCACCGGTCACCAGGTTGAACAGTGCACGACCGCCGGACAGACGATCCAGGGTCGCCGCCTGACGCGCCGCCACCGTCGGGGAAATGATCCCGGGGCGCAGGGCGACAAGGAATTTCAGACGCTGGGTCACCGGGATCAACGATGCCGCCACCAGCCACGAGTCCTCGCAGGAACGGCCGGTGGGAATCAGCACGCCGCCGAAACCCAGTCGATCCGCCGCTTGCGCGACCTGTTGCAGATAGCCGTGGTCGACGGCGCGGGCGCCTTCGGCGGTGCCAAGGTAATGGCCGTCGCCGTGGGTAGGCAGGAACCAGAAAATGTTGAGGCTCATGGAGTGGTCTCCTTGGGGATTCGAATTACTGCGCCTTGGCCACAGCGGCCGGTGGGGTCCAGATCACATCCTTGATGCTCAACGGCTTGGGAATCAGCTTGAGCTGGTAGAAGGTGTCGGCGATTTTCTGTTGCGCGGCGACCACTTCCGGGGTCAGGAACAGCGCGCCGTAGCCCTGGCGTTTCACCGAAGTCAGGGTGATGTCTGCCGGCAGGCCGAGCAGCGGCGACACCTGTTGGGTCACGTCTTGCGGATTGGCCTTGGACCACTCGCCGACGGCGCGCACTTCTTCCACGAGGGTCTTGATCACCTCGGGATTTTTCTGTGCGTAGGGTTTGGTCGCCAAGTAGAACTGGTGGTTATCGACGATGCCTTTGCCGTCACGCAGGGTGTGCGCTTGCAACTGTTTCTCGGCAGCGGCCTGGTACGGGTCCCAGATGACCCAGGCGTCGACACTGCCACGCTCGAACGCGGCGCGGGCATCGGCCGGCGGCAGGAATACGGTTTGAATGTCGGTGTACTTGAGGCCGGCGTCTTGCAGCGCACGCACCAGCAGGTAGTGGACGTTGGAGCCTTTGTTCAGGGCGACTTTCTTGCCCTTGAGATCCGCCACCGATTTGATCGGCGAGTCTTTCGGCACGAGGATCGCTTCGCTGTTCGGCGCTGGTGGCTCGTAAGCGACGTAGAGCAGATCAGCGCCGGCTGCCTGGGCGAAGACCGGCGGGGTTTCGCCGGTGACGCCGAAGTCGATCGAGCCGACGTTCAGGCCTTCGAGCAGTTGCGGGCCGCCGGGGAATTCAGTCCATTGCACGTCGACGCCTTGGGCGGCGAGACGTTTTTCCAGGGTGCCCTTGGCTTTGAGCAGCACCAAAGTGCCGTACTTCTGATAACCGATTCGTAGCGTCTCGGCCTGAGCTTGAGTGATGGCGCCGAAGGACACAGCCGCAGCAAACAGAGCGACCAGACCACGACGCAAAAATACAGTGCGCATAGCGCTCTCCTTTTTGCTGTTGGGTTTAGGCTGCACCTGCTTGGCCGTTGGCGGCTGAGTAAGGTGAGTACTTCAAGTTTCGGTGTGGCTCAAATGCTCCAGCGAGCACTCAACAAACGTTCGTTCAACACGCCCGGTTCCAGCGGCTTGGGCCGGCGGGCCATGGCGCTGACAAACTGGTCCAGCGCCTCATGCAGCCGCTGCTCCAGTGCCGGTGCCAACTGCGCCTGGGCACTGCCTTCGCCGTAGGCGATCTGGCTGTCCTCGGCAAAAATCCCTTGCAGCATTTCCTGGGCCTTCAACGCCGACAGCACCGGCTTGAGCGCGTAATCGACCACCAGCATGTGGGCGATGCTGCCGCCGGTGGCCATCGGCAAAACAATCTTGTGGTTCAGCGCACGCTCGGGCAGCAGATCCAGCACGGTCTTCAGGGCGCCGGAAAACGACGCCTTGTACACCGGCGTGGCGATCAGCAGGCCATCGGCGTTTTCAATCTGTTGCAGCAGGTCGAGCACCTTCGGGCTGTCGAAGCGGGCGTGGAGCAGGTCTTCGGCCGGGAAGTCCCGCACCTGATAACTCACCACTTCCACCCCTTGCTGCTGTAACCAGCGTTGGGAGCGCTCCAGCAACACCCCGGAGCGAGAACGTTGACTGGGACTGCCACCGAGTGAGACGACCAGCATTCAGACGATTCCTTTGCGCGTTACAGGCGATTCGCGGGTTGCGATCTCGCTTCGATGTCGGTGACCTTACCAGCTGATTTATATATCTATAAATCATATTTATTCATTTGGTTATTCTTTATGGAGATATACATTTCACTTTCCTGCGGCAAAAAAAACAGGCCGTCAAAGCGGCCTGAAACCCTGCATCGTGGTGTGTACTGATCGCTCCCTGACTGATCGTTCCCACGTCGAGGCGTCGAACCGTCCGCGTGGGAACGATCTGCAACGAGATGTGCCCGGTAAGGTTATTTGTTCGGCTGTGGGGTCAGGCGCAGGTACGGTTTCACCGCGCGGTAACCCTTGGGAAAGCGCTGCTTGATTTCGTCTTCGTCCTTGAGCGACGGCACGATCACCACTTCTTCACCGTCCTGCCAGTTGGCCGGTGTGGCCACCTTGTAGTTGTCGGTGAGCTGCAGCGAATCGATCACCCGCAAAATCTCGTGGAAGTTGCGACCGGTGCTGGCCGGATAAGTGATGGTCAGGCGGATCTTCTTGTTCGGATCGATCACGAACAGCGAACGCACGGTCAGGGTGTCGTTGGCGTTCGGGTGAATCAGATCGTACAGATCAGACACCTTGCGATCGGCATCGGCCAGGATCGGGAAGTTGACGATGGTGTTCTGGGTTTCGTTGATGTCCTCGATCCACTTGTGATGCGAGTCCACCGGGTCGACCGACAGTGCGATGACCTTCACGCCGCGCTTGGTGAACTCGTCCTTGAGCTTGGCGGTGAAGCCCAGTTCGGTGGTGCACACCGGGGTGAAATCCGCCGGGTGGGAAAACAGCACGCCCCAGCTATCGCCCAGCCATTCGTGGAAACGAATCTTGCCGGCGCTGGAATCCTGTTCGAAATCGGGGGCGATATCGCCAAGTCTGAGGCTCATGGTGCGGCTCCTGATAAGAGGTTGGAGACCTCAACTGTAGCTCGGGATTCGTTCTTCTGAAAAAGAATAAATAACTAGATATTTATATCCATATTGAATATTAAACTTCTGTTCACTGGACGCCCCGCAGCATCGCGACGAACATCGCCCTCAAGGTTCGAGAAGGCCTTGAGTTGCTGTAAAGAGGGGAACATCGGGAAAGGCTTACGGGGGTGAGCCGGACCCGAAAACGCAAAAGCCCCGTCCGGCGCAATGCCGGACGGGGCTTTTTTACATCAGTGCAGGAGCGCGCTATTACAGCAGCGGGATCGAGTAGCTGACGATCAGGCGGTTTTCGTCCTGGTCACGCTGACCTGGGATGTCGTTGCGCCACATAGCGTTTTTCCACATCACGCCAACGTTTTTCAGCGGACCTTGCGGTACGACGTAACCGATGGTCAGGTCACGTTCCCACTCGGAGTTGCCATGGCCGTTTTCACGGCCATTTTTACCCACGGTGTCGATATTATCGCCACGCAGGTAAACCACACCCGCGGTCAGGCCAGGCACGCCAACCTTGGCGAAGTCATAGGAGTAGCGAGCCTGCCACGTACGTTCGCCAGCACGGGCAAACTTGGCGATCTGCATGTCGGTGGTGATGTAAGCCGAGGAACCATCACCCTGGTTCAGCCAAGGGAAGTCACTGCTGCCGTTGCTGACCTGGTAGCCGCCACCGAAGGTATGACCTTCAACGCTATACAGGAACAAGCCGCTGTAAAGGTTGTTGTCGACTTTGCCCTTACCCGCATTGAAACCGGTGTAGTTACCGTTACTGAAATAAGCCGAGTCGTGGCCATTCAACCCGTCATCGGAGCTGTTGAAGTAACGGAAGTCAGACTTCAATACGCCCGGGCCGATGGCCCAGTTGTGTACCAGGCCCAGGAAGTGCTGTTTGTAGAAGTCTTCCAGATTGCCATAGTAGTACTGGGCAGTCAGGTCTTTGGTGATTTTGTAATCACCACCGGCGTAGATGAACTTGTTGCTGTTAGCCGTACGAGCACTTGCACCGCCAATGGCCATGTTCTCGTTATTGCTGGAGTTACGCCCCTTCACAGCTTCGATCTGACCGCCAATCAGCGTCAGGTCTTTGATCTCGTTGGACGTGATCTGGCCACCTTGAAAGGTTTGCGGCAGCAGACGGCCATCGTTGGTCACGATGACTGGCAGCTTTGGCTGCAGGGTGCCGAGCTTCAGTTCAGTCTGGGAGATCTTGGCTTTGGCAGTCAGGCCCAGGCTGGAGAAGTTGTTAACCGCTTTGCCATTGGACTCACTTGGGAAAACCGTGCCGCCGTACGACGTGCTGCTGGTTGCCCCATTGGTGCCGCCACCCGAATCCAGACGCACGCCCAACAGGCCGATGGCATCGATACCGAAACCGACGGTACCTTGGGTGTAACCGGAGATGTAGCGCAGATCGAAGCCTTGGCCCCATTCTTCAGCTTTGCTCTGGGTGGAGTGAGCACCAGAATCACGGTTATCGTTATTGATGTAGAAGTTACGCAGCCCCAGGGTGGCCTTGCTGTCTTCGATGAAACCGGCGGCGCCTGCCTGCTGCGCCAAAACCCCTACGGCCACGGCCAGGGCCAAGGTGGACTTGTTCATGTATCGCTCCTATCGTTTCTAGTTCTTTTGTTGGCGGTTGCGGATCGATTGTCCGCAATCCTCAACGTGTAATTCGCGGCTGGCCGTTTACCCCCCAGCCAAAGCCGCGGAAGAATACCCCTGCATAATCCCAAAAAGAATTGTTCAACCCTTTTTCATAGCGTTAGGGCATATGCAAACGCACCACCGATCCGAGGTATCGGCTGAAGCGCCGATTCCTGAACATCAGGATTGTCGAGGGACAAAATTGCCAAAAAACCGGGCAGATCACCGGCTCCGGACGGACTCACTTTAGACCCCAGCATAAAAATCAAAAAGAATAAAAAACAATTAGAAACTATAATTAAGGAATATCAAAAAAAACGCAAAAAAACCTCGCCAAAGGGCGAGGTTCTTTTTCGAGGACTTTTTACATGAAGCTATAGGTGTAGTTGAAGATCAGACGCGTCTGATCCTGGCTGGCGATGCCAGTACCGCTGCCACGGTAAGTACCATGACGCACCGTCGTGCCAAACCCTTTCAGAGCACCTTGCTGAATGGTGTAGTCCACACGCAGGTCACGTTCCCACTCCGACTGATCGGCGCCACCGTTCTTGGCTTTGATGTCATCACCGTACAAGTAGGCAACCGAGGCTTTCAGGCCAGGCACGCCCAGCGCAGCGAAGTCATAGCTGTATTGACCGAACGTGGTGTTTTCACCGGCACGGACAAAGCCGTTAACCATGGCGTCAGTGAACAAATAGAAACTGGTTCCACCGGCACCTTCGGGACGACCGTTGCCATCCAACACATTGCCTTGGTTCAAGTAGACGAAACCACCGTCATCGTTGACGCGCTGATGACCCACCAAGAAGGCACTGCCACCCAAGGTGTAGGTGAACATCGCACTCCAGGTTTTGTTGTCAACTTCACCGGCGTTCTTGGCATAGCCACCGTTGTTGTTGAACTGATAGCCGGCTTCGCCGTTCTTGCCATCGGAGCTGCTGTCAAAATAGCGAATATCGGTCTTGAACGACTGGTTGGTGCCGATCGGAAGAACATGCACCAGGCCGAAGAAGTTCTGCTTGTAATAATCCTGCAGGTTGGAGTGGTAGTACTGCAGGGTCAGGTCTTTGGTGACCTTCCAGTCGGCGCCAGCATAGCGGAACTGATTGCTGTCCTGCGTACCACCAGCCACCGCGAGGCCAGTGCTGTTTGTCGAGGCACGACCCACTGCATGCTCGAGCTGACCGGCGTTGAAGGTGACGTTGTCGATTTCTTTGGAGGTGACCGTGCCACCCTCGAAGGTTTGAGGCAGCAGGCGGCTATCGTTCGCGACCAGAATCGGCAAGTTAGGTTGCAGTGCACCACCCAAGTGAGCTTCGGTCTTGGACAGACGTGCCTTGACGTTACCCGCTATGCGGCTCCAGGAATGTGTTGCCGAACCGTCGGAATCACTCGGGGAGAACGTGTTGCTGTCCGGGTGGTGCCCACGTCCACCATCCAGGTGAATGCCGCTGAGCGCCTGCACATCCAGACCAAACCCGACCGTGCCCTGAGTGAAACCGGAGAGGTAATCGAACTTGAAGCCCTGCGCGGTCTCTTTCTGATCGGCGCCGCCATCACGGTTATCGTTGTTGTAGTACATGGTGCGGGAACTCAGGGAAGCCTTGCTGTCTTCGATGAAACCCGCGGCCCCTGCTTGCTGCGCCAATACCCCAAAGGCCACAGCCACGGCCAAGGTGGACTTATTCATTCTCAAGCTCCTCGTTTCTAATTCTTGTTTGCCTGGCCCGGATCAACGCCCGAGTCCGAAGGTTAGCGATTAGCGCCAGAGCGTGACTCACAAGTCAATCGTAACTTTGTGTGTCTACGACCATAGTCTAATCTCCGGTGTTTTGGTCCATGCCGCTTCATGAGTTCGTCATGAATCTGAAAAGAATTGAAACCTTCTTTTCTAATACCCTTTAGGAATTGAACCCCGTATTTACAGGCTCGCGTGCTCCCCATGCGAACCTGCCGGTCAATTTCTGAAGGGTATTGAACCACCCTGCCTAGAGCGATTTGCGCTGACGTAATCCAGAAACATTTCCATCACAACAACAGCCAACCCGCGCAATATCCGGATCAATTGTTACAGTTTGTGTATCGTGGATATTTCTTTCACGCACAACGCAGCCGCCGACTTGCCGGATTGACCTGGCTCGGTGCAGCCATCGTGTTCAGTGATGTTGAATCAGGAGAAGAGCTGCAGAAAACGGCTGGGTGGGGAGCTTGCGGCCTGCATCTGCTGCCCCACAGCCTGATGAGTCAAAGCGTCTTTTCGAAGATCTTCGAATTGCGCTGATAGTTATAGAGAGAAGCCCGCGCCGCCGGCAGGCGTTCGACGCTGCTCGGTTCGAAGCCACGCTCGCGGAACCAGTGGGCGGTGCGGGTGGTGAGAACGAACAGGGTTTTCAGGCCTTGCGCCCGGGCACGGGTCTCGATGCGTTCGAGCAGTTCGTCGCCGCGACCGCCATGACGGTATTCCGGGTTCACGGCCAGGCACGCCAGCTCGCCGGCATCCGAATCGGCAATCTGATACAGCGCCGCACAGGCGATGATCATCCCTTCACGCTCGACCACGCTGAACTGCTCGATCTCGCGCTCCAGCACTTCACGGGAACGGCGCACCAGAATGCCCTGCTCCTCCAGCGGACTGATCAGGTCAAGCAAACCGCCGACGTCTTCAATCGCCGCCTCGCGCACCAGTTCGAATTGCTCCTGGGCCACCAGCGTACCGCCGCCGTCGCGGGTGAACAGTTCAGTCAGCAGCGCGCCGTCCTCGGCATAACTGACGATATGGCTGCGCGCCACGCCGCCTCGACAGGCTTCGGCGGCGGCATCCAACAGTTCCGCCTGATAGTTGCTGCCCAGACGCTGCAAATGTGCCGGCACCTGTTGCGGACGCAGCTCGCGCACCAGTTTGCCGTTTTCGTCGATCAGACCGAGGTCGGCACCGAACAGCAGCAGCTTGTCGGCCCCCAGATCGATGGCGGCGCGGGTGGCGACATCTTCACAGGCCAGGTTGAAGATCTCACCGGTCGGCGAATACCCCAGCGGCGACAGCAATACGATGGAGCGCTCGTCGAGCAGGCGGTTGATGCCTTTGCGGTCGACCCGGCGCACTTCGCCGGTGTGGTGATAGTCGACACCTTCCAGCACGCCGATCGGTCGTGCCGTCACGAGGTTGCCGCTGGCGACCCGCAGGCGCGAGCCCTGCATCGGCGACGAAGCCATGTCCATCGACAGCCGCGCTTCGATGGCGATGCGCAGCTGGCCGACCGCGTCGATCACGCACTCCAGCGTCGCGGCATCGGTGATGCGCATGCCATGGTGGTAATGCGGGGTCAGGCCACGGGCGGCGAGGCGAGTTTCGATCTGTGGACGGGAACCGTGAACCAGCACCAGCCGCACGCCGAGGCTGTGCAGCAGCACGATGTCATGGACGATATTGCCGAAGTTCGGATGCTCCACGCCGTCGCCCGGAAGCATGACGACGAAGGTGCAATCGCGGTGAGCATTGATATAAGGAGACGCGTGGCGAAGCCAATTGACGTATTCGGGCATGAACCTGGGCCTGTAATAAATAGCAGCCGGAAAAGGGGCGAAACGGAAAACGCACAGCGGGCTGATGGTTATCGTCGGAACAGGCTTGGCGACACGCGCGCTCTCCTCATGAATACGGGTGGATGGGTGGGCAATTTATACAGTTTTGAGACAGTAATGTTCGATCAACTGCCGCAATAGATGCACGGTAGGCTTCAAACGTGACATTTCGAGGTACTCGCCCGGTTGGTGCGCACAGGCGATGTCGCCGGGGCCGAGCACGATGGTTTCGCAGCCAAGACGCTGAAGATAAGGCGCTTCGGTGCCGAACGCTACCGCTTCGGCCGTGTGGCCGGTGAGTTTTTCGGCAATTCGCACCAGCTCCGCGTCCTCGGCCTGCTCGAACGACGGCACCTCGGGAAACAGTGGCGCGTAATCGATCTTCACTTTATGCCGTTCGGCGACCGGGTTGAGCTTGCGCAGAATGTCGTTGCGCAAGACCTTGGGATCCATCCCCGGCAGCGGCCGCAGGTCGAACTCCAGCGAACACTGGCCGCAAATGCGGTTGGGGTTGTCGCCGCCGTGGATGCAGCCGAAGTTCATGGTCGGCTGCGGCACGCTGAACTGCGGGTTGTTGAATTCGCGTTGCCACAGCAGGCGCAGGCCACGCAGTTCGCCGATGGCGTCGTGCATCGCTTCGAGGGCGCTGTGTCCCAGACGCGGATCCGACGAATGGCCGCTCTGCCCGAGGATATCGATGCGCTCCATCATGATGCCCTTGTGCATGCGGATCGGCTTGAGCCCGGTCGGCTCGCCGATCACCGCCGCCCGGCCCAGTGGACGCCCCGCCTCGGCCAGCGCCCGGGCGCCGGACATCGAGCTTTCTTCATCACAGGTGGCGAGGATCAGCAGCGGTTGCCTGAACGGCTGGTCGAGCAACGGTTGCACGGCTTCAATGATCAGGGCGAAGAAGCCCTTCATGTCACAACTGCCGAGACCGACCCAGCGTCCGTCGACTTCCGTGAGTTTCAGTGGATCGGTTTTCCACAACGCATCGTCGTACGGCACCGTGTCGCTGTGCCCTGCCAGCACCAACCCGCCGGGGCCACTGCCAAAGCTGGCGAGCAGGTTGAATTTGCCGGGGCTGACCTGCTGGATGTCGCAACTGAAACCGAGGTCGCCAAGCCAACCCGCCAGCAGATCGATCACCGCCCGGTTGGACTGGTCGAGGCGCGGTTGGGTGCAACTGACCGACGGCGCAGCGATCAGTGCAGCGAACTGGTCTTGCATGGACGGCAAAGGCATCGCTGACTCCAACTCCCGGATTGAAGTCCATCATAGAACCATCCGGCGCCGAGAATAAACCGCCGCAAAGCGTAGGAAGGTTCAGTCCTGTACACTGCACGGCCTTGGCAGCCACACATTCCCCCGGCTGCGCTCCCGATCCTGGATTTTCCGGCCATGCAGAAAGAAACCGAAATCAAACTCCGCGTCAGCCGCGAAACCCTCGCCGCCCTGCGCGAGCACCCTCTCCTGAAAAAACGCAACAAAAGTGGCTGGGAACGCCGTGAGTTGATGAATCAGTATTTCGACACGCCTGAGCGTGACCTGGCCCGGGCCAAGGTTGCCCTGCGCCTGCGCAAGGACGGCGAAGAGGTGATTCAGACCCTCAAGACCCGTGGCCAGAGCGTCGCCGGCCTGTCCGAGCGTAACGAGTACGACTGGAACCTGCCCAAAGCCAGGCTCGACGTGAAGAAACTCGACGGCGAATGCTGGCCCGAGTCCCTTGCCGACCTGGACAAGAAAACCCTGAAGCCGATCTTCACCACCGACTTCGTCCGCGAGCGCGCCGAAATCGCCTGGGGCCGTGGCAAGACCAAAGTGGTCATCGAAGCCGCGCTGGACCTGGGCCATGTGGTGGTCGGCAAGCAGAAAGAAGAAATCTGCGAGCTGGAACTGGAACTGCGCGAAGGCGAGCCTGCCGCACTGCTGGAGCTGGCCGCCGAGCTGGCCGAAACCCTGGCCCTGATGCCGTGCGACATCAGCAAGGCCGAGCGCGGTTATCGCCTGTACGACGCCAACAGCTACTCGCTGAGCCTGCCGGCGCCGGCCATCACCGCTGAAACCCCGCTGGACGACGCCTTCGCCGCCCTGGCCTGGCACTTGCTCGGCAGCAGTCAGCGTCTGGCCGAACAGTATCGCTTCAACGGTCACTGGCGCCTGCTGCAGGACTGGGTCGAGAACCTTGCGGAAATGCGCGCCCTGCTGAGCAGCCTCGGCCAGGCCGCACCGCGTCAGTCGACCCACGACTTGCGCGTGGCACTGGATGCGCTGCTGGAAGACTGGCGTCCGCTGGTACAGGTCGGCATCGAAGACGAAGACGTGCGCAAAGCCGCGCCGGAACAGTTCCTCGAAGAGCTGGAAGACCCGCGCTGGGGCCTGTTCTCGCTGAACGCTTCGCGCTGGTTGCTGGCCCGTACCTGGACGGCTGACCGCAACACCCGTGGCAATCGCCAGGGTGCTGCGCAGTTGCAAAGCTGGCTGCCGCGCCTGTTGGGCGAAGAAGCCACTTCGCTGCAATTGCAGCGTTATCAGCAGCAGCCGGAAGATCTGGCCGAGCAACTGCCGCGCATCGAACGCATCCAGGTCTGGCTGCACCACGCGCGCAACGTGCTGGAGATCCCGGAAATGGATCGCCTGTACGGCGAGCTGAACAAACTGGCGCAACTGGCCAATGAGCCGACCATCACCGACGAACTGCTCGATGCACGCAAGCATCAGGCGATTGCGGTGTATCAGAATCGCGCCTGGAAAATGCTGCTGCGCATGTAATCCCCGCTAAAGATCGTTCCCACGTCAAGGCGTCGAACCGTCTGCGTGGGAACGATCATCAAATCAGCGCAATACCGGCAGGCTTGTCGTGGACTTGATCTCCGACAGCGCGACGATCGAGTTCACTTCCTGAATCCCCGGCACCAGCGACAGTTTCTCGAAGAAGAACCGCTCATACGCCTCGATGTCCGCCGCGACGATCCGCAGCAGGAAATCCACCGCACCCATCAGCACATAACACTCCAGCACTTCCGGAAAGCCGCGAATCGCCTCGGTGAACTCAGTGAAGTTCGAACGGCCGTGGGCGTTGAGTTTGATCTCGGCGAAGATCTGCGTGTTCAGGCCAATCTTCTTGCGATCGAGCAAGGTCACCTGACCACGAATGATCCCCTCCTCCTTCATCCGCTGAATCCGTCGCCAGCATGGCGACTGCGACAGGCCTACCTGTTCGGCGATCTGTGCGCTGGACAAGGAAGCGTCCTCTTGCAGCAGGGCGAGAATGCGCCGGTCATAACTGTCCAGCTCGCTGTGCATAAATAATCCTCAAAATCAGCCAATGCCGAATTGATATACCCGACCAATCGCGCAAGAAGCTCATCTTAGACAAGAAATGCCCGGCATCGAATGTAAAAATTCCTCCACTGATTCCGGAGACCTGCCATGCCACACCTCGAAGCCGTCAACACCCCCGCGCCCCGTGCCGATGTGTGGAACGCCAGCAACGCCCATTGCCTTGCGCAGTACCAGATCCTGGCCGAAGCCGAGCCGGATTTGCTGGTGCGGGTGCTGAACCTGTTCGCCTTGCAGTGCCTTACCCCGGAACAGGTCAATGTCCAGCGGCTCGACGACCTGCTGTCGATCGACATCGTCATGAGCGGCCTGAGCTGGCACCGCGCCCAGGTGATCGCGGAAAAACTTCGTAACCTGATCAGCGTCTGCTCGGTGAACCTGCAAAACCCCGAGGCGGCGTGGGATGCGCCGGCGCAGGCGGCCGGCTGACAAAAACCGAAACGTCTTCGTCGGGTAGTGGCCCAACGGTCGGCGGGGCCACGACTATCCTTTGCGCACTGTCGTTCAAAAGGAGCCCGCATGTCCGTTCAACTCGCCGCTCAGGACCGCTGGCTGGATCTCAATGAGGTACTGCGTGAACTGGTCGCCCAGGGTTTCATCTGCCAGGACTCGGCCGAACAGGCGCTGAATGCCCGGCGTCGGCATGCCGCCCACGGCCAGAAACACCCGCTGGAATTCATCGCCAGCCAGCAGCTGGACGATCTCAGCCGTCCGGGCAAACACCTCGATCTGGAAAGCCTGACCCTGTGGCTGGCGCAACAGGCCGGCCAGCCGTACCTGCGGATCGATCCGCTGAAGATCAACGTCGCCGCCATCACGCCGCTGATGTCCTATGCCTTTGCGCAGCGCCACAAGATCCTCGCGGTGTCGGTCGACCGCGACGCGGTGACCGTGGCCAGCGCCCAGCCCTACGTCAGCGGCTGGGAAGCCGATCTGACTCACGTGCTGAAACTGCCGATCAAGCGAGTGGTGGCCAACCCGGCGGACATTCAGCGATTCAGCGTCGAATTCTTTCGCCTCGCCAAATCGGTCAGCGGCGCCAGCAATGCCGATGCGCAGAACGGCAACCTCGGCAACTTCGAACAACTGCTCAACCTCGGCGCCAGTGATCAGGAGCCCGACGCCAACGACGCGCACATCGTCAACATCGTCGATTGGCTGTTCCAGTACGCCTTCCAGCAGCGGGCCAGCGATATCCACATTGAACCCCGACGCGAGCAAGGCACGGTGCGTTTTCGCATCGATGGCGTGCTGCACAACGTCTATCAATTTCCGCCACAGGTGACGATGGCCATCGTCAGTCGCCTGAAAAGCCTTGGCCGGATGAACGTCGCCGAGAAGCGCAAGCCCCAGGACGGCCGGGTCAAGACCAAGACCCCGGACGGCGGCGAGGTCGAGCTGCGGCTATCAACGCTGCCCACCGCGTTCGGCGAAAAAATGGTGATGCGGATCTTCGACCCGGAGGTGCTGCTCAAGGATTTCGATCAGCTCGGGTTTTCAGCTGACGATCTGCGCCGCTGGCAGGACATGACCCGCCAGCCCAACGGCATCATTCTCGTCACCGGCCCGACCGGTTCCGGCAAGACCACCACGCTGTACACCACGCTGAAAAAACTGGCGACGCCGGAGGTCAACCTCTGCACCATCGAAGACCCGATCGAGATGGTCGAGCCGGCCTTCAACCAGATGCAGGTCCAGCACAACATCGACCTGACGTTCGCCGCCGGCGTGCGCGCGCTGATGCGACAGGACCCGGACATCATCATGATTGGCGAGATCCGCGACCTGGAAACCGCCGAAATGGCGATCCAGGCGGCATTGACCGGGCACCTGGTGCTCTCGACCCTGCACACCAATGACGCACCAAGCGCCATCAGTCGTCTGCTGGAGCTCGGCGTGCCGCATTACCTGATCAAGGCCACCGTCCTCGGTGTGATGGCGCAACGACTGGTGCGAACCCTGTGCCCGCACTGCAAGGCGCCGCTGACGCTGGACGAAGAAGACTGGCAAACCCTGACCCGGCCATGGCAGGCGCCGCTGCCGGGCAATGCGCAACGGGCCATCGGTTGCCTGGAATGCCGTGACACCGGTTATCACGGTCGCGCCGGGGTCTACGAAATCATGCAACTGACCGACAGCCTCAAGGCCTTGATCAGCCCTGACACCGATCTGACGGCGATCCGTCGGCAGGCATTCAAGGAAGGCATGCGCAGCCTGCGCCTGTCCGGCGCGCAGAAAGTCGCGGCCGGGCTGACAACGCTTGAAGAAGTATTGCGGGTGACACCACAGAGCGAGCAGAAATAGCCTCTCACGGAACCGGATCGGCGAAACGACGATCCAACCCGTTATTCAACACCAGTGGAGTCACCCAACATGCGTCTCAAACTTGCTGTCGCCACCCTTGCCCTGCTGTCTCTACCCGTCGGTTCGGCAATGGCCGACAGCTTTTGGCGTAACGTCATTTCGTCCGGCGCCACCACCGGCTCGACCTACCTGACCTTCAAGGATCACAAACTGATCGTTGCCGCCCAGGACGACGCCGGCAGCTTCGTCGCCAGCGATGGCGGTATCCGTGGCCCGTACCTGGAAGCCGCGATGCAGAAAGTCCGCGCCGACAACCCGGGCCTGCAGGCAACGGACATGGAACTGGCGAACGCGATTCTGGCGAAGAACGCCGTGGCGTCGGAATAACTTTCCGGACAGACAAAAATGCCGCTCACACGAGCGGCATTTTTTTGTCCGCTGATCAGCGGTAATCGTCCACCGGCACGCAGGCGCAGAACAGGTTGCGGTCGCCGTAGACGTTATCGACCCGGTTCACTGCCGGCCAATACTTGTGCGCTTGGGTGTGTGCATCCGGCGTGATGCCCTGTTCGATGCTGTACGGCCGCTCCCACACGCCGGTGATATCGGCCAGGGTGTGCGGCGCCCGTTTGAGCGGGTTGTCTTCGGCTGGCCAGTTGCCGTTCTGTACCTCGGTGATTTCTGCGCGGATGCTCAGCATGGCGCCGATGAAGCGATCCAGTTCGGCCTTGGACTCGCTCTCGGTCGGTTCGACCATCAAGGTGCCCGGCACCGGGAACGACATGGTCGGCGCGTGGAAACCGTAATCCATCAGGCGCTTGGCGACGTCCTCTTCGCTGATGCCGGTGGCGGCCTTGAGCGGCCGCAGATCCAGAATGCACTCGTGGGCGACCCGCTCGTTGCGCCCGGTGTACAGAACGGGGAAAGCACCCGAAAGGTGCTGCGCCAGGTAATTCGCCGCCAGAATCGCCACCTCGCTGGCGTCCGCCAATTGCGGCCCCATCATCGCGATGTACATCCAGCTGATCGGCAGAATGCTCGCACTGCCCCACGGGGCGGCGCTGACCGCTCCGTTCTGCGGTTGCGGCCCGTCGATCGGAATCACCGGATGGTTGGCAACGAACGGCGCCAGATGTGCGCGCACGCCAATCGGCCCCATGCCCGGCCCGCCCCCGCCGTGGGGAATGCAGAAAGTTTTGTGCAGGTTCATGTGTGACACGTCGGCGCCGATGTCCGCCGGCCGCGCCAGCCCGACCTGAGCGTTGAGGTTGGCGCCGTCCATGTACACCTGGCCGCCGTGTTTGTGGATAACTTCGCAGATTTCGCTGATGCCTTCCTCGTACACGCCGTGGGTCGACGGGTAGGTCGCCATCAGGCACGACAGCTTGGCCCCGGCCTCGGACGCCTTGGCTTTCAAATCCTCCAGATCAACGTTGCCGGCGTCGTCGCACTCGACAATCACCACGCGCATCCCGGCCATCTGCGCCGAGGCCGGGTTGGTGCCGTGGGCCGAGGAAGGAATCAGGCAGATATCCCGCCCGCCCTGCTGTCGGCTTTCGTGATATTTGCGGATTGCCAGCAGCCCGGCGTACTCGCCCTGGGCGCCGGAATTGGGCTGCATGCAGATCGCATCGAACCCGGTGATCGCGCACAGCCAGCGCTCCAGCTCTTCGATCATCAGCGTGTAACCGACAGCCTGCTCCCGGGGCACGAACGGGTGCAGGTTGGCGAATTGCGGCCAGGTGATCGGGATCATTTCGCTGGTGGCGTTGAGTTTCATGGTGCAGGAGCCCAGCGGGATCATCGACTGGTTGAGCGCCAGATCCTTGTTTTCCAGCTGTTTGAGATAACGCAGCATCTCGGTTTCGCTGTGGTGGGCGTTGAACACCGGGTGGCGCAGGTACGGCGTGCTGCGCTGCAGCGTGTCGGGAATACCGGAGGTCAGCGTTTCAGCGTCGAGATCATCGACGCTCAACCCGTGATCGGCGCCCAGCAGCACATCGAACAGTTTGGCCACAGTGTTTTCATCACAGGTCTCGTCGAGGCTCAGACCCAGTTGGCCACGACCGAGAATGCGCAGGTTGATCTGCGCGGCCCGGGCGCTTTCGATGATCGCGGTTTGCGCCCCGCCCACGTCCAGCGTCAGGGTGTCGAAGAAGTGTCGGTTGAGGCGCTGGATGCCATGGCGCTCAAGCCCGGCGGCGAGAATGCAGGTCAGCCGGTGCACGCGCTGGGCGATTCGTTTCAGTCCTTCCGGGCCGTGATAGACCGCATAGAAACTGGCGATGTTGGCCAGCAACACCTGGGCGGTGCAGATGTTCGAATTGGCCTTCTCCCGACGAATATGCTGCTCGCGGGTTTGCAGGGCCATGCGCAGCGCGACGTTGCCACGGGCATCTTTCGACACGCCGATGATCCGCCCGGGAATCGCCCGTTTGTATTCCTCGCGGCTGGCAAAAAACGCCGCGTGCGGGCCGCCGTAACCCATCGGCACGCCGAAGCGCTGGGATGAGCCGAACACCACGTCCGCACCCAGTTCGCCCGGCGGGGTCAGCAACAACAGACTGAGCAGGTCGGCCGCCACGCAGGCCAGTGCTTGCTGCGCGTGCAGGTGATCGATAAGCGGCCGCAGGTCACGGACTTCGCCGTGGGTGTCGGGGTATTGCAGCAGCGCGCCGAACACCTGGTGCTGCTTCAAGTTATCCACAGCGTCGACGATCAGCTCAAAGCCGAAGCCTTCGGCGCGGGTCTGCACCACGGAAAGGGTTTGTGGATGACAGTTTTCGTCAACAAAGAACAGATTGCTTTTCGACTTCGCCACCCGCTTGGCCAGGGCCATGGCTTCCGCCGCCGCGGTGGCTTCATCGAGCAGCGAAGCGTTGGCCAATTCAAGGCCGGTGAGGTCGATGGTCAGTTGCTGAAAGTTGAGCAACGCTTCGAGCCGGCCTTGGGCGATTTCCGGTTGGTAAGGCGTGTAGGCGGTGTACCAGCCGGGATTTTCCAGCACGTTGCGCAGGATGACGGTCGGCGTCAGGGTGCCGTGGTAGCCCATGCCGATCAGGCTGGTCCAGACCTGATTCTGTTCGGCATAGCCGCGCAGTTTGGCCAGCGCTGCCTGCTCGTCCAGCGCCGGTGGCAGGTCCAGCTCGCGGTTGAGGCGAATGCCCGGCGGCACGGTCTGCTCGATCAGTTCGACCCGGCTGCCGAGGCCGAGGCTGTCGAGCATCGCCTGCTGCTCGGCGGCATCGGGGCCGAGGTGGCGGCGCAGAAAGGCATGGGGATCGCGTAACTGGCTCAGGGATGGCAACTGGGACATGACGGGCTCTCTCTTGGCTGGCGGCTCGGCGTCAATGCAACACGGTCAAACCAGCATAGCAGCCACCCCGACGGCAAAAGTCCCGGGCAGAAAAAAGCCCCGACGGGTCGGGGCTTTGGGGCCTGGCGTGCAGCTTATTCGCCGATGGCAGCCTTGTAGGCGGCCGCGTCGAGCAGCTTGTCCAGTTCGGCCTTGTCGCTTGGCTTGAGCTTGAAGATCCACGCGGCGTACGGATCGTTGTTCAGCTCTTCGGGCGAACCGGCCAGCTCTTCGTTGACCGCAATCACTTCGCCACCAACCGGGGAATAGATGTCGGAAGCAGCCTTGACCGACTCGACAACACCGGCGGCATCACCGGCAGCGAACACCTTGCCCACTTCTGCCAGCTCGACAAACACCACATCACCCAACGCTTCTTGGGCGTGATCGCTGATGCCCACGGTGACGGTGCCGTCGGCTTCCAGGCGCGCCCATTCATGACTTTCGGCAAAACGCAGGTCGGCGGGGATATTGCTCATGTTCTGTGTCCTCAGGAAATAGGTCAGCGGTCGTGCCCGCCGGAAAAGGTTAGATCAAGGTTTTGCCATGGCGTACGAAGGTCGGTTTGACCACCCGTACCGGGTACCACTTGCCACGGATTTCCACTTCGGCGCGGTCGGCAGTCGCCATCGGCACACGCGCCAGGGCAATCGACTTGCTAAGCGTAGGAGAGAAACTACCACTGGTGATCTCCCCTTCGCCAACATCGGCGATACGAACCACCTGATGAGCCCGCAAAACCCCGCGTTCCTCAAGCACCAGGCCGACCAGTTTGTGCTGCACACCGGCGGTTTTTTCCGCTTCCAGCGCGTCGCGACCGATGAACCGGCGCGTGGCCGGCTCCCAGGCGATGCTCCAGGCCATGTTCGAGGCCAGTGGCGAAACCTCCTGGTGGATGTCCTGACCGTAGAGGTTCATGCCGGCTTCGACCCGCAGCGTGTCGCGCGCACCGAGACCGATGGGGGAAATGCCGGCGCCCACCAGATCGTTGAAAAACCCGGGGGCCTGATCGGCCGGCAGGGCGATTTCCAGACCGTCCTCGCCGGTGTAACCGGTGCGCGCAATGAACCAGTCGCCGTCGACGTGGCCTTCGAAAGGCTTGAGCATCTGGATCAGGTTGGCTCGGGACTGAGTCACCAGTTCGGCAATCTTGTGCCGGGCATGGGGGCCTTGGATGGCGAGCATCGCCAGCTCGAAGCGTTCGTGCATTTGCACATCGAAACTGCCCAGCTGTGCCTGCATCCAGGCCAGGTCCTGATCGCGGGTGGAGGCGTTGACCACCAGACGATAACCGGCTTCAAGGCGGTAGACGATCATGTCGTCGACGATGCCGCCGCGCTCGTTGAGCATGGTGCTGTACAACGCACGGCCGGGGCTGTGCAGGCGTTCGACGTCATTGGCCAGCAAATGCTGGAGCCAGGCCTTGGCCTGGGGGCCGCTGACATCGATCACGGTCATGTGGGAAACATCGAATACCCCGCAATCGCGGCGCACCTGATGGTGCTCCTCGACTTGCGAGCCGTAATGCAGGGGCATGTCCCAACCGCCAAAATCGACCATCTTCGCGCCGAGGGCGAGATGCAGGTCATACAGAGGCGTACGCTGTCCCATGGGTTTCTCCTTCCGGGCGTGGCGAAGGTGCGGAGCGCTGCTGCACGGATCGGAAAGCCCTGTATCAAAGGGCCTTCAGCCGATTTCAGCGACAGGGTCTGTCAGACGGACCGCACCGAATGCCGCGCATTGTAGCCGCATGATTCAGGACTGACGACTAAGTGTTGCGGTGCGCCGAACGACGGATCAGTCCGATGACCGGCAACAGACCGACCAGCACTAACGTCAGCGCCGGCAACGACGCCCTCGCCCATTCGCCTTCGCTGGTCATTTCGAAGATCCGCACCGCCAGCGTGTCCCAGCCAAACGGGCGCATCAGCAGGGTCGCGGGCATTTCCTTGAGCACATCGACGAACACCAGCAACGCAGCGCTGAGCGTGCCGGGCAGCAACAGCGGCAGATACACTTTGAAAAACAGTCGCGGACCGCTGACACCCAGGCTACGTGCCGCTTCAGGCAAAGAGGACCGTATACGCGCCAGACTGCTTTCCAGTGGTCCATAAGCCACCGCCACGAACCGCACCAGATACGCCAGCAGCAACGCTGCCAGACTGCCCAGCAGCAGCGGCTTGCCCGCACCACCGAGCCAGCCGGACAGCGGAATCACCAGCTCCCGATCCAGATAACTGAACGCGAGCATGATCGACACCGCCAGCACCGAACCCGGCAAGGCATAACCGAGATTGGCCAGACCGACCGCAGAGTTGATCGTCCGGGTGGGCGCCAGCCGCCGGGCGAACACCAGCAACATCGCCACGCTGACTGTGATCAAGGCTGCCATGCCGCCCAGATACAAGGTGTGGAGAATCAGCCCGGCGTAGCGCTCATCCAGGTCGAAGCGCCCGCGCTGCCAGAACCATACCCCCAGTTGCAGCACCGGAATGACAAACGCACAGGCGAACACCAGACCGCACCAGCCGGTCGCCGCCCAGGCCTTGGGCCCGCGCAGGTGGTACAGCGCCTTGATCCGTGGCCGCTCGTTGCTTGCCCGGTTCGCCCCACGGGCACGGCGCTCGCCATACAGCACCAGCATCACCACCAGCAGCAACAGACTGGCCAGTTGCGCGGCACTGGGCAGGCTGAAGAAGCCGTACCAGGTCTTGTAGATCGCGGTGGTGAAGGTATCGAAGTTGAACACCGACACCGCGCCGAAATCCGCCAGGGTTTCCATCAGCGCCAGCGCCACGCCGGCACCGATCGCCGGTCGCGCCATCGGCAACGCCACGCGCCAGAATGCTTGCCACGGTGACTGGCCGAGCACTCGTGCGGCTTCCATCAGGCCTTTGCCCTGCGCGAGAAACGCGGTGCGCGCCAGCAGGTAAACGTAGGGGTAGAACACCAGCACCAGCACCAGAATCACGCCGCCGGTAGAACGCACTCGCGGCAGGCGCAGGCCGGCGCCGAACCATTCGCGCAGCAGGGTCTGCACGGGGCCTGCGAAGTCCAGCAGGCCGACGAAGACGAACGCCAGCACGTAGGCCGGGATGGCGAACGGCAGCATCAGCGCCCAGTCGAGCCAGCGCCTACCGGGGAATTCGCAGAGGCTGGTGAGCCAGGCCAGGCTCACGCCGATCAGCGTTACCCCCACGCCAACGCCGAGAACCAGCGTCAGGGTGTTGCCCAGCAGACGCGGCATCTGGGTTTCCCACAGGTGCGACCAGATCTGGTGATCGATGGTTTGCCATGAGAGCAGGAGGACGCTGAGGGGGAGCAGCACCAACGCGGCGATGGTGAAGACGATGGGGTACCAGCGGCGTTGGGCGGGGTGGGCCAAGGAAACAGTCTCGTTCAAATGATTGTGCCCACGCTCTGCGTGGGCACACATTCTGTGACGTTCTGCGTCACGCTGTCGATGATGCGACGCAGAGCGTCGGGGGCTGCATTCCCACGCAGACGGTTCGACGCCTCAACGTGGGAACGATCAAACAGTGCTGTCAGGAAAGACTCAGTTCCAACCCGCCCGATCCATCATCCGGATCGCTTCGGCCTGGCGCTTGCCTGCCACCTCAACCGGCAAAGTATCAGCCACGAACTGCCCCCAAGCCGCCACTTCTTCCGAAGGCTTCACCGCCGGATTCGCCGGGAACTCCTGGTTCACATCGGCAAAGATCTTTTGCGCCTCAGGCGTGGTCATCCACTCGACCAGCGCCTTGGCCGCTTCCGGATGCGGCGCATGCTTGGTCAGGCCGATGCCCGACAGGTTGACGTGCACCCCGCGATCCGCCTGGTTCGGCCAGAACAGTTTCACCGGCAGTTCCGGCTTCTGCTTGTGCAGGCGGCCGTAATAGTAAGTGTTGACGATGCCGACATCGCACTGACCGGCGTTGATTGCTTCCAGCACCGCGACGTCGTCGGAGAACACGTCGGTGGACAGGTTGTTGACCCAGCCTTTGAGGATTTTCTCGGTTTTCTCGGCGCCATGCACTTCGATCATGGTGGCGGTCAGGGACTGGTTGTAGACCTTTTTCGCCGTGCGCAGGCACAGGCGGCCTTCCCAGTTCTTGTCGGCCAGCGCTTCGTAGGTGGTCAGCTCGCCCGGTTTCACTCGTTCAGTGGAGTAGGCGATGGTTCGCGCACGCAGGCTCAGGCCGGTCCAGGCGTGGGTCGAAGAACGGTATTGCAGAGGGATGTTGGCGTCGATGGTTTTCGAGGTGAATGGCTGGAGAATGCCCATCTGCTCGGCCTGCCAGAGGTTGCCGGCATCGACGGTCAGCAGCAGGTCGGCGGAGGCGTTCTCGCCCTCGGCCTTGATCCGCTGCATCAGCGGCGCTTCCTTGTCGGTGATGAACTTGATCTTCACCCCGGTCCTGGCGGTGTAGGCATCGAACACCGGTTTGATCAGCTCATCGATACGCGAGGAGTAGACCACCACCTCGTCAGCGGCCTGGGCGGCAGTGCTGCCGATCAGGGTCAGGGCCAGTGCGGTCAGAACTCGCTTGGATGCCAACATGGGAGCGGTCTCTCGTTCGGGAAAAGTGGTCCAAATGATAAGGACTCACATTTACCTTCTCAATCGAACACTTTCCCAAGGAGTTACCAGATGTTGCACGACATTGGTCAGGCCTTGGCGAGCGCAGGTAAGTCGCCGGTCAGCCCCAATGCTTCACGCACAAACAACGCCTTGGCCTCGGGCATCTGCTCGACGATTTTCAGTCCGGTGTTGCGCAGCCAGCGCAGCGGCAGCGGATCAGCCTGGAACAACCGCTCAAAGCCTTCCATAGCGGCCATCAGCGCCAGGTTGTGCGGCATGCGCCGACGCTCGTAGCGGCTCAGGACCTTCACATCCGCCAGTCGTTCGCCGCGTTCGTTGGCTTGCAGCAGCACTTCAGCCAGCACTGCGGCGTCGAGGAAGCCAAGGTTCACACCCTGCCCCGCCAACGGGTGAATGGTGTGCGCGGCATCGCCGATCAGCGCCAGGCCTTCGGCCACGTAGCGCTTGGCGTGGCGTTGACGCAGCGGCACGCACAGACGCGGATCGGCGCTGATAACCTCGCCGAGGCAGCCTTCGAACGCGCGCTCCAGCTCGCGGCAGAAATCCGCGTCATTCAGCGCCATCAACCGTTCGGCTTCGCTCGGCGTGGTCGACCAGACGATCGAGCACCAGTCCTGCTGGCCGTCACGCTCCAGCGGCAGAAACGCCAGCGGCCCATGATCGGTGAAACGCTGCCACGCGGTCATCCGGTGCGGCTTGCTGCTGCGCACGCTGGTGACGATGGCGTGGTGCAGGTAATCCCACTCGCGGGTGGCGACGCCAGTCAGACGGCGCACGGCGGAATTGGCGCCGTCTGCCGCGATCACCAAGGGCGCGCGCAATGTGCGGCCGTCAGCCAGGGTCAGCAGCCAGTCCTCACCGGAGCGACGCATCTGCTCCAGCCGCGCGTTGGCCAGCAGGCCCAGGTCGCAATCGTGCAGGCGGTCGAGCAAGGCATCCTGGACCACGCGGTTTTCGACGATGTGCCCAAGCACATCGGCGTGCACGCTGCTGGCCGAGAAGTGAATCTGGCCGGTGCCGCTGCCGTCCCAGACATGCATGTCGGTGTAAGGGCTGCTGCGTCGGTTGACGATGCCGTCCCACACGCCGAGGCGATCGAGGATCCGCTGGCTGGCCGCCGACAGTGCGCTCACCCGTGGCTCGAACGGCGCGTCGCCATTGAACGGTTTGACGCTCAACGGGCTGCCGTCGAGCAGCAGGACTTCCAGCCCGCTGCCCTGCAACGCCAGCGCCAAAGCGCTGCCGACCATTCCGGCTCCGACAATCAGCACATCCGCGCGCATTTCCATGCTTTAAGCCTGTCTCGCTGGCGGCTTGAGCCGCACGTAAAGGGTTTTACCGACCCGCGCCACCAGATTGCCGGCGCCGTCATGAATGTCGACCTGCAACTGCGGCAGGTATTTCTCGCCACTGGCGGTCTGCCGACGGATCTCGTCGAGCAGGGTGTCGTCGATGTTGAATCGGGCAAACACCGGGCCTTTGCCCGGCGATATGAAATCAATGTCGGCGGCCTTGTCCCAGACGATGTACCGCGAGCCGAGATTCTCCATGAGCATCAACATGAAGAACGGATCGACCATCGAATACAGACTGCCGCCAAACTGGGTGCCGACGTAATTGCGGTTGTACCAGCCCAGGCCCATCGAGACCTGGATGTCACGAAAGTCATCGCTGATGTGCCTGACCCGGACACCGGCGCCGAAATACGGCGGGTAGAACGTCATGATCCAGCGCATCAGCCGCGCCTTGCCGAACCGTCTGATCAGCCACTCACGCATCCGGCCGCGTCCCCAGCCCCATGGCCTGGCGGGCGAACCAGCGTTTGGCCGGCGGCAGCAGATCGAGGCCGAGCAGGCCGATATTGCGCCCCAGCGATACCAGCGGCTGGGTGCTGCCGAACAGGCGCGTGACCTGATCGGAGAATCCGACGGTGAGGTCCTGATCGAGGCGCTGGCGCTCGCGATAGGCCTGCAACGTGGCGAAATCCCCCAGCGGTTTGTCGCTGCCCAGCAGCGCCGCGGCCAGCGCATCGGCATCGCGCAGGGACAGGTTGAAACCCTGACCGGCAATCGGATGCAGGCTGTGGGCGGCGTTGCCGAGAACGGCCAGATGCGAACGCACCTGTTCTTCGGCCTCCACCAGCGACAGCGGGTACAGATGCCGCGCACCCACCTGCTTCAGGGTGCCGAGGCGGTAGCCGAACACGCCTTGCAGCTCGCTGAGGAAATCACGCTCGCTCAGGTCCGCCAGCCGTTGCGCGTCCATGCCCAGACGGGTCCAGACCAGCGCGCAGCGGTTTTCCGGCAGCGGCAGCAGCGCCATCGGGCCTTCGTCGGTGAAGCGCTCGAAGGCCATGCCGTTGTGCGCTTCGCTCGGGGTGATGTTGGCGATCAGCGCACTCTGGTTGTACGGGCGCTTGCGCACGTTGATGCCTAACTGCTCGCGCAGACCGGAACGGCCGCCATCGGCGAGCACCGCCAGATCGCATTCGACCGTGGTTTCATCGTTGAGGGTCAGGCGGTAGCCGTCGGGCAGCGGCTCCATGCGGGAGACTTCCGCCGGGCAGCGCCAGCTGATTACGTCTTTGTCGAGGTGCTGCCACAGGCACTGGCCGAGCCAGGCGTTTTCCACCACATAGCCGAGCGCCGGGACGCCCTCTTCCATCGCCGAGAGACGAGCGGTGGAAAAGCGTCCACGGTCGGACACATGAATCTGTTTGATCGGCTCGGCGCGGCGGGAGATTTCCTGCCACACGCCCAGCCGCTGATAAATCTGCCGTGAACCGAAAGACAGCGCCGAGGAACGCGCGTCGTAGCTTGGCTGCCAGGTGTCACCGGGGGCGAACGGTTCGATCAGCACGATCTTCCAGCCACGGGCCTTGGCCCCGGCCTGCAACGCCAACGCCAGACTGGCGCCGACCAGACCGCCACCGATGATTGCCAGATTGACCCGACTCATGCCGCGCAGGTCCGTGCTTGCGCCATCAGGGCTTCGATCTCGGCGACGGTTTTCGGCACGCCGCCGGTCAGGATTTCACAACCGCTCTTGGTCACTACCACGTCATCCTCGATGCGCACGCCAATGCCGCGCCATTTCTTCGCTACGTTCTGATTGTCCGGGGCGATGTAGATGCCCGGCTCCACGGTCAGCGCCATGCCAACTTCCAGCACCCGCCATTCGCCGCCGACCTTGTATTCGCCGACGTCATGCACATCCATGCCCAGCCAGTGGCCGGCGCGGTGCATGTAAAACGCCTTATAGGCCTCGGAGGCAATCAACTCGTCGACTTCGCCCTGCAACAAACCCAGCTTCACCAGTCCGGCGGTGATCACCCGAACCGTGGCTTCGTGCGCCTGGTTCCAGTGCTTGTTCGGGGCGATTTCGGCGAACGCGGCTTCCTGCGAGGCCAATACCAATTCATAGATCGCTTTCTGTTCGGCGGAAAACTTGCCGTTGACCGGCCAGGTACGGGTGATGTCGCTGGCGTAGCAGTCGATTTCGCAACCGGCGTCGATCAGCACCAGATCGCCGTCCTTGAGCAGCGCGTCATTCTGCTGGTAATGCAGGATGCAGCTGTTGCGTCCGGCAGCGACGATCGAACCGTAGGCCGGCATCTTCGCCCCGCCCTTGCGGAACTCGTAATCCAGTTCGGCTTCGAGGCTGTACTCGTACAGCCCGGCCCGGCTGGCCTGCATCGCCCGGATGTGGGCCTGGGCGGAAATCCGCGCCGCTTCGCGCATCACCTTCACTTCTGCCGCCGATTTATACAGGCGCATGTCGTGCAGCAGGTGATCCAGCGCAACGAATTCGTTCGGCGGCTGGGCGCCGAGGTGCGCCTTGGAGCGGATCACGTTGATCCAGTCCATCAGATGGCGGTCGAACTCCGGGTTGCTGCCCATGGCCGAATACACCCGGTCGCGGCCTTCGATCAGGCCCGGCAGGATGTCGTCGATATCGGTAATGGGGAAGGCGTCGTCGGCGCCGAAATCGCGGATCGCGCCTTCCTGGCCGGCGCGCAGCCCGTCCCAGAGTTCGCGTTCGGCGTTGCGTTCACGGCAGAACAGCACGTACTCGCCGTGCTCACGACCGGGCATCAGGACGATGACCGCCTGCGGTTCGGGGAAACCGCTGAGGTACTGGAAATCACTGTCCTGGCGATAGACATGCTCGACATCGCGGTTGCGAATGGCGACCGCGGCGGCCGGCAGGATCGCGATGCTGTTGGGTTCCATCTGCGCCATCAGCGCCTTGCGGCGCCGGGCGTATTCCGCTTTCGGGATATGAATCATGGGCAGATGGCTTTCCCTGGCACGCGATCAGTGCAGCGACGGCTTGGCCGCTGGCGGCACGTCGGCCTTTTTGGTTTCGGAGAACAGCAGCAGCGGAGCGACACGCAGGTACTCCATGACTTCCATGTAGTCGCTTTCGCCGTCTTCGGATTCTTCCAGTGCGTCTTGCACCTGAGAGATCGCTGCCAGATCCTGCAACACCTCGGTAGCCTCGGTGCTCAGCATACTGCTGTCGCGGCAGTTCAGGCCGAAACCGGTAAGGAAGCCCTGGCACCATTCGCCCAGCGCGGCGGCGCGCTCGGCCAGAGGTGCATCATCGTTCGGCAGCAGCAGAACCACGGTGACGTCGTCGCCGGTGAGTTCGCTCTTGACCATTTCCTGCAGGCCGATCAGGGCGTTGCGGACGTTGTCCTGCGGCTCGCTTTCGAGCAGCTCGGCGGCATCGATCAGCCATTCTTCGGCATTGAAGCCGGCGCCGGCGCAACTGCGTCCCAGCAACAGGCCGTGCAGTTCGGCAGGCGAAACGGAGTGACCGCTGGAATTGAGCAGGGTGGCGAAGCCTTGGTACGGGGAATTCTGAATGGGCATGGGCAGCTAGGCGCCAGACGGCGCTATGTCTAGAATGAAGGCCTTGTATCCTACATCGACAGACTCGCCAAGACCATTAAAGGCTGTCCGCCAGCCAAACCCATCAGACCGAATCAGTGGACACAATGGAAGACACCGACCTGCAAGCGCTGATGGCCAGACTCGAACTGCTGATTACCCGAGTCGAGCAACTAAAGAGTCAAAATGCACTCTTAGTTGCTCAGGAAAAGACCTGGCGCGAGGAACGCGCGCACCTCATTGAAAAAAACGAAATCGCCCGGCGTAAGGTCGAATCGATGATTTCGCGCCTCAAGGCCCTGGAGCAAGACTCATGAGTTCAAGCAATAGCGTTACCGTGCAGATCCTCGACAAAGAATATTCGATCATCTGTCCCCAGGAAGAGCGCAGCAATCTGATCAGCGCCGCCCGCTACCTGGACGGCAAGATGCGCGAGATCCGCAGCAGCGGCAAAGTCATCGGCGCCGACCGCATCGCCGTGATGGCCGCGCTCAACATCACCCACGACCTCTTGCACAAAGAAGAGCGTCCGGACATCCAGGCCAGCGGTTCGACCCGTGAACAGGTGCGTGACTTGCTCGATCGTGTCGATCTGGTGCTGGCGACCGATCCGGACGTCACCAAGGGCTGATTCGCCAGGCCGCTTGAGTTATACTCGCCGCACTCCCTGGGGTGCTTGCCAGTTGACGATGTCCCTGAGCCGATTTGCACTACCCTGGGGGTTGCACGTTGGGCTGGTGTGCATGTCCGCCAGACGGAAAGCCTTAAAGCCTACTGCATCCTCCACCTTGAACTCTCGGGTTCAAGGGCTAAGTCGACAGCGGCTCATCCGGGGAGCCTGATTCGAATCCGATGCCGGTGCATGCCGGCATCGGATTTTTTATGCGTACGTTTTCGTCCCCATCCTGCCGAAGCCGAACCATGACCGAACCCGCGTTGCTGCCCCGCCCCCAACTGCGCCGCCTGCTGCGCAAGGCTCGCCGCTCCCTGACGCGAAGCGAGCAACGCCAGGCCGCCGAAGGCCTGTACAAACAACTGGCCCAAGACCCGCACTTTCGCCGGGCGAAACACGTTTCCCTGTACCTGCCCACCGACGGTGAAATCGACCCAAGCCTGTTGCTGCGCGCCGCCCAGCGTCGGGGCAAGAAAACCTACCTGCCAGTGCTCAGTGCCTGGCCACGGACCAAAATGGTCTTTCAGCAGATCCGCCCCGGCGAAAAGCTCAAACCCAACCGTTTCCGCATTCTTGAGCCGCGCGCCAATCTGGCCCGCCAGCGCAAGATCTGGGCGCTGGATCTGGTGTTGTTGCCACTGGTGGGGTTTGACGATGTCGGCGGGCGTCTGGGCATGGGCGGCGGATTCTACGACCGCAGCCTGGCCTACCTGGCCCGACGCCAGAACTGGCGCAAGCCGACGCTGTTGGGCCTGGCCCATGAATGTCAGAAAGTCGAACGATTGGCGCAGGCCAGCTGGGATGTACCGTTGCAAGGCACGGTCACGGACAAGGCGTGGTATTTCGCTAGATAGACGCCGCGCGGATCAGCGGCGTCGAAAAGGCAGTTTCAGCGTTTGAAGGCTGTCGACTGTTGTACTTGTTGCGCCACTTCAATCGGTGCATCGGCCTTGTTGGCCCACAGACTTTGCGCATAACCGGTGGTCACGACGCCCAGACCGAACAAAATTACCAAAGTCCACAGCAAATCCGGTTTGCGTTTCATCGATTGCCCCCCTCAAGGCACATCATCACGATGACAGCAGCGGTTTCCATTCGTAGGCCGTGCAGCAGCGTCAAGCTTTAAAGCCCGGCATTTTGCGACAACGTGAACCTCTGCGCAAATGCTGACGTCAACCGACCGTCGGTTTGTCATAAAATTGCCGGACAACCTGCCCAATGACCGCTTGAGGAGCACACACCATGGCCTACTGGCTGATGAAATCCGAGCCCGACGAACTCTCGATCAAAGGCCTGGAAAAACTCGGCAAAGCGCGCTGGGACGGGGTTCGCAACTATCAGGCACGCAATTTCCTGCGGGCCATGACGGTGGGGGACGAATTCTTTTTCTACCATTCCAGTTGCCCGGAGCCAGGCATCGCAGGCATTGGAAAAATAATACAGGCGGCATACCCGGATCCCACCGCACTGGAGCCGGAGAGTCACTACTTCGACCCGAAAGCCACTCCGGAGAAAAACGCCTGGAGCGCCATTGATGTGGCCCACGTGGAGACGTTCAGCCGGGTCTTGAAGCTGGATTATCTGAAACAGCAGACCGCGCTGGCAGAAATGCCGTTGGTGCAAAAGGGTTCGCGACTGTCCGTGATGCCAGTGACCGCCGAACAGTGGGCGGTGGTTATCGCATTGAAACCCTGAGGCACTTGTCGCCTGACAAAGTGCTTTGGCGAGCAAGCTCGCTCCCACAGATTTTTTTCGGTGAACTCAAAAATCTGCATCACCGCAAATCCACTGTGGGAGCGAGCTTGCTCGCGAAGAGTCCCGCCCGGACAACGAATGCCTTACTGAATGATCAGGTTGTTGAACAACAGGTCTTCAACCACCGGCTTACCGGTTTCGTCGTTCATCACCTGCTGGGTCTGCTTCAAGGCTTCCTGACGCAGTTTTTCCTTGCCTTCGATGCTGCCCATCGCCTCGGTGGTCTGCTGAGTGAACAGCGCCACCAGTTGATTGCGGATCAGCGGCTCGTTGGCCTTGACCAGTTTGGTCGCCTCTTCGCCCGTCACCCGCAGTGCCACGTCGGCCTTGTAGACCTTGAGCTTCGGGGTGCCGTCCAACCCGTAGTTACCCACAAACGGCGGGCTCAGGGTGATGTAGTTGACCTTCGGCGCCTCGCCCTCTTTGGCTTCTTCGGCCAGCGCTGCCACAGGCAGAGACAGGGCCAGCAACAACATGATCCACGCTTTCACAATTCGCTCCTTATCCGGTTTGCGGCCTAGCATAACGACCCGCCGCGCAAGCACAAGCTTATGGCGGACTATCAGGGCCGGGCATGCTCGTTGACCCGTTGACTGCCACACCTACACTTATCGGCCATCACTCCCAAAGGAATAGCCCTGATGAAAGCCGTGCTGTGCAAAGCCTTCGGCCCTGCCGAATCGCTGGTGCTGGAAGACGTCGCCAGTCCTGTCGCCAAGAAGAACGAAATCCTGCTGGACGTGCACGCCGCCGGGGTCAACTTTCCGGACACGCTGATCATCGAGGGCAAGTACCAGTTCAAGCCACCCTTCCCGTTCTCGCCGGGTGGCGAAGCTTCCGGCGTGGTCAGCGCGGTGGGGGAAAAGGTCAGTCACCTGAAAGTCGGTGACCGGGTCATGGCCCTGACCGGCTGGGGCAGCTTCGCCGAGCAGGTCGCAGTGCCGGGCTACAACGTGCTGCCGATCCCGCCCTCAATGGATTTCAACACCGCCGCCGCGTTCAGCATGACCTACGGCACGTCGATGCACGCCCTCAAGCAGCGCGGCAACCTGCAGCCGGGGGAAACCCTGCTGGTGCTCGGCGCCTCTGGCGGCGTCGGGCTCGCGGCCGTTGAGATCGGCAAAGCCATGGGCGCCCGGGTGATCGCCGCCGCCAGCAGCGCGGAAAAACTCGCAGTCGCCAAGGCTGCCGGTGCCGACGAACTGATCAACTACAACGAAACCAGCCTCAAGGACGAAATCAAGCGCCTGACCGATGGCCAGGGCGCCGACGTGATCTACGACCCGGTCGGTGGAGACCTGTTCGACCAGGCCATCCGCGCCATCGCCTGGAACGGCCGTCTGCTGGTGGTCGGCTTCGCCAGCGGCCGCATTCCCGAATTGCCGGTCAACCTCGCCCTGCTCAAGGGCGCGGCGGTGCTTGGGGTGTTCTGGGGCTCCTTTGCCCAGCGACAGCCGCAGGACAATGCGGCGAACTTCCAGCAACTGTTCGGCTGGTTTGCCGAAGGCAAGCTGAAACCGCTGGTGTCGCAGGTCTATCCACTGGGCAATGCCGCGCAGGCGATCAATGATCTCGGGCAGCGCAAGGCCGTAGGCAAGGTTGTGGTGCAAGTGCGCTGAGCTGATCGGACGATCCGGAATTGATGACCAATCCGGATCGTCCTTCAGAACACTCCAGTCCTACATCAACCTGCGAATATCCTCCGGCAACAGGCTCATGTAGGTCCGGACCGGGCTTTCGCGGCATCCCCTGACAATCGTCGGAATCCGCTTGTTCAGCCTCGCGATCATCGCCAGTCGCTGGTCGTCCGGCAGCTGCGCTTTATGGAAGGCATTGGAAAGGTAAGCCCTGGTGTGAACGAACACCTTCGTATCGATCCACGACTGTTCCGCAATCTTTCCGAGACTCTCATTCAAGGTGCGGCATTTCAATGCTTTCAGTTGTTGATTGATGTGGATGGGTTGATCCAGATCCAGCCTGAACACCATCGGTGCAAGGACTCGCCTGTAAGCCGGTTTACCGTCCTCGACGATCCATGGTTTGAAACGCCATTGTTCAATGGCGCTCCTGACCGCTTCGATCAGCTCCGGATGGCCACCTTGCGCAAAACTGATCCGGTCGACTGAACCGTCGGCATGGACGGTGAACTCGGCTCCCACTTCACCTGTAATACCCGCCCTGAAAAGCGCCAACGGATAGACCGGCCGCGGGTTGTTTTCCGGAATCAGCAGCACCTCGGACGCCCACGCGCCTCCCGATACAATCAGCAATATAAGCAACACACACCACTGCATGAGCCCTCCCCCCTTCACAGCACGAGTGCCTGATTGGCACCGTAAAAGGGTAGAGCCCGGCAGCCTGAAACAGAACGCCGCGCCTTCTGTATTGTTCGCAGGACATTTCCCAAACCTGCGCCTTACAAAACCCTGAAACCCGGCAGGAAGACGCCGAAGTAACCTTTCCCACAACGCCCCGCACTTATATCTGAGCGACATGTTCATAAAGGAACGCGCGACTTCCAACATTTCCGCTGTTTTGCCGATGGGAAGCGGTGCTATTTTCGGTAACGAAACTGTAACATTCGCATCCGCAGTCAAAACAAGAAATCTGGAGCTCTTGAATGTTTGCTTTCTTTCGTCCTGCCGCACATCAGGCTCCATTGCCTGAAGAAAAAATCGACAGCACCTACCGACGCCTGCGTTGGCAGATCTTCGCCGGCATCTTCATTGGCTACGCGGGTTATTACCTGCTGCGCAAGAACTTCTCGCTGGCCATGCCGTACCTGATCGACGAAGGCTACAGCCGTGGCGACCTGGGCCTGGCGATGTCGGCCATCGCCATCGCCTACGGTCTGTCCAAGTTCCTCATGGGCCTGGTGTCCGACCGCTCCAACCCGCGCTATTTCCTGCCGTTCGGCCTGCTGGTCTCGGCCGGGGTGATGTTCATTTTCGGTTTCGCACCTTGGGCAACCTCCAGCGTCACCATGATGTTCATCCTGCTGTTCATCAACGGCTGGGCCCAGGGCATGGGCTGGCCGCCGAGCGGACGCACAATGGTGCACTGGTGGTCACAGAAAGAACGTGGCGGCGTGGTGTCGGTGTGGAACGTGGCGCATAACGTCGGTGGCGGCCTGATCGGCCCGCTGTTCCTGATCGGCATGGGCCTGTTCAACGACTGGCACGCAGCGTTCTACGTCCCGGCTGCCGTAGCCCTGGCGGTAGCGGTGTTCGCTTTCGTGACCATGCGCGACACCCCGCAATCGGTCGGCCTGCCGCCGATCGAGAAGTACAAGAACGACTACCCGGAAGGCTACGACGCCAGCCACGAAGACGAATTCAGCGCCAAGGAAATCTTCGTCAAATACGTGCTGCGCAACAAAATGCTCTGGTACATCGCCATGGCCAACGTCTTCGTTTACCTGCTGCGCTACGGCGTGCTGGACTGGGCGCCGACCTACCTGAAGGAAGCCAAGGGTTTCACCGTGGATAAAACCTCGTGGGCCTATTTCTTCTACGAGTGGGCGGGGATTCCGGGCACGCTGCTGTGCGGCTGGATGTCGGACAAGATCTTCCGTGGCAACCGTGGCCTGACCGGCATGGTGTTCATGGCCCTGGTGACCGTCGCGACCCTGGTGTACTGGCTGAACCCGGCCGGCCACCCGACCATCGACATGATCGCGCTGTTCTCCATCGGCTTCCTGATCTACGGTCCGGTGATGCTGATCGGTCTGCAGGCGCTGGAACTGGCGCCGAAGAAAGCCGCCGGCACCGCAGCGGGCTTCACCGGTCTGTTCGGGTATCTGGGTGGTTCGGTCGCGGCCAGTGCAGCGATGGGCTACACCGTGGACCATTTCGGTTGGGATGGCGGTTTCGTGCTGCTAGTGGGCGCTTGCCTGCTGTCGATGGCCTTCCTGGCCCCGACCCTGTGGCACAAGCAAGTCGCCAGTCAGAGCCGCGAAGCAGTCGCCTGATCGGCCTTTGACTTACAGCGCTTGAGCCGCGCCTCCAGATTCCGGTCTGGCATGGCGTGGCTGCGCAGGGCGTGCGCGGTCTGCTCGACATAATCGCGAGTCGTGCCATAACGCCCACAAGCGCTTTCGAACACCTGGCTCAGCACATGATCCGGCAAGTTGCCGGCATAGCTGGGCAGGTGTCGCTCCAATACGAATCCCAAGGCCTGAACCTGGCTGCCATCTTCGAGTCGGCAGTTGAGCCAGTGTGGCCGATAGGACGGGAACGGCATCTCGCGTTTCCACAACGCATACAGCGCGCTGTCCAGATTGTCTTCCGGCAACCGGTAGGCGAAGCCGCTGCACGAACCGCCCCGATCCAGACCAAAGACCAGACCCGGCATTTCCGGCGTGCCGCGATGCTCGTGGGACCACAGGTATAAGCCACGATGATAGCCATGCACGCGCCCACGCACCCGCTCGACGGCGGAGCATTCCGGCCGCCAGATCAGCGAACCGTAAGCGAACAGCCACACCGGCCCGCCCTTGTGGCGTGCCATGGTCGATTGCATGGAGGCGAGAAGTTGTTCGTGCGTCAGTTGCGGCCCGAGATCGAGCCGCGGAGGATAAGCCAGGTTCAGAAAAGCGTTTTCAATGGCGCTCATGGCGAATAGCGTTCAGCTCCCCGCGGGTGAAGAATTACTTAATAGAACGCACCGCTGTAACAATAAGGCACATATGTTTTAAGGCAATTTAAGTGCCATGGCACCGTTCTTAGTTGATTGCCTGATGGATATATAACCTACCGGTATTTATGTAATTACATAAATACCGATCGGCTATATAGCGAGTTATAACGAACTTAGGAGCGGGGGGCGTAAGCAAATACATCCGCACGCATCTGATGGGCATCCATCCCCGCTTCCACCAGCGCATCCAGCGTGCCGTAGACCATGGCCGGCGAGCCGCTGGCATAGACGTGCAGCGGTTTCAGATCGGGGAAATCCTCGCACACCGCTTCGTGCAACATCCCGCAGCGCCCTTCCCAGCCGCACTGGTCACTGACGACCTTGTGCAGGAACAGATTGGGCAACTTCAGCCATTCGTCCCAATGTTCGATTGCATAGAAGTCTTCTGGACGGCGCACGCCCCAATACAGGTGCACCGGGTGTTTGAAGCCCGTGGCCCGGCAATGTTCGATCAGGCTGTGGATCTGGCCCATGCCGGTGCCCGCAGCGATCAGCACCAGCGGCCCGTCCGGCAGCTCCGCCAGGTGGGTGTCGCCGAACGGCAGTTCGACCCGCACCATCGGGTTGCGCTTGAGCTGATCGATCAGGCTCAACGCACTGGATTCGCGCGCCAGCACATGGATTTCCAGATCACGCCCGCCGTGAGGCGCGGAGGCCATGGAGAACGCCGACTTCTCGCCGTTCTCGCGCTCGATCATCAAATACTGACCAGCGTGGTAGCGCGGCGGCTTGCCGGCCGGCGCCCGCAGGCGCACACGAAAGGTATCGCCACCGACGTTCCGGCATTCGATGACCTGACACGACACGCTGCGCACCGGCAGTTCTCCCAGCGCGAGCACGCCATCCCACAGCACGATGCAGTCTTCCAGCGGCTCCGCTATGCAAGTGTAGAACTCGCCATGGTCGTGCACCTCGCCGGCCTGTTCGACGCGGCCTTCCACCAGCAGCGCCGCACACACGTGGCAATTGCCGTTGCGGCAGCTTTGCGGGCATTCGTAGCCCAGGCGCCGCGCACCATCGAGAATCCGCTCTCCGGGCCGTATCTCGAGCACCGCTCCGGAGGGCTGCAGGGTTACACGCATCAATCTATTCCTAACTGATTCCAGATGGCATCGATCCGTTGGGTGACGGCGTCATCCTTGACGATGACGCGACCCCACTCGCGAGTGGTTTCGCCCGGCCACTTGTGGGTGGCGTCCAGGCCCATCTTCGAGCCGAGTCCCGACACCGGCGAGGCGAAGTCGAGGTAGTCGATCGGCGTGTTGTCGATCATCACCGTGTCGCGCTTGGGGTCCATGCGCGTGGTGATGGCCCAGATCACGTCGTTCCAGTCCCGTGCGTTGATATCGTCGTCGGTGACGATAACGAACTTGGTGTACATGAACTGTCGCAAAAACGACCAGACACCCAGCATCACGCGCTTGGCGTGGCCCGGATACGACTTCTTCATCGTCACCACGGCCATGCGATACGAGCAGCCTTCCGGTGGCAGGTAGAAGTCGGTGATCTCCGGGAACTGCTTTTGCAGGATCGGCACGAACACTTCGTTCAGCGCCACGCCGAGAATCGCCGGCTCATCCGGCGGACGGCCGGTGTAGGTGCTGTGGTAGATCGGTTTGATCCGGTGGGTGATGCGCTCGACAGTGAACACCGGAAAGCTGTCGACTTCGTTGTAGTAACCGGTGTGGTCGCCGTACGGGCCTTCATCGGCCATTTCGCCCGGATGGATCACGCCTTCAAGGATGATTTCGGCGGTGGCCGGCACTTGCAGGTCGTTGCCGCGGCACTTCACCAGCTCCGTGCGGCTGTCGCGCAGCAGGCCGGCAAAGGCGTATTCAGAGAGGCTGTCCGGCACCGGCGTCACCGCGCCAAGAATGGTCGCAGGATCCGCGCCAAGGGCCACGGACACCGGGAACGGCTGGCCCGGATGTTTCTCGCACCACTCACGGAAATCCAGTGCGCCACCACGGTGGCTGAGCCAGCGCATGATGACCTTGTTGCGGCCGATCACTTGCTGACGGTAGATACCGAGGTTCTGCCGATCCTTGTTCGGACCTTTGGTGACCGTCAGGCCCCAGGTGATCAGCGGCGCCACGTCGCCCGGCCAGCAGGTCTGCACCGGCAGCATCGCCAGATCGACGTCATCGCCTTCGATGACCACTGCCTGGCACGGTGCGTCTTTGACGACTTTCGGCGCCATCGCGATGATCTTGCGGAAGATCGGCAGCTTCGACCACGCGTCCTTCAAGCCCTTCGGCGGCTCCGGCTCCTTGAGGAACGCCAGCAGCTTGCCGATTTCGCGCAGCTCGCTGACCGATTCGGCGCCCATGCCCATGGCCACCCGCTCGGGCGTGCCGAACAGGTTGCCGAGCACCGGGATGTCGTAACCGGTCGGCTTCTCGAACAGCAGCGCCGGGCCCTTGGCCCGCAGCGTGCGGTCGCACACCTCGGTCATTTCCAGCACCGGCGAGACGGGAATCTGGATGCGTTTCAACTCTCCGCGCTGCTCAAGCTGCTGCACGAAATCCCGAAGATCCTTGAATTTCATTGGACGATGGCACCCTCAAAATAGGCGTATATCCTACCTGCTATGCCGGTCGCTGGCAGCCCGTCACTGCTTACTTGGCTGCATTCGCCTGACCTTTTCCCAGATTTGCCCTGGCCTGCAGGCCGACAAACAGCGGTTCGAGGATCGGCGCCACGAAACGCGCGCCGACCTCCGACAGATGATTGTCATCGGTATACAGGGAGTATCCACCGAGTTCGGCACGGCACAGACCGCTTTCATCGCACAGCTTCGGCGCCGGATCGACAACGCGCACTGCCGGATCCTTCGCCAGATCGGCGAACAGGTGACTGATAAAAGCCTGGCGCTTGTGGTGTTCGGCAACGTTCAGCCCGACGCCACCCACCGAGCGATCCAGCATCGCCAGCCGCGTCAAACGGTACGGCGGACTGAAAGCCTGTAACGGCACCTCTTTCACCAGCCAGACCCGATGCCCGCCGGCCCGCAACTGCGCCACCCGCGCGCGCAGCCCGTCAGCCAGACGCTGCTCGGCGACGGAACGGTCGTAGTGCCCGTCAGGCGTTCTCAAGACATGGCCCAGATCACCTTTGGCATCGCCATAGAGATACAGACTCCAGCGCGCAACCAGCACCACATCACTGACGGTTTGCGGTTTGATTGCCTGCACCACACGTTGGTTGAACCGCGCGCAGCGGGCGTCATGCTCCAGACCTTCCACCGGTATGCACCCCGGCGAACTGGCGAGGATCACACTGACGTCATGGGCTTTTGCCCCCTCATCGAAGACCGGGATCAACGCCGTGGCATGACTGTCGCCCCAGACCAGCGCCCGCGAAGCACGGCTTTGCAATCCGTAATGGCAAAACAGCTTGTCATCGGGAGTCTTGTCGTCCGCCAGACATGCCATCAACTCCGGCCGCCACTCGCGCCCCTTGGCGTATTGCAGTGCCTGATCGGACAGACGCCACGGCAGGCCATCGGTCCAGCGCAGGGTTTGCCCGGCCAGTCCGATTATCAGCACGCCGAATGCACCGGCGATCAGAATCTGCCGACGTCCGGCCAGCAAGCGCCGCTCGCGGAACGGCGTCTCGACGAATTTCCACGACAGATAACCCAGCACCAGGGTCAGCAGGATCAACCCTGCGCTGTCGAAGGCGCTCGGTTCCTCGATGCTGGCGTAGCTGGAAAACACAAACACCGGCCAGTGCCACAAATACCAGGAATAGGAAATCAGGCCAAAACCGACCATGACCCGACTGCTCAAGAATTGGCCCACCCAGGTCCGGCGATGACCATTGGCCAGGATCAACAGCACCACGCCCAGCACCGGCAGCAATGCGGCCGCACCGGGAAACGGCGTGCGCTTGTCGAACCCGAACACTGCCAACAGAATCAGGCCCATGCCCAGCAGACTCAACCATTGCGCCGCCATCGGCTTGAGGCGCCAGGCATGTTTCGGCGCGATCGCCAGCATCGCCCCGGCCAGCAGTTCCCATGCGCGCATCGGCAACAGGAAGAAGGCTTTTTCCGGGTGATGATGGACCGCCCAGACGCTCAACCCGAAGGAAACGAGCAACACGCCGAACAGTGCCAGCCGCCAGTGCTTCAAGCGGCTCGACATCAGGGTCAGCAACAGCGGGAAGACGATGTAGAACTGCTCCTCCACCGCCAGCGACCAGGTGTGCAACAGCGGCTTGAGATCCGAGGCGACATCGAAATAGCCGTCCTGGCGCATGAACAGGATGTTCGAGACAAACAGCACCTGATAGCGCACCGAGCGCCCGAGCTCTTCGTAGTCCTTGGGCGCCATCAGGAACCAGCCCACGGCCAGCACCGCGATGATCATCGCAAACAGCGCCGGCAGAATCCGCCGCGCACGCCGCGACCAGAATTCGACGAAACTGAACCGGCCGGCCTGACGCTGGTTCCAGATGATCGAGGTGATGAGATAACCGGAGATCACGAAAAACACGTCCACACCGACAAAACCGCCGGTGAAACCCGGGACGCCAAAGTGGAACAGCACCACGGCAATCACCGCGACTGCCCGCAAGCCGTCGATATCCCTTCGATAAGCGAGTGTGCTCATAAATCTTTAATGCCAATCAGATGGTTGTTTTTTGTACAGCATCGGGCGCTGCTTCATGTTTTGCCAAGTCACTGACCTTACCAGATCGCAAACCTCCTATAGGCCGGACAAAAAACAGGCAAAAAAATAGCGCCCCCGAAGGGACGCTATTTTCTGAATCAACCGACGATGTTACTTGCGCTTCATCGACAGGAAGAATTCGTCGTTGGTCTTGGTCGTTTTCAGCTTGTCGACCAGGAACTCGATGGCGGCCACTTCGTCCATCGGGTGCAGCAGTTTGCGCAGGATCCACATACGCTGCAGTTCGTCGTCGGCGGTCAGCAGCTCTTCGCGACGGGTACCGGACTTGTTGATGTTGATGGCCGGGAACACACGCTTCTCGGCGATACGACGGTCCAGTGGCAGCTCCATGTTGCCGGTGCCCTTGAACTCTTCGTAGATCACTTCATCCATCTTCGAGCCGGTTTCAACCAGCGCGGTGGCGATGATGGTCAGCGAGCCGCCTTCTTCGATGTTGCGCGCGGCGCCGAAGAAACGCTTCGGTTTCTCCAGGGCGTGGGCATCGACACCACCGGTCAGCACCTTGCCGGAGCTCGGGATCACGGTGTTGTAGGCACGGGCCAGACGGGTGATGGAGTCGAGCAGGATCACCACGTCCTTCTTGTGTTCGACCAGGCGCTTGGCCTTCTCGATCACCATTTCAGCCACTTGTACGTGACGGGTCGGCGGCTCGTCGAAAGTCGAGGCAACCACTTCGCCGCGCACGGTGCGCTGCATTTCGGTCACTTCTTCCGGACGCTCGTCGATCAACAGCACGATCAGGTGAACTTCAGGGTTGTTACGGGCGATGTTCGCTGCGATGTTCTGCAGCATGATCGTTTTACCGGCTTTTGGCGGTGCAACGATCAAACCACGCTGGCCTTTGCCGATCGGCGCACAAAGGTCGATCACACGACCGGTCAGGTCTTCGGTGGAACCGTTGCCGGCTTCCATCTTCATGCGCACGTTCGGGAACAGCGGGGTCAGGTTCTCGAAGAGAATCTTGTTCTTCGCGTTTTCCGGACGATCGAAGTTGATCGTGTCAACCTTGAGCAGGGCGAAATAACGCTCGCCTTCCTTCGGAGGACGAATCTTGCCAACGATGGTGTCACCGGTGCGCAAGTTGAAACGGCGGATCTGGCTCGGCGAGACGTAGATGTCGTCAGGACCGGCGAGGTAGGAAGCGTCTGCGGAGCGCAGGAAGCCGAAGCCGTCCTGGAGAATCTCCAGCACGCCATCACCGGAGATTTCCTCACCGCTTTTAGCGTGCTTTTTCAGCAGGGAGAAAATCACGTCCTGCTTGCGCGAACGGGCCATATTTTCTATGCCCATCTGTTCGGCCAATTCGAGCAGTTCGGTAATCGGCTTTTGCTTGAGTTCAGTCAGATTCATATAGGAATGACGTAATCATTTATGGAGGGGGGAAAATTAAGCTTTTGGCTTAATGAGGCCGCGCCGCGGAGAAGGCGACAGGATCGCGTACTTATTCGAAAAGGAGTGCGTCGGCGACGGCTAGCAGGGGGCAGTGGAGAAACCAGTGCGGGGCCGAATGTACCACCTGAGTTTCGGAGCGTCTAGCCCTGAATACGCAAAAAGCCCCGCAATTTGCGGGGCCTTTTGAGGACAGTCTTTACCGCGACGCTTAGATATTGGCGTCGAGGAAAGCAGCCAGTTGCGACTTCGACAGAGCGCCGACCTTGGTCGCTTCCACGTTGCCGTTCTTGAACAGCATCAGGGTCGGAATACCGCGTACGCCGTGTTTGGCAGGGGTTTCCTGGTTTTCGTCGATGTTCAGCTTGGCAACGGTCAGCTTGCCTTTGTAAGTCTCTGCAATCTCGTCCAGAACCGGAGCGATCATTTTGCAAGGGCCGCACCATTCAGCCCAGTAGTCGACCAGGACAGCGCCTTCGGCCTTGAGTACGTCGGCTTCGAAGCTAGCGTCGCTAACGTGTTTGATCAGATCGCTGCTCATGGAATTCTCCAGGTTGTAAGCAAAAAAACGTGGCCCATCATAGCCGCCCTTCCCTTGTTCAGGAAGCCGCAGATGATTGAGTCTTGCTATGGCACTCGATGAGTTTGGGTATAGCTCAAGTCACGCGCTGGCGGGGGCGATGAAGGAAATTCCGGTGCGCAGGGCCGCGTTGCGCACGTGCTCCTGCATGGCTTTCTGCGCGGCGGCGCAGGCCCGGCGAGCGAGGGCGCGGAGGATCTTGCGGTGCTCCTGCCAGGTTTCCATGGCCCGCTCGGCGCGGATGAACGGTAGTTTCTGGCTCTCCAGAAAGATGTCGGCACTGGCGGTGAGGATGCTCAGCATCGCCTGATTGCCGCTGGCCAGCAGGATCCGCCGGTGAAATTCAAAATCCAGTTTCGCCGCAGCCTCGAAGTCGCCGGCGCGCAGTTGCTCGCGCATGGCGGCAACGTTGTCTTCCAGTTCGTCCAGATCAAACGTGCTCAGCGTCACCGCCGCCAGCCCGGCCGCGAACCCTTCCAGCGCATAGCGCAACTGAAAGATTTCCAGCGGCGACGCCTGGGCGGCAAACGGCCAGGCCGGCGCGCCCTCGCCGCGCGGCAGTTCCAAAGGCGCCTGCACGAACACGCCTTTGCCCGGCTGGATACTGACCACACCCAGCGCACTCAAGGACGACAACGCCTCACGCAACGATGCGCGACTGACACCCAGCTGAACCGCCAGATCCCGCTGCGAGGGCAACGCATCGCCGGGGCCGAAGCCCTGCTCGGTAATCAGTTTGCGGATCGCTTGCAACGCCACTTCGGGTACGGCGCGGGAGATCGAGTTCATGGTTTTCCAGACGAACCAGGCCAAGGTGCGGCCAGTTGTAAAGCTATTCGAGGCATCAGGCAAGTCGTGCCCCACCGGGGTTCGGCGGCCCAAGCCGATGCGCTATCGCAGTGCGAAACCCGAGCTGACTGTTCAGACCAGTAAGACCGAGCAAACCCGCTAACCCCGTGGCTTTGCATAGCGAAACCGGCGTTTTGGCACGGCCCATGCTCTGTCCGATCGCAGAATTCACTTCCCGCCGATCCGGAGATTGTCCATGACGAAGCGTTACAGCGCCCTCCTCGCCGCCCTGTTTGCCGGTTTGATGCTGAGCCAGGCCCCCGCCCATGCCGACGGTCTGGACGACGTGGTCAAACGTGGCACCTTGAAAGTCGCCGTGCCTCAGGACTTCCCGCCGTTCGGTTCGGTCGGCCCGGACATGAAGCCGCGCGGCCTCGATATCGACACCGCGAAACTGCTGGCTGACCAGCTCAAGGTCAAACTCGAACTGACCCCGGTCAACAGCACGAACCGCATCCCGTTCCTGACCACCGGCAAGGTCGACCTGGTGATTTCCAGCCTCGGCAAAAACCCCGAGCGCGAGAAGGTCATCGATTTTTCCCGCGCCTATGCGCCGTTCTACCTCGCCGTGTTCGGCCCGCCGGACGCAGCCGTCAGCACCCTCGACGACCTGAAGGGCAAGACCATCAGCGTCACCCGGGGCGCCATCGAAGACATCGAGCTGACCAAGGTCGCCCCCGAAGGCGTGACCATCAAGCGTTTCGAAGACAACAACTCGACCATCGCCGCCTACCTTGCAGGGCAAGTCGACCTGATCGCCAGCGGCAACGTGGTGATGGTCGCGATCAGCGAGAAGAACCCCAAACGCGTACCCGCGCTGAAAGTGAAGCTCAAGGATTCGCCGGTCTACGTCGGCGTGAACAAGAACGAGCCGGCGCTGCTGGGCAAGGTCAACGAGATCCTGACCACCGCCAAGGCTGACGGTGCGCTGGAAAAGAACGCGCAGACCTGGCTCAAAGAGCCGCTGCCGGCCGACCTCTGACCGGCGACGCGGGAGACTTTCATGGCCTATCAGTTCGATTTCTTGCCGGTGGTGGAAAACACCGACCTGCTGCTGCGCGGGGCCCTGTTCACCCTTGAGCTGACGGCCATCGGCGCACTCTTCGGGGTTGGCGTGGGCATCGTCGGGGCGCTGGTACGGGCGTGGAACATCCGCCCGTTCTCGGCGATCTTCGGCGTGTATGTGGAGCTGATCCGCAACACGCCGTTTCTGGTGCAGTTGTTTTTCATCTTCTTCGGCCTGCCGTCCCTCGGTGTGCAGATTTCCGAGTGGCAGGCGGCGGTGCTGGCGATGGTGATCAACCTGGGGGCGTACTCGACCGAAATCATCCGCGCCGGCATCCAGGCGATCCCGCGCGGGCAACTGGAAGCGGCGGCAGCATTGGCGATGAGCCGCTTCGAAGCCTTCCGCCACGTGGTGCTGCTCCCCGCGTTGGGCAAGGTCTGGCCGGCGCTGAGCAGCCAGATCATCATTGTGATGCTCGGTTCGGCGGTGTGTTCGCAGATCGCCACCGAAGAATTGAGCTTCGCCGCCAACTTCATTCAATCGCGCAACTTCCGCGCCTTTGAAACTTACGCTCTGACCACCCTCATTTATCTGTGCATGGCGCTGCTGATCCGTCAGTTGTTGAACTGGCTCGGTCGGCGCTACTTGTCGAAAAGCAGCGCAAGGAGCAGCCAATGAGCGACTTCACGTTCTGGGACATCCTGCGCAACCTGCTGACCGGCCTGCAGTGGACGCTGGCGTTGTCGTTGGTGGCGTTCATCGGCGGCGGGATCGTCGGCTTGCTGATCCTGATCATGCGCATCTCGAAAAACCCGCTGCCCAGCAGCATCGCGCGCACCTGGATCGAACTGTTTCAGGGCACGCCGTTGCTGATGCAACTGTTTCTGGTGTTCTTCGGCGTGGCGCTGGCCGGGGTGGAAATTTCACCGTGGATGGCGGCGGCAATTGCCCTGACGCTCTTCACCAGTGCTTATCTGGCGGAGATCTGGCGCGGTTGCGTCGAGGCGATTCCCAATGGCCAGTGGGAAGCCTCATCCAGCCTGGCGCTCAATCCGCTGGAGCAACTGCGTTACGTGATCCTGCCGCAGGCGCTGAGGATTGCCGTGGCACCGACCGTGGGCTTCTCGGTGCAAGTGGTCAAGGGCACCGCCGTGACCTCGATCATCGGCTTCACCGAACTGACCAAGACCGGCGGCATGCTCGCCAATGCCACCTTCGAACCGTTCATGGTCTATGGCCTCGTCGCCCTGGGCTACTTCCTGCTCTGCTACCCCCTGTCCCTCAGTGCGCGCTACCTGGAAAGGAGACTGCATGCCTCTGCTTAGAATTTCCGCCCTGCATAAATACTACGGCGATCACCACGTGCTCAAAGGCATCGACCTGAGTGTCGAGGAAGGCCAGGTGGTGGCAATCATCGGCCGCAGCGGCTCAGGCAAGTCCACCCTGCTGCGCACCCTCAACGGTCTGGAGTCGATCAACGACGGCGTGATCGAAGTCGACGGCGAATATCTCGACGCCGCACGCGCCGACCTGCGCAGCCTGCGACAGAAAGTCGGCATGGTGTTTCAGCAGTTCAACCTGTTCCCGCACCTGACGGTGGGCGAGAACGTGATGCTCGCGCCGCAAGTGGTGCAGAAAGTGCCCAAGGCCAAGGCGCATGAGCTGGCGCGGCAGATGCTCGAGCGCGTCGGCCTGGGCGAAAAGTTCGATGCCTTCCCTGAGCGCCTTTCCGGCGGCCAGCAACAGCGCGTGGCGATTGCCCGGGCGCTGGCGATGTCGCCCAAGGTGTTGCTGTGCGACGAGATCACCTCGGCGCTGGACCCGGAGCTGGTCAACGAAGTGCTCAGTGTGGTTCGTCAGCTCGCGAAGGAAGGCATGACGCTGATCATGGTCACCCACGAAATGCGCTTCGCCCGGGAGGTCGGGGACAAACTGGTGTTCATGCACCAGGGCAAGGTACATGAGGTCGGGGATCCGAAAGTGCTGTTTGCCGATCCGCAGACGCCGGAGCTGGCGAATTTCATTGGCACCGTCGAAGCGACAGCCTGAAGGATCTTCGGGACTTCTGATCGTTCCCACGCTCCGCGTGGGAATGATCATTGAACGATCGGCGTCCGTAGCGGGCAGGGCTTTTATGCGCAGGATCAAGGGTTTGAACCATGCGCGTTGGCGGCAGCGTTTGATCGTGGCACGATGTCGGGGTTATCGACCGAGACCCCAGACCATGCCGCAATCCCAAGCCAAGAATCTGTCCCTGATCGCCGCGATCGACCTGGGCTCCAACAGCTTTCATATGGTCGTGGCCAAGGCCCAGAACGGCGAAATCCGTATTCTCGAACGGCTCGGAGAAAAGGTTCAGCTGGCCGCCGGCATCGACGATGAGCGTCAGCTCAACGAAGAATCCATGCAGCGCGGGCTCGACTGCCTCAAGCGCTTTGCCCAACTGATCAACGGCATGCCGCTGGGCGCCGTGCGGATCGTCGGCACCAACGCTCTGCGCGAGGCGCGCAACCGTGGCGAATTCATCCGCCGTGCCGAAGAAATCCTCGGCCATCCGGTGGAAGTCATCTCCGGCCGTGAAGAGGCGCGCCTGATCTACCTCGGCGTCTCCCACACCCTCGCCGACACCCCGGGCAAACGTCTGGTCGCCGACATCGGCGGCGGCAGTACCGAATTTATCATCGGCCAGCGTTTCGAACCGCTGCTGCGCGAAAGCCTGCAAATGGGTTGCGTGAGTTTCACCCAGCGCTATTTCAAGGACGGCAAGATCACCCCGGCCCGCTACGCCCAGGCGTACACGGCGGCGCGGCTGGAAATCATGAGCATCGAACACGCCCTGCACCGCCTGACCTGGGATGAAGCCATTGGCTCCTCAGGCACCATCCGCGCCATCGGCCTGGCACTGAAGGCTGGCGGCCATGGCACCGGCGAAGTGAATGCCGAAGGTCTGGCGTGGCTCAAGCGCCGCCTGTTCAAACTCGGCGATGTCGACAAGATCGATTTCGAAGGCATCAAGCCGGATCGCCGAGCGATCTTCCCGGCGGGCCTGGCGATTCTCGAAGCGATCTTCGACGCCCTCGAACTGCAACGCATGGATCACTGCGAAGGCGCCCTGCGTGAAGGCGTGCTGTATGACCTGCTGGGTCGCCATCACCACGAAGACGTGCGCGAACGCACCCTGACCTCGCTCATGGAGCGCTACCACGTCGACCTGGAACAGGCCGCACGGGTTGAGCGCAAAGCCTTGCACGCGTTCGATCAAGTGGCAGAGGACTGGGAGCTGGAAGACGGCATCTGGCGCGAACTGCTGGGCTGGGCGGCGAAAGTGCACGAAGTCGGGCTCGACATCGCGCACTATCACTACCACAAGCACGGCGCTTACCTGATCGAACACTCGGACCTCGCCGGGTTCTCCCGCGAAGACCAGCAAATGCTTGCCCTGCTGGTGCGCGGTCACCGCCGCAACATCCCCAAGGACAAGTTTGCCGAGTTCGGCGACGACGGCGCCAAATTGATCCGCCTGTGCGTGCTGCTGCGTTTCGCCATCCTGTTCCACCACATCCGTGGCACCCAGGCGATGCCGCAAGTGGCGCTGCATGCCAACGGCAACAACCTCGATGTGGAATTCCCGGAGAACTGGCTGGATGAAAACCAGCTGACCCAGGCGGATTTCGGGCTTGAGGCCGAGTGGCTGACGCGGGTGGGGATTGTCCTGACCGTGCATTGAGTAACGGGCAGGCGCAAAAAAGGCGATCCGGATGGATCGCCTTTTTTATTGTTTTGAGAGCTGCGGTCAGCTGCTGACCGGCAGAATCGGGCTGCCCAGCCGCTCCAGCAACGTCGCCTGCGCGCTGCGCGGGTTCTGGTTGCCGGTTGGCGTGTTGCGGATGTAGCGGCCGTCCGATTGCAGGCTCCAGCTGTGGGTGTTGTCGGTCAGGTACAGCTCCAGCTCTTTCTTGACCCGGGTCAGCAGCTTCTTGCCTTCCACCGGGAAACAGGTCTCGACGCGCTTGTCGAGGTTGCGCTCCATCCAGTCGGCGCTGGACAGGAACATCTGCTCCTCGCCACCGTTGAGGAAGTAGAACACCCGGGTGTGCTCGAGGAAGCGGCCGATGATCGAGCGCACGTGAATGTTGTGCGAAACCCCGGCGATGCCCGGACGCAGGCAGCACATGCCGCGCACCACCAGATCGATGCGCACGCCGGACTGGCTGGCCTTGTACAGCGCGCGGATGATCTTCGGATCGGTCAGCGAGTTGAACTTGGCGATGATGTGCGCAGGCTTGCCGTCGAGCGCGAATTGCGTCTCGCGGGTGATCATGTCGAGCATGCCCTTCTTCAGGGTGAACGGCGCATGCAGCAGCTTCTTCATGCGCAGCGTCTTGCCCATGCCGATCAACTGGCTGAACAGTTTGCCGACGTCTTCGCACAGGGCGTCGTCGGAAGTCAGCAGGCTGTAGTCGGTGTACAGACGGGCGTTGCCGGCGTGGTAGTTACCGGTACCGAGGTGCGCGTAACGCACGATCTCGCCCTGCTCGCGACGCAGGATCAACATCATCTTGGCGTGGGTCTTGAAGCCGACCACGCCGTAGATCACCACCGCACCGGCCGCCTGCAGACGGCTGGCCAGTTGCAGGTTGGATTCTTCGTCGAAGCGCGCACGCAGCTCGATGACGGCCGTCACTTCCTTGCCGTTACGCGCGGCGTCCACCAGCGCATCGACGATTTCCGAGTTGGCGCCGGAGCGGTACAGGGTCTGGCGCACGGCCAGAACATGCGGGTCCTTGGCGGCCTGGCGCAACAGGTCGACCACCGGGGTGAACGACTCGAACGGGTGCAGCAGCAGGATGTCCTGCTTGCTGACCACGCTGAAAATGTTCTCGCTGTTTTGCAGCAGTTTCGGGATCTGCGGCGTGAACGGCGTGTATTGCAGCTCCGGATGGCTGTCCAGACCGGTGATGCTGAACAGACGCGTCAGGTTCACCGGACCGTTGACCTGGTACAGCTCGGTCTCGCTCAGGTTGAACTGCTTGAGCAGGTAGTCCGACAGGTGTTTCGGGCAGGTATCGGCGACTTCCAGACGCACGGCGTCGCCGTAACGACGCGAGAACAGCTCGCCACGCAGGGCGCGGGCCAGGTCTTCGACGTCTTCGGAGTCGAGCGCAAGGTCGGCGTTCCGGGTCAGGCGGAACTGGTAGCAGCCCTTGACCTTCATGCCCTGGAACAGGTCATCGGCGTGGGCGTGGATCATCGACGACAGGAACACATAGTTGTCGCCAGGGCCGCCGACTTCTTCCGGCACCTTGATGATCCGCGGCAGCAGACGCGGCGCCGGGATGATCGCCAGACCGGAGTCACGACCGAAGGCGTCGATACCCTCGAGCTCGACGATGAAGTTCAGGCTCTTGTTCACCAGCAACGGGAACGGGTGCGTCGGGTCGAGGCCGATCGGGGTGATGATCGGCGCGATTTCGTCGCGGAAATATCGGCGCACCCAGGTCTTGAGCTTGGTCGTCCAGTTGCGCCGACGGATGAAACGCACCTGATGCTTTTCCAGCTCCGGCAGCAGGATGTCGTTGAGGATTGCGTACTGACGGTCTACGTGACCGTGCACCAGCTCGCTGATGCGGGCCAGTGCCTGATGCGGTTGCAGACCATCGGCGCCGGCCTGTTCGCGGGCGAAGGTGATCTGCTTCTTGAGGCCGGCAACGCGGATTTCGAAGAATTCGTCGAGGTTGCTGGAGAAGATCAGCAGGAACTTCAGCCGCTCCAGCAACGGGTAGGACTCGTCCAGCGCCTGTTCCAGCACGCGGATGTTGAACTGCAGTTGCGACAATTCACGGTGGATGTACAGGCTGCTGTCATCCAGGCCGGGAATCACGATCGCCGGAACCGCCGCGGCAGGCTCGGTTGCCGGCGCGGGTGGCGCAGGCTCCAGTTCCGGCGGGGTTTCGGTGATCTGCTCGACCACCGGTTGTGCTTCTTTTACGGCAACTTCAGTGAGTCCTTCGGTATTCATCGAATGTTCCTGGGAGGGCTATTTCTGCTCTCGTAACAATTGAGCGGCACGGACAGCAAAGTAAGTCAGGATGCCATCAGCGCCGGCACGTTTAAAGGCGGTCAGGGATTCGAGGATCACGCCTTCGCTCAACCAGCCATTCTGGATCGCCGCCATGTGCATGGCGTATTCGCCGCTGACCTGATAGACGAAGGTCGGCACTTTGAAGGCATCTTTTACCCGGAACAAAATGTCCAGGTACGGCATGCCGGGCTTGACCATGACCATGTCCGCGCCTTCAGACAAGTCCGCGCCCACTTCGTGCAGCGCTTCATCGCTGTTGGCCGGGTCCATCTGATAAGAAGCCTTGTTCGCCTTGCCCAGGTTCGCGGCCGAACCCACGGCATCACGGAACGGGCCGTAATAGGCGCTCGCGTACTTGGCCGAGTAGGCCATGATCCGCACGTTGACGTGACCGGCCAGCTCCAGCGCTTCACGGATCGCCTGAATGCGGCCGTCCATCATGTCCGAAGGGGCAACCACCTGGGCGCCTGCAGCGGCGTGGGACAACGCCTGTTTGACCAGTGCATCGACGGTGACGTCGTTCTGCACGTAGCCCTCTTCGTCGAGAATGCCGTCCTGACCGTGTGTGGTGAACGGGTCGAGGGCGACATCGGTGATCACGCCCAGCTCCGGGAACCGGTCACGCAGGGCACGGGTGGCGCGCTGGGCGATACCTTCGGGATTCCACGCTTCGGCGGCATCGAGGGATTTGAGTTCAGGCGGGGTGACCGGGAACAGCGCCAGCGCCGGAATCCCCAGTTCGACCCATTTGGCAGCCTCTTCAAGCAGCAGGTCGATAGTCAGGCGCTCGACACCCGGCATCGAAGCCACCGCTTCGCGGCGGTTTTCACCGTCGAGCACAAATACCGGCAGGATCAGGTCATCGACCGTCAACACATTCTCACGCACCAGCCGCCGGGAAAAATCATCACGACGATTGCGACGCAGGCGGGTGGCAGGGAACAGACGGTTGGCTGGGGTAAAGCTCACGGCAGACTCCTGAGCCCGCGCAAACGGGCGAGCGTGACAGTTATAGATGGCCATTATGACGGTCGTATGACAGTTATGTGCACCCCTGCGACAGGTAGTCGCTTTCCATTGTCCGTGTAGGAAATGTTCACGTCGAGACACATTTCGACACTTTCCTGAATGTGTCCGAAGGGTTAGGCTGCGCGTTCATTTCGCCAGCACCCAGACAATGCTCCAACAATTTCTGCATGACTTCGGCTACTTTGCCCTGTTTCTCGGGACATTTTTCGAAGGCGAAACCATCCTGGTGCTCGCGGGCTTCCTCGCGTTCCGTGAATACATGGACATCAAACTGGTGGTGGTCGTGGCATTCTTCGGCAGCTATGCCGGCGATCAGCTGTGGTACTTCCTGGGCCGCAAGCACGGACGCAAATTGCTGGCGCGCAAACCGCGCTGGCAGATGATGGGCGACCGCGCGCTGGAACACATCCGCAGGCACCCGGACATCTGGGTCCTGAGCTTTCGCTTCGTGTACGGCCTGCGCACGGTGATGCCGGTGGCAATCGGCCTGTCGGGCTATCCGCCAGGACGCTATCTGCTGCTCAACGGTATCGGCGCCGCGATCTGGGCCACCGCCCTGGCTGCTGCCGCCTACCATTTCGGCGCCGTGCTCGAAGGCATGCTCGGCAGCATCAAGAAATATGAGCTGTGGGTGCTGGGCGCGCTGCTGGTGCTCGGCCTGGGCCTGTGGCTGCGTCGCCGGTTCAAGAACGCGCGACTGGCGAAAAAGGTCTACGAGGAAGAACAGGCCGAGCTACTGGCCAAGGCCGAACGGCACAAAGCCGAAATGACCAACGCCGCCGACCCTAAGACGCCAGCCGAGTAAGTCGCTGGCGGCAGCCATACAGCCCGATGCCGCTGAGCAGGCTGTAAATGAGCAGGCCGACCCATATCCCCGGGCTGGTCGGCCAGAGCCCGAACTGCGGCGCCAGCCACACCAGCGGCAGGTTCGATGCCAGCCGCAACACTTCCAGCTTCGCCGCCCACGGGCGATTCTCCAGGGCCACGCCCAACACGAACAAACCGAACGCCTCCGCGCCCCAGCCCAGCACCAATGCTCCGGTAGGCAGACTGTGTTCCAGATTCATCAGATAACTGCCCAGCGCCACATAGACGCCAAACTGCAACCCCACGTACCACTGCTGACGGCTGTCCAGCGGCACTTCGAATTTGCGGAACTGACTCAAGTCCCGCTTGCTCATCGGGTACTTCGCCGCGACGTCCGCCGGCCGCCAGCCGGTACGCATGAACCAGATCCGGATCTTGTCCCACGTACGCTCGGCCCGGCGCGCATCGTCCCACAGCTGCGCGTAGAACTGCAGGTTGGCCCACAACGGATTCCAGCTCGCCAATGGCGTGGTCACGCCGAAAATCACCGGCTCGTTGTCGTCCTCTTCCTGGAACGAGCCGAACAGACGGTCCCAAATAATGAACACCCCGCCATAGTTGCGATCCATGTAGAGAGCGTTCTGTGCATGGTGGGCCCGATGATTGGACGGCGTGACGAAGCACCACTCGAACCAGCCGAGCTTGGAAATGTGCCGGGTATGGACCCAGAACTGATACAGCAGATTCAGCGCCGCAACGCTGACGAACACCAGCAAAGGCACCCCGAACACGGCCATCGGCAGGTAGAAGATCCAGCTCAACAGAAACCCGGTGCTGGTCTGGCGCAAGGCCGTGGAAAGGTTGTAGTCCTCGCTCTGGTGATGCACCGAATGCGCCGCCCAGAGAATGTTCCGTTCATGGCCCAGGCGATGCAGCCAGTAATAGCAGAAGTCATAGAAGACAAAGGCAAACACCCAGACCCAGACACTGTCCGCCGACAACCTGACCAGCGCCAGATGCTCCAGGGCAAACGCATAGGTCACCAGGCCCACGCCCTTGGTCAACAGGCCGGTGGTGGTCGACAACACCCCGGTGCTGATGCTGTTCACCGCATCGGCCAGGCGATAGTTGCTCATCCCGCGCCAGCGGTCGGCGATGAGCTCCGCCGCAATCAACACGAAGAAAAACGGTACCGCATACAGGATGAAGTTCATGACGCGCCCTGGTCGGAATCTGTAGCACAGATCCTAGGTGTAGCCGCGGCTTGATCCTATGGCAACGAACGACAAATTAGAGGACATTTAACGCCATGAATCTGGAGAGAAACCCATGAGCAAAAAAGTTGCAGTGATCCTGTCCGGTTGCGGCGTGTACGACGGCGCCGAGATTCAGGAGAGCGTCATTACTCTGCTGCGCCTCGACCAGCGCGGTGCCCAGGTGCAGTGCTTCGCCCCGAACATCGCGCAATTGCATGTGATCAATCACCTGACCGGTGAAGAAATGCCCGAGTCGCGCAACGTGCTGGTGGAATCGGCTCGCATCGCCCGGGGCGACGTCAAGGATCTGCGCGAGGCCGATGTCGAGGACTTCGATGCGCTGATCGTGCCAGGCGGTTTCGGTGCGGCGAAGAACCTGTCGAATTTCGCCATCGAAGGCGCTGGCTGCACCGTGCAGCCGGAGGTGCTGGCGCTGGCCGAAGCCTTTGCCGAAGCGGGCAAGCCTGTTGGTTTGATCTGCATCTCGCCGGCGCTGGCCGCGAAAATCTACGGCCCCGGCGTGACCTGCACCATCGGCAACGACGCCGACACCGCCGCCGCCATGAACAAGATGGGCGCCACCCACGAAGACTGCGCGGTGACCGACATCATCGAAGACAAGGCGCGCAAACTGGTGACCACCCCGGCCTACATGCTGGCGCAGTCAATCAGCGAAGCGGCTTCGGGGATCAACAAACTGGTGGATCGGGTGCTCGAGCTGACTCACGAAAACGACGCCTGACCGGAGACCGTGATCGTTCCCACGCTCCGCGTGGGAACGATCAACGGGTGACGATCAAACCTGACGCGCCAGGCGCGTCAGGATCCGGTCCAGCGCATTGGCGAACGCCTGCTTCTCGCGCTCACCGAACGGCGCCGGGCCGCCACTGACCTGGCCCTGCTCGCGCAGGTCGGTAAACAGGTTGCGTGTCGCCAGCCGCTCACCCATGTTCTGCGCGTCGAACTCCTTGCCTCGCGGGTCCAGCGCCGCCACCCCCTTTTTCACCAGCCGGTCGGCCAGCGGAATGTCGCTGCAGATCACCAGTTCGCCCGGCACCGCGTGTTCCACCAGATAATCATCCGCCGCATCCGGGCCGCTCGGCACCACGATCAGCTTGACGATCGCCAGCGCCGGTTTGCTCTGCGGCTGCCCCGCCACCAGCACCACTTCGAAGCGGCGCTTGAGGGCGAACTTGACTACCAGCTCCTTGGCCATTTTCGGGCAGGCGTCGGCATCGATCCATACGCGCATCATGATTTCCTCAATCCAAAAACATCGCGGGCAAGCCATGCTCGCACAAGGTCATACACAATCCCTGTGGGAGCGGGCTTGCCCGCGGAGTGAGCGCAGCGAATGCTGTTCAAGCAGCCATGCGGCGCTTTTCAGCCACCCAACTGCGGCCATAAAGCACAATGATCGCCACAATCGCCACGGCCTGCGCCGTCAGCGAATAGGCGTCGGCATGAATCCCCAACCAGTCGAAATCGAAGAACGCCACCGGCCGCGTGCCAAAGACCCCGGCTTCCTGCAACGCCTTCACGCCGTGACCGGCGAATACCACGGACAACGCGCAGAGCAGCGCCGCGTTGATGCTGAAGAACAGCGCCAGCGGCAGTTTCGCCGAACCGCGCAGGATCACCCACGCCAGACCGAACAGCAGCACCAGCGCCGTCGCACCGCCAGCGAGTACCGCGTTATGCCCGGCGGGACCGGCCTGCAGCCACAGGGTTTCGTAGAACAGGATCACTTCGAACAGCTCGCGATACACCGAGAAGAACGCCAGGATCGCGAAACCGAAACGCCCGCCACCACCGACCAGACTCTGCTTGATGTAATCCTGCCAGGCCGCCGCGTGCCGACGGTCGTGCATCCACACCCCGAGCCACAGCACCATGACGCTGGCGAACAGCGCCGTGGCGCCCTCGAGCAGTTCACGCTGGGAGCCGCTGACATCGATCACGTACGCCGCCAGCGCCCAGGTCCCGAGGCCGGCGAGCAGCGCCAGCCCCCAGCCGACGTTGACGCTGCGCACCGCCGATTGCTGGCCGGTGTTGCGCAGGAACGCGAGGATCGCCGCCAGCACCAGAATCGCTTCCAGACCTTCGCGCAGCAGAATCAACAGCCCGGAGATGTAGCTCAGCGACCAGCTCAGACCGTCGCTGCCCAACAGGCCGGCGGATTCCTTGAGTTTGGCCTTGGCCGCGTCGAGACGCTGCTCGGCCTGCTCCACCGGCAAGCCGTCCTGCAGCGCTTGCCGATAGGCCATCAGGGATCTTTCGGTGTCCTTGCGTACGTTGGCGTCGACGTTGTCCAGCGAGCTTTCGACCAGCTCGAAGCCTTCCAGATACGCCGCCACCGACAGGTCGTAAGCCTGATCGTGTTCACCGGCACGGTACGCCGCCAGGCTCTTGTCCAGGGTCGCCGCGGTGTAATCGAGCAACTGCGCCGGGCCGCGCTTGACCTGCGGCGGCTGCGCCCGTTGTACACGGAAGATCGCCGCGGCTTCAGGGCCTTCGGCGGCCTGCACTTCGGCCGGGGTCTGGCGGGCCAGATCGGCGATGTTGTAGGTCTTGTCGGATTTGGCCGTGGCCGGATCGGCGCTGAACTGCGCGATGTAGGTCGCCAGATCCCAGCGCTGACGGTCGTCCAGTTGATCGGCAAAGGCCGGCATGTCCGTGCCTTCGACGCCCTGGCCGAGGGTGCTGTAGATCGCGTACAGGCTCAGGTGATCCATCCGCGCCGCGTCGCGCAGATTGGCCGGCGCCGGCGTCATGCCGAGACCCGCCGGGCCGTCGCCGGCACCCGTGTCGCCGTGGCACACCGAGCAGTTTTGCGCATACAGCGGCGCACCACGGGCAGGGTCGGGGGTGATGATCGGGGCCTGACTGACTTCATAAGCCACCGCCAGTTTCGCCCCCAGTTGCCGGGCCTGACGGGCCACGTCCGCGCCATCCTGTTTCGCCGTGATCGCGGCGTGCAAGGCGCTGACGCCCTGTTCCAGCGCCGCTTTCTCCGGTTTGGCCGGCAGGCCGGCGATCAGCCCTTGCAGCACCTGGGTGAATTCCAGCTGCTCACGATATTCGCCGTCGTCGATAACCTTGCCGGCCTCGACCGTCGGCGGGTAATCGGCGCTGATGTAATCGAGCAGGTGCAGCGCCTGTGGCGCGCCTTCCACGGTGTCGGCCAGCAGATTGAAGCTGCCCAGGGCGCACAGCGGAAACGCCAGCCAGGCCAGAAATCGGGACGCGGCAGTCATGAATGAGTCTCAAGTGGAAATGCGAAGTTACATATTGTTCACTTCGAGCGCGATTCCCTCAAGCTTTCTCTCCAATACCCGGCACATGGCCACTGCCCACCCCTATAATCCTTCACCTTTCGCCTCTCTGCTCCAGGAAGAGCTGCACTCCATGCGCCAACGCCTGCTACTCCCGGTATTAATCAGCACGATCCTGCAACTGAGCGGCTGCGCGGCTTACCGCAATTACGACCTGGAAATGCAGCAAACCAACGACCGGCTGATGCTCGGCGACTATCAGGGCGCCCTGGATGTGCTGGAGTGGCACAACCCGTGGGAAGACAAGGACCTGCTCTACTACTTCGAGAAGGGTTCGATTCTCAGCTTCGCCAACGCACGCCCGCAGAGCCAGAAAGCCTGGCGCAGCGCAGACCGGATGGTGTTCCAGCGCGAAGAAGCCGTGCCTTCCGCCCCCATGAAGCTGCTCAACCGGTTTGCCTATGAAATGGGCACCATGCTGGTCAACGACAAGCTCAGCCGCTACGAAGGCTACGACTACGAAAAGGTCATGCTGACTACGCAGATGGCCCTCAACCAATTGGGCGAAAGTGATTTCGACGGCGCACGGGCAGACATCAAGAAGACCCACGAACGTGAAGCACTGATCGCCCGCCAGCGGGAGCGCCAGTATGAAGAGCTCGAGGAACAGGCCAAAGGTCAAGGCATCGTCGTGCAATACAAGGATCTGCAGGGCTATCCCGTCACCACCCTGGACGCGCCAGCGGTGATTGAACTGAAGAACGGCTACCAGAGTGCTTTCAGCCATTACCTGGCCGGTTTCACCTATGAAGCGCTGGGCGAACGCGGCCTGGCCGCGCCGGGTTATCGCCAGGCGATCGAGTTGCGCCCGAACACACCCTTCCTCGAACAGGCGCTGCGCAATCTCGACCAGCCGCCCAAGGCCGATGAGAGCGACGTGCTGATCGTCGTTCAGAGTGGCCTGGCACCTGCCCGCAGTTCGGTGAGCGTGCCGATCCCGGTGCGGCTCAATGAAAATCTGGTCATCACTGCACCGATCTCGTTTCCCATTCTGGTGCCGGACACCGTCACACCAGCGTTCGACCACATCCTGGTGGATGGCCGCAAACGACCGCTGACCGTGATCAACAGCGTCACCGACATGGCGTTTCGTACGCTGCGCGATGACATGCCGGCGATCATTTCCCGGGCGATGTTCCGCGCCAACATGGCCGCCATTGCCCAGGCCCAGGAAAACGAACGCAATCCGGCCAAGGCCTCATTAGTTGTCACCGAGCACGACCCTTTTGAGGAGGCCGACACCAGAACCTGGCGCACGCTTCCCGACAAGACATTGGTGGCACGCATACGGCTGAAGAAAGGCGATCATCAATTCAATGCGCCCAATGCACCCGGAGCGTCATCGGTCACCCTGCGCATCGATCGCGAACACCAGTTGGTCAACCTGCGAGTTCTGAGAGATATCGCCAACGTAATCGGCGATGCCAGACTGCCGGATAAGTAATGGCACCGAACTAACCAGTGCAATTAAAAAGCTATTACATAGCCAGCATCGCCCGCTTATAATGCCGCGCCCGCGCTATCGCGTTGCGGCATTAAAGCTCCTCTTTTTATGAGGAATTGGCAGGAGGCCAGCGCCACTGCCGATCGGTCCCAGCAGCCCGACCCGCACCCGAGGCTGTCGCTACTCATGGAAGAAGTACCCCATGGCATTTCGCGCCCCCACCCTGATTGCGCTCAGCGCTGTCACCCTGCTGTCCGGCTGTTCGGCGTTTCGCAACTACGATTCCGAACTGGCCCAGACCAACCAGCAACTGGCCACCGGCAACGTCGACGCCGCCCTGACCTTGCTGGAAAAGAACAACACCGGCCCGGACAAGGACCTGCTCTATTACTTCGAGAAGGGTGAACTGCTGCGCGCCAAGGGCGACCTGTCAGGCAGCCAGAATGCCTGGACCAGCGCCGACCAGGTGGTGGGCAAGTGGGAAGATTCGGTCAAGCTCGACACCGACAAGTACCTGGCTCAGTTCGGCAGCTTCCTGGTCAACGACAAGGTGCGCCGCTACGAAGGCTACGACTACGAAAAGGTCATGCTGACCACGCAGATGGCCCTGAACCTGCTGGCGGTCAATGATTTCGACGGCGCCCGTACCGCGATCAAGAAGACTCACGAACGTGAAGCGGTGATCGCCGACCTGCGCGACAAGGAATACCTCAAGAGCGAAGAGGAAGCCGAGAAAGAAGGCATCAAGACCCAATACAAGGACTTGCAGGGCTACCCGGTCGCCAGCCTCGACGCACCGGAAGTGGTCGGCCTGAAAAACAGCTACCAGAGCGCGTTCAGCCATTACCTGGCCGGTTTCGTCTATGAAGCCCTGGGCGAAAAAGACCTCGCTGCGCCGGGCTATCGCAAGGCTGCCGAACTGCGCCCGAACACGCCGCTGCTGGAGCAGGCGCTGGTCAACCTCGACAAACCGGTCAAGAGCGATGACAGCGACATCCTGATCGTGGTGCAAAGCGGTCTGGCGCCGGCCCGCGATTCGATCCGCATCCCGCTGCCGCTGCCGATCTCCAACAGTGTGGTCATCACGCCGCTGTCGTTCCCGGTGATCAAGCCTGACACCTCCACCGCGACGTTCGCGCAGATCGGTGTCGATGGCCAACAGGTCGACCTGACCGCGCTCAACAGCACCACCGCCATGTCCCGCCGCGCCCTGCGCGATGACATGCCGGGGATCATCCTGCGCACCACCGTGCGCGCGATCACCAAGGGTGTGGCGCAGAAGAAGATCAACGAAACCAACCCGCTGGCCGGTCTGGCGGTCGGTATTTCTTCAGCTGTGCTCGAAGGTGCCGATACCCGTACGTGGCGTACTCTGCCGGACACGACTCAGGTCGTACGTCTGCGTTTGAAGAAAGGCGAGCACCACGTCACCCTGCCGAACGCCGTCGGTGGCTCTCAGGTCAAGGTCACCGTCGATCAGCGTTATCAGGTAATCACCCTGCGCGCCGTCGGCAATCAGGTGTTCGCCGCAGGCCTCGCCGCCCACGTCACCCCGAGTGCTGGCGCCACCGCCGTGGCCAGCCTCAAACAACCTTAAGAACGGAGTCTTTGCATGCGCTTCAAACTCATCGCCGTCGCCGCCCTCGCCCTGCTGGCGAGCGGCTGCGCCACCCCGCCACCACCGGAGCCGGGCAGTGCCGCGAGCAAGGTCGTGGCCATGGGCCCGCAGAAACACATCGTGGTCGGCGCGATGCGCGTGGCCCGCGAAAACGGTTTCATGACCGTCAACGTGCAGTTGAGCAACACCCTCAACAGCAACAAGACGTTCTACTACCGCTTCGCCTGGCTCGGGCCGGAAGGTTTCCCGATCGCCGAAGAAGAAGTCTGGAAGAGCCAGATGATGTACGGCGCCCAGACCAGCTTCATCCAGGGCATCGCCCCGACACCCAAAGCCGTGGACTTCCGTCTGGAACTCAAGACGCCTTAAGCCCGACACCCCATTCCCGATTCAGAGAGCATTCCCATGTTTGCACGCTTTTCCTTCATCGCCGTCCTCGCCCTGCTGGCCAGCGGTTGCGCCAACACTTCGCCGACCCTGGGCAACAAGAACATCAGCTACGGCGACACCAAGGCCGTTGAAACCGTGACCAACGAATTCGGCTCCACCGACCTGCAGATGATCGCCGAGTCGATGACCCGTTCCCTGGCCCAGTCCGGCATTTTGCAGGGCCGCCCGGTGGTGCAGGTCTACGACGTGAAGAACAAGACCAGCGAATACATCGACACCCGCGAAATCACCACCAGCATCAAGACCCAGCTGATGAAGTCCGGCACCGCCCGTTTCGCCAGCGACAACACCGCGATGCAGAGCCAGGTCGACCAACTCAAGCTGCAAAACCAGAGCGGCCTGTACAAGAAGAGCACCGTGGCCAAGACTGGCAACATGATCGCCGCCAAATACCGTCTTGAAGGCTCGATCAGCTCGATCGTCAAGCGCAGCAGCGACTACAAGGACGTCTTCTACAAATTCAGCCTGCAACTGATCGACGTTGAAAGCGGTCTGGCCGAGTGGATGGACGAAAAAGAGATCCGCAAAACCACGGAGCGTTAATCGATGCGCACATGGATTGGCATGATGGCCCTGGCTTGCGCGTTCAGCGTGCAGGCGGCCCCGAAAGTCGCGGTGACGGATCTGGCGTACCAGGAACGGGTGGAGCAATACATCCACATCGTTTCGTCGAAGAGCAATTACCGCGAGGGCTATTACAGCTCCAGCGGTTCTTCGAGCTACAACGAGTTCGAAGCCAACACCAGCTACATCGAGCAGGCCGAGCTGCGTAAATTCACTGGCGATATCAAGGGTGAAATCCTGCGCACCGGGATGTTCCAGCTGATACAGGGCACCCCGTACACCGCCTCGTCCAAGGGTGACATCTACGATGTGATCAAGCGGATCAAGGCCGGCAACTTCAAGGGCGCCGACTACGTGCTGTTCGGCACCGTGTCGGACATCGACTTCACCCAGGACGTCAACGAGCTGGCGAACACCGACAGCTATTCCGCCGTGCTGGGCCTGACGCTGGTGGCCGACTTCAGCCTGATCAACACCAAGACCTACGAAATCACTTCGGCCTTTACGGCGATGGGTGAAGCGCAGGACACGAAACTGGTGAACCACCGCGATATCAAGATTTCGCTGAACCGCCCACGGGTGGTGCGCGACGTCTCGAAGGCGCTGGGCGAAGACGTGGCCGGACAGCTGAGCATGCAGCTCGGCGGTGGCGGTTATGAGCAGCCGCGCGAGCCGCAGCAACGCAATAATCTGCCGCGTGATACGGCACCGGTGATTCTGCGCTGATCGATCGCCGGAAACGAAAAAGGCGACCTGCAAAGGTCGCCTTTTTTAATGCCTGTACGCTTTACGCGGCCGCTTTGCGCAGTGTGGCCATGAACGCCGCTGCGCCAATGAACAGGCCGGCAAACGTGCGGTTCATGCGTCGCTGCTGGGTCGGGGTACGCAACAGGCGCAATACCTTCGACGCCAGACCGGTGTAGCCGGCCATGACAATCAGGTCGACCGCGATCATGGTCACGCCGATCACCACATACTGGATCAGCAGTGGTGCATGCGGATTGATGAACTGCGGCAGTACCGCGAGCATGAACACCAGAGCCTTGGGGTTGCTGATGTTCACCAGAAAACCACGGAACACCAGCGCCAGCGGCTTGCCGATCGGCCGAACCGCCGCGTCGTCACTCATGTCCATCGGCAGGGCGCGCCACTGCTTGATCGCCAGATAAACCAGATAGGCAACACCGAACCATTTGATCGCGTGAAAGGCCGTGGCCGAGGCGGTGAGGATCGCGCCGACACCGGCACCCACGATGGCAATCTGCACAGCCAGGCCGATCTGCAGGCCCAGGGCATTCCAGTAGCCGCGCCAGAAACCGTATTGCAGGCCGCTGGACATCGACGCAATGGCGCCGGCACCCGGAGAAAGACTGATCACCCAGCAGGCGGCAAAAAACGCCAGCCATGTTTGAAGCTCCATCGCACACCTCGACTCGGACTCGTGACAATCCTCAAAGCTAATGCGGATTTGGCTGGATGACTACCGATTTTTTGCAGGATGTTGCGGCCGCCGACCAACGCAGCCGGCGTCCGGTCACTTTTCGAAACCGCTGGAAGGGAAGACATCCGTGCCGCGCCAGCGTCGCACCGAACGCTGGAAGAACAGGCTGTTGGGCACTTGCACCATGGCGCTGCCGGTGCCGAGTTCTTCGGCTTCGATCAACGTGGTGTAGAGCAGATTGATCGCCACCACCCGACCTTTGACGCCCGGTTTGTCGGTGGTGTCCACCAATTCGACCACGTCGCCGAGACGGAACGGGCCGACGGTGAAAATCAGAATCGCGCAGAGCAGGTTCGACAGCACACTCCACATGGCGAAGAACGCGACCGCCGCCACCGCGACGAAGCCCGACAGCGCAGTCCAGAGCACCGTGGCCGAGACCCCGAGGCGTTCCAGCACGAAGATCAGCGCACTGCCCATGATCAGCCAGCGCAGACCGCCGCGCAGCGGCATCAGCAGCTGCGGCGGCAACGGATACTTTTCGCCCAGGCCGGTCAGGAACCGGGCGACGACGCGCTGAGCGACGTAGCCGGCCAGCAGAATCAGCAGGATCTGCACGCCGAGCCAGATCGGCTCGACCCACATCGCCGGCAATGGAAGTCTGAAGGCTTCCATCAGGACAACGCCTCCAGCTCCGCCTGCATGCTTTCCAGCGTTTCCAGAGCTTGCATCCACGCTTCTTCAAGCTCGCCTTCGCGGACTTTCAGCCTGGCCTGCTCGGCCAGCAGGTCACGCAGTTCGTTCTTGCGCGCCGGGTCGTAGAGGTCGCTGTCGCCAAGGCTGGCATCGACCTTGGCCAGTTTCTCGTGCAGCTTGCCGAGCTCGGCTTCGAGTTTATCGGCTTCGCGCTTGTGCGGTGCCAGCTGCTGACGCAACGCAGCGGCGGCCTGGCGCTGGGCCTTCTTGTCGGTCTTGTCCGGATTGACCGGCGTGTTGCTGACCGGGGCGTTACGCTGACGGTACTCGACCAGCCAACGGGCGTAGTCTTCAAGGTCGCCATCGAACTCCTCGACCTTGCCATCCGCCACCAGGAAGAAGTTGTCGGTGGTGCTCTTGAGCAAATGCCGATCGTGGGAAACCACCAGCACCGCGCCGCTGAACTCCTGCAACGCCATGGTCAGCGCCAAACGCATTTCCAGGTCGAGGTGGTTGGTCGGTTCGTCGAGCAGCAACAGGTTCGGCCGCTCCCAGGCAATCAACGCCAGGGCCAGACGGGCCTTCTCGCCACCGGAGAAATTCAGCACCGGCTCGTCGATCCGCGCACCCCGGAAATCGAAACCACCAAGGAAGTCGCGCAGGGTCTGCTCGCGTTCGGTCGGTGCCAGACGCTGCAAATGCAGCAACGGGCTGGCCTTGGCGTCCAGCGAGTCGAGCTGATGCTGGGCGAAGTAACCGACCACGGTGTTTTCACCGCGAGTCAGGCGTCCGGCCAGCGGTTCGAGCTCGCCGGCGAGGTTCTTGATCAGGGTCGACTTGCCCGCACCGTTGGGGCCAAGCAAGCCGATCCGCGCGCCGGGGGTCAGTTGCAGCTTGACCTTCTCCAGCACAGTTTTCTCGCCATAACCCAGACGTGCATCGGACAGGTCGATCAGCGGGCTGGAAATCTTGGTCGACTCACGGAATACGAAGTCGAACGGCGAATCGACGTGGGCCGCCGACAGCTCCTCCATCCGCTCCAGCGCCTTGATCCGGCTCTGGGCCTGACGGGCCTTGGTGGCCTGGGCCTTGAACCGGGCGATGTAGCTTTCCATGTGCGCACGCTGCGCCTGCTGCTTCTCGTAGGCCTGTTGCTGCTGGGCCAGACGCTCGGCACGGGCGCGTTCGAACGCGGTGTAGCCGCCACGGTAGAGCGTCAGTTTGCGCTGATCGACGTGGGCCACGTGATCGACCACTTCATCGAGGAAATCCCGGTCGTGGGAAATCAGCAGCAAAGTGCCGGGGTAACTTTTCAGCCACTCTTCGAGCCAGATGATGGCGTCGAGGTCCAGGTGGTTGGTCGGTTCGTCGAGCAGCAGCAGGTCCGATGGGCACATCAAAGCCTGCGCAAGGTTCAGACGCATCCGCCAGCCACCGGAGAAATCTCCTACCTGACGATCCATCTGCTCGTTAGTGAAACCGAGACCGGCGAGCAGCTTGCGCGCCCGCGCATCGGCGGTGTAGCCATCGGCGCTGTCCAGTTCGGCGTGCAGGCGGGCCAGCGCGGTGCCGTCGTGGGCCTCTTCGGCCGCTGCAAGCTCACGCTGCACTTCGCGCAGACGCAGGTCGCCGTCGAGCACATAGTCAACCGCCAGGCGTTCGAGCGTGTCGACCTCCTGGCGCATGTGGGCGATACGCCAGTCGGCCGGCAGCAGGCAGTCGCCCGAGTCCGGGTGCAACTCACCGCGGAGCAGGGCGAACAGGCTGGATTTGCCGGCGCCGTTGGCACCGATGAGGCCGGCTTTGTGGCCGGCGTGCAGGGTCAGCTCGGCGTCTTCTAGCAGACGTTGCGGGCCACGCTGTAAAGTCAGGTTCTGAAGTCGGATCATAATGGCGGCGGAGTCTACCAGCTTCCCCCGCAACTGGCGCGAGTAGCACGATGTCCTCTGACCTGTGGAGCTTTGCCCTTGCCGTCTACGCCCGTCCCGGCGTGGAGGATGCCTGCCTGCGTCTGCAATCGACCGGGGCCAATGTATGCCTGATGCTTTGCGGCCTGTGGCTGGAACAACGCGATGCCACCTGCAACGAGACGCGAGCCCGGCAACTTGTTGAACTGACAGAGCCTTGGGACCGGGAGGTGGTGCAACCGTTGCGCACACTGCGCATGCAGTGGAAGGCGCTGGCCGAAACCGATCCGGTGCTCAAGGGGATGCGCGAGCAGATCAAGGGACTGGAACTGGAAGCGGAACGTGCGCTGCTGTCTCGACTTGAAGGAGTTGCGCAGGGCTGGAAGCGTCATTCGAAGGAGTCGAGTGACTGGCTGCAAGTGCTGGCCGGCCCGACGGCCAACCTGAACCGCGACGCGCTGCAAGTGCTGCGCGTCGCGGCGACCGGCGCTTAGGAAGCGCTGGACGGGTTGCTGGCGACGCTCGACACCGGCGCCGACGATGGCGTGGTTGCGGTGGTCGAGGTAGTGGCGGCGGGTGCTGGTGCAGCGGTCGCAGCCGGAGTTGCCGGTGCGGCAGGTTTGGCCGCAGGAGCAGCGGTCGGTTTTGCTGCCGCTGGTTTGGCGGCAGCAGGCTTGGCAGCGGCAGGTTTTTTTACCGCAGGTTTCGCTGCTGGCTTGGCGGCCGGTTTAGCGGTGGTCGTTGCAGGCTTGGCGGCGGCAGCCGGTTTGGCGGCGGGTTTTGCAGCGGGTTTGGCCGCAGCTTTTACCGCAGGCTTGGCCGCTGGTTTCGCTGCTGCTTTAGCAGCGGGTTTTGCCGCAACCGGTTTGGCAGCGGTTTTCGCCGCAGGCTTGGCAGCAGCTGTTTTGACGGCTGGTTTAGCGGCGGCTTTAACGGCTGGTTTTGCTGCCGGCTTGGCGGCTGCTTTGGCAACTGGCTTGGCAGCAGGTTTCGCAGCGGCAGTACTCGCTGAAGCCGCTTTCGCAGCAGCAGTTCTCGCCGCAGGTTTGGCGGCTGGTTTTGCAGCAGCTGACTTGGCGGCAGCTGGTTTGGCTGCTGTGGTTTTGGCCGCAGGTTTAGCAGCGCTGGCGGCTGCGGGTTTCTTCGCGGCTGGTTTTGCAGCGGCTTTCACTGGCGCTTTTGCAGGGGCTTTTGCAGGAGCCTTGGCCGGGGCTTTTGCAGCAGGTTTGGCGGCTGCTTTTTTCGCAGGTGCCGCTGCCGGTTTGGCCGAACGCAGGGACAACGCCTTGCCGACGGCCTCTTGAACACGACCGACACCCTGAGCCAGTTTCAGGCTTTCCTGGGCATCGCGCTTGAGTTGCAGAATGTAGCTGCGGGTATCGGACTGACGTTCCTTCAGCGCATCGAGCAGGTCTTCGAGTTCCTTCACGGCAGCCTTGGCCTTGGTCTGCGCCTTGGCTTTACCGGCTGCTGCTGCGTCCTGCAATTTGGTGCGGGACTTGTGCAGTTTTTCTTGCGCCTTGCCGCGTTGCTTTTCCAGTTTGGCGAGCAGTTTTTCAGCATCAGCCAAGGCTTGGGAGCAAGCGTTTTCCAGATGCTCGAGCAGGCTGCCCGAGAGTTGTTGGAGTAAGTGCAACGGAGTGTTTACAGGCTTCTTGGTGGCCGACATGGTTTACCTCCTGGCTGACGTGAGTGCGGCTCATACTAGACCTCTGCTGCTACCGCCGCTAGGGCATGTTGACAGTATCGAAAGCACTCGGTTGCAGGCTTGCGTAAAACTTCTGCGCATTGGCAAAAGCAGTTCACCGTTGCAGACGTTCGCGCTGGCATAATCCACCGCAATTCAGGACGGAGAGTGCCCATGTCGCGCTACCTTTTTTTATCCCTCTGCATGATTTTTTCCGTGGCTCAGGCCGACGAAAAAACCACCGCGAATGATGCCCATGATCTGGCTTACAGCCTGGGCGCCAGCCTCGGTGAGCGGCTCCGCCAGGAGGTGCCGCAGCTCCAGATCCAGGCGTTGATCGAAGGCCTGCAACAGGCCTATCAAGGCAAGCCGCTGGCACTGAGCGAAGCACGCATCGAGCAGATTCTGGCCGATCACGAATCGCAGACAGCCGAGCAGGCGGCGATGCCTTCGACTGAAGCCGCGATGGAAAACGAGCGACGTTTTCTCACCGCCGAAAAAGCCAGGCCGGGTGTGAAAGAGTTAGCCGACGGCATCCTGCTGACCGAGCTGACGCCGGGGAATGGCGCGAAGGCCGGTCCTGATGGAAAAGTGCAGGTGCTATACATCGGCCGGCTGCCGGATGGCTCCGTGTTCGATCAGAACAGCCAGCCGCAGTGGTTCAATCTCGACAGTGTGATCGCAGGCTGGCGTACCGCGCTGCAGAACATGCCGGTAGGCGCGAAGTGGCGCCTGGTGATCCCATCGGATCAGGCTTATGGCGCCGACGGTGCCGGCGACTTGATCGCGCCGTTCACGCCGCTGGTGTTCGAAGTGGAATTGCGCGGCGCGACCAGTTGATCGCCCAATAAAAAACGGTGCGCCTGGGGCGCACCGTTTCTGTGTCTTGCGAGGTTCGGTTCAGGCCTGAACCGAATCCTCTTCCTTGTGTGCGGTATGCAGCACTTCAATCAGGCAGTCTTCCAGCTCGAAGCGCTCATGAAGCAGGCCGCCCAGCTCCTTGAATTTCTCCGCAACGCATTTGCCTTCATCGCAGAGGTCGTTGAACGCGAGCAGTTTTTCGGTGATGACATCGATCCGCGGATAGATCGTCTCGGCCAGTTCCAGACCGCGCTTGTCGTTGAAGGCCTTGGCCTCGCTCGTCAGCTGTTCGTAGATCTCGAAGTGCCCGGCCGAGACATAATCGACCAGCACGCCACAGAATTCCTGCAAGGGCTTTCTATCCTCGGACAGCGCTTGAGGTTTGGCACCCAGCTTGTCATAGGCAGCGATCAACTCCTCACGCTCCTGGAGCCAGCGGTCGATCAGCAGATGAACTCCACCCCAACGTTCCTGAGCATTCTGACAACTTTCGAGCATGGCGATCTCTCTTCCCTTGTGGGTCATGCTGCCCTACACCCGCGCCTCTTCTTGTGGCTATTGCTTTGAGAGGCGGCCAGGCAGAGCGTCATCGAGCAACATAATTCCAATGACACGTGCGGGCCAGATTATGCCCGCACGCCTATGGCTTCAAGGTACGCAGGAGAGAAAGTTCATACAAGTGTTTAATCCCTGACCAGCGCCGGGTACGACGGTTGGCCGCTGAGCGGTCGCTGCAGAGCCATCCAGACCAGCCGCAGCAACTGGTAAGCGGCGAGGATCGACATCCCCACGAAAAACAGCAGACTCCACTCAGGAATACTCAGATCGAACAGAGTCCAGGATAATTCCGTGCAATCGGCAGAGTCGTAGAACATCCGCCTCAGTGCGCATAACCATGGCAGGCTGCTGAACATTTCCTGAGGATCGGGCGTGCAATGCGCCAGCCTCTGCAGCGAATCACCTTGCAACAACACTTGCCGCCATGCCGCCGTCATACCGCCGAGACTGCTCAGCAACACCATTATCCAATACAGCGACAGACCGAAACGCTGTGGTCCATGGATCGCCGCCACACCACAAAAACCGGTGAGTGCGCTCATGAACAGACGCTGGACCAGGCACAGACTGCAGGGCACCAGACCAATTGCGTATTCCAGGTAATAGGAAGCTCCCAGGGCCAGAATCCCCGCAGTGAAAGCCATAAAGAACAGGGAACGTGAGCAGGCCAACGACATGGCTTATCCGTAACAATAAAGACAGGCAGTTACGGTAGAGGAAAGGGCCTTGGGCTTTCAAGGCGAGTCGCTGACGACACTTCACCAGAAGTGTAGGGAAATCCCGACAGACATCGAAGGATTCGGTGTAGTCCACTGTAGGATTTTACTTGGGAAGGGATTCACCGGTAACTATTCAGTCACCGGGAAAGAAAAGGAGGAGCACGCTCCTCCTTTCTGATCACGCTCGAACCGCTACAGGTAATGGCGCAGCCAGCAATCGTTCATCCAGCATACCGAGCCCTTCCTGGAACAGCAGATTGCTGCGTTCGGTATCGCCGAGCCGGGCCAGCAGGCGCGCCAACTCGGCGCACGCTTCCGGATTGCGCTGCACTCGCAGGCTGCTTTCCAGATAATCCCGCGCCTTGCCCCACAGACTGGCTTGCAGGCACAAACGTCCCAGCGTCAGCAGCAGGCTGGCATCGCCCGGATGATCCTTGAGCCAACCTTCGGCCGTCTGCAACTGACGTGCTGGATCACTGCCGCGCACCAGACCGTAAAGGCGCGCCAGATGGCTGTCGTACTTGCGCTTGAGCGCCGTGCGCAACACCTCTTCCGCTTCGACCTGAGCGCCCAGCTGACGCAGTTGCTCGGCGTAGGCCAGCACCAGCGCCGGCTCCTGGCGCTGGGCAGACGTCAGTTGCTGCCAGGCACGGTTGAGCGATTGCAAACCGACCGTGCCATCTTCTTCGCGCCGGGCGGCCAGGGACAGGTTTTCTCCCCAGGCGCGGCGCTCCAATTCGATCAGTTCGGCCGGTGGCAGGACTTTGTCCTTGCGCAGCTCCGGCAACAGCCGGATCACGGACGACCAGTCACCGCGCTGCTGATGCAGACGCTGCAACTGGCGCAAGGTCTGGGCATTGTGCGGATGGCGCTCGTGCATCGCTTGCAAGGTGACCAGCGCCCCATCGGTATCGCCACGATCGGTCTGCAACTGCGCATGGCTGAGGGCGATCGCCAGTTCGGCCTGCGGCTGACGTTCAAGGGCGCGCTCCAACAGGCGATCGCTTTCCTCATAGTTGCCTTGCTCGTTGGCGGCCCGAGCGGCACCCAGGTAATACAGCAACGGCTGACGCTCGGCTTCGGCGGCCCGGTACAGGTGACGCTGGGCACTGGCCCAGCGGCCTTCGGCCAGGTCGAGCTGACCATGCTCGATTGCCACCTGCACGCGACGGCTGCGGTTGCGCCGCGACCAGGGATTGACCACGCCACCGGAGGTCAGCACCAGTTCGACCAGTGCCTTGATGCCCCAGACCAGCAGCCACAACACCGCCACCACTGCCAGGGTCGCCCACAGGCTCGATTCATAACGAAAGCTTTTGTAGGCGACCAGCACGTAACCGGAATGCTCGGCAATCGCCAGGCCCAGCGCCGCCGTTGCCGCGATCACCAGAAACACGATCACATACAGGCGCTTCATGGTGTCGCCTCCTGCGCGGTGCTGGCGGCCGGTTTGGCGAAGGGTTTCACCGAGTCTTCGGCGTTGACGTTGCGGCGCTCCAGATACGCCTGCACTGCGCTCAACGTTGCGGCGAGATCCGGCGTATTGACGGTCACCGGTTGTTTGCTCAACTCCATGACCTGCTCAAGCATGATTTTGCTCTGCGGGTTGTCCGGGTTGAAGTTGCCCGTGAGGACGTCACGCGCCTCCGCCAGGGCCTGGGTGTACACCGGCGCCTGACCGTTGAGCGCGGCCCATTGCGCCTGTTCGAGCGAAAGGCTGAGGGCCAGACGCACCTGGCTCAGGCTCTGGCCGGCAAGCAGCGGCCGGACGTTTTGGTCAGCGTTGAAATCGATGCGGATGTAGCGCGAGATCTGATCCCACCACTGCGCCCAGCGACTGGCGCCGTCGCCATCGGCGGTCAGGCCCAGCAGCGAATCACCGCGATCCTTGTACTCCGGCGCCAGCTCGGTGAGGCCGACGACCTGATCGCGCAAGGCGCCCAGGCGCAGGAACAGCCCGGTGCGATCCGGCTGCTCGGTGCTGCGCAGCGCTATCAGGGTTTTCGCCACTTGCTCGCGGGCGGCGAACGAGCCGGGGTCATTCTGCTCGCGCAGGATTTCATCGGCACCCTGCACCAGCGCCTGGGCGCTGCTGATGTCCTGCAGGGCGGAAAGACGCAGGCTGGCCAGACGCAGCAAATGCTCGGCCTCGGCCAGACGCCAGTCCTTGCGGCTGGCGCCGAGGACGGTTTCCAGACGTTGATTGAGGCGTTGCTGATCGCCCTGAAGCTGGGTCACCAGACGCTGGCGATCGGCAAGTTCATCGGCGCCGGGCAATTGCCCGAGACGCTCGGTCAGTCGTTGCTCATTGAGCTTCAGGGTCTGGGCCTGATCGCTCAACGCCTGCACCTGACTCAACTGATTCTGCGTATTGGCCTGCAGGTGTCGCACCTGCCAGACACCCCAGCCACCCACCGCAACGCCGGCGGCGCCGAGCAGCAGCGCGAGAATGGCCAATCCGTTGCCTCGGCGTGGTTCGGCGGCCGGTGGCAGTGCATCAACCGGCGCATCGATCACAGGTTGAACGTCATCTTTAGGCAAGGCTGTTTCGCTCACGTATCCATCCTTTGCATTAGAGAACGGGCCCGGGATGCTCCCGTAACGCCGTCAGCAAGGCCGCGGCACTGGCGCCGCGACAATCCACAACTGTTCGGGCCCCGGCGGCAGTGGCCTGCTCGGCAACCCTTGGGCTTGGAACAAACAACGGCAACTGCGCAAGCACAGGCCAGGTATCGCCGGCCAGTTGGCGCAGGTGCTCGAAACCCTGTCCACTGCTGACCACCAGCCCGTTCAGGCGTTCCGCTGCAATCCTGCGGGGCAGCTCCTGCGACGGATAGTCCGGCAGGTCGCGACGGTACAACTCCAGATATTCGACACTAGCACCAAGCGCGCGCAGGCGCTCGGCCAGCAGCTCGCGTCCGCCCTCCCCGCGCAGGATCAACACCTGCGAGCCGGGCACCGCCACCGCCGCCAGCAATCGCGGCAATTGCAGCAAGGCTTCGCTGTCGTCCCCCGCATCGGGGAAACTCACATCCAGCCCCCGATCGCGAAGGATAGCGGCGGTCGCCGCCCCCACGCTGAACCACGGCATCGTCGGATCAGCCAGCCCCAGAGCGTCGAGTAAACCCACCACGATACGCGCCGCCGGCTTGCTGACCACGATCACCGCGCTGTAACGCGGCAGTTGCGCGATCGTGCGGCGCATTGTGTCAGAGACCGGCAGTGGCGCAATTTCCAAAAGCGGCAGACAGCTGCTGAAAAACCCTTGTTCGGCCAGCACGGCGGCGAGCGCCGAGCAGTCTTCCGCCGGGCGCGTCAGCAGCAGGCGCCAAGTGGTCACTCGTGACCTGCCTCGCCGTAGACTGCCTTGAGAATATCGTCGGCGCCCTGGCCGAGCAGGTCTTCGGCAACCTGCACACCCAGCGTCTCGGCTGCCGCACGCGGTGCACGAGCGTGTGCGCTGAGCAGCTTGCCGCCGCTCGGTTCGCCCACCAGACCGCGCAGCCACAACTGATCGCCTTCGAGCACGGCGTAGCAGGCGATCGGCACTTGGCAGCCGCCATTCAGATGTTTGTTGAGGGCACGCTCGGCGGTGACACGGTCAGCGGTGTCGGCGTGATGCAGAGGCGCAAGCAAGGCATGGATTTCCGTGTCGGCGCTGCGGCATTCGATACCGACGGCGCCCTGGCCACCGGCCGGCAGGCTGTCGTCGACGCTGATGGCCGAGGTGATGCGTTCTTCGAAACCGAGACGGATCAGGCCGGCCGCCGCGAGGATGATCGCGTCGTACTCGCCGGCGTCGAGCTTGGCCAGACGGGTGTTGACGTTGCCGCGCAGGAAACGGATCTCGAGATCCGGACGGCGCGTCAGCAACTGCGCCTGACGCCGCAGGCTCGAGGTGCCGACGATGCTGCCGGCAGGCAACGCATCGAGGCTGGAATACGTATTGGAGACAAACGCGTCACGCGGATCTTCGCGCTCGCAGATGCAGAACAGACCGAGGCCTTCGGGGAAATCCATCGGCACGTCTTTCATCGAGTGCACGGCGATGTCGGCTTCGTTTTCCAGCAGCGCGGTTTCCAGTTCCTTGACGAACAGGCCCTTGCCGCCGATTTTCGACAGGGGCGAATCGAGCAGCTTGTCGCCGCGACTGACCATGGGCACCAGCGTCACCAGCAGGCCCGGGTGGGCTGCTTCCAGACGGGCTTTGACGTATTCGGCCTGCCAGAGGGCCAGAGCACTTTTGCGGGTGGCGATGCGGATTTCGCGAGAGGACATGGATCAATCCGTACTGAATAGATACGGCGGATAATAACAGCTCAGCCAAATCCACTTTGACCTGAATCAGATACGGCGTGGCCTCCCTGGCCTGCGATGCCTGGTGAAAGGAACGAAGAACCGCCCGGAGCCTGCGGACTAAAGCCCCTGCATCATTTTGCGAACGCCCGCCACATGCCGGCGGCTGACGATCAGCGCATCACCGTTCAGGCCCTTGAGAAACAACTGGAAGTGGCCCAGCGGCGTGCGTTGCAGTCGCTCAATGCGATCGCGGGCCACCAGTGCATTGCGATGGATCCGCACGAAGCGCTCGCCGAATTCGTCTTCCAGCGCCTTGAGTGGCTCATCCAGAAGGACTTCGCCACCTTCATGGCGCAAGGTCACGTATTTGTGGTCGGCAATGAAGTACACCACCTGATCCAGCGGGATCAGTTCGATGCCTTTGCGGGTGCGGGCGCTGATGTGGCTGCGCGGGCCGTTACCGCTTTCGGCGGCAGGACGGGTCAGGGCCGAGAGCTGGGCCCGGTTGGGACGTTCAGCCCGTTTCAGGGCGTCATGCAGATGTTCGGTTCGCACGGGTTTCACCACATAGCCCACGGCGCTGGCCTGCAGGGCTTCCACGGCAAATTCATCGGGACCTGCGCAAAACACCACGGCCGGCGGGGTTTCGCGTTCGCACAGACGGGCAGCCACCTGCAGGCCATCGAGGCCCGGCATGCGGATATCGAGCAGCACGATATCCGGCTTGTGGCTGTCGATCAGTGCCAACGCTTCTTCACCATTGGTGGCGCTGGGCTCCAGGATTGTGTAGCCCTCGAGCTCGCTCACCATTCGGCTGAGTCGCTCGCGGGCCAGTGGTTCGTCATCAACGATCAGGACATTCATATTGCGCTGGATTCCTGCGTGAGTCTCGCACAAGGATAGCGTAGACAAGTGGAGTGACGTCCGTCACCGCGATCCACGCTAAGACTAGCGGGAGCGCCAAAAAGTGCCGTACGTCGGCCGGCAATATTTGCCGACACCCGCAACGTACCGCCCGACGCCCGTCGCTGACTGCGTTTTACGCAGGGTATGCCAGTGGCCAATACACCCACCCCTCTCTCTTCTTATAGTCGGTGGCCGGATCTTTGCCCGATCCGTGGCCACCCGACCCCTATGTCCTACTGTAGACGCTCGTCGGGCCGATATTGCTCAATCGGAAAATATCCTTGCGCAAATCCCCCGAAGACGCCGACGACTATGACGGAGCGAATGAGAAAAAAACGTATCGACCAGTGTCAGCGACAGGATTGGCAACCCTGTTATTATCCGCGCCAGCGTTTCACGCCTTCTTTCTTCAAGCCGATACGAGCGAATTCATGAGCACTGACAAGACCAATCAGTCCTGGGGCGGCCGCTTCAGTGAACCCGTCGACGCCTTCGTCGCCCGCTTCACCGCCTCCGTCACTTTCGACCAGCGCCTGTATCGCCACGACATCATGGGCTCGATCGCCCACGCCACCATGCTGGCCAAGGTCGGCGTGCTGACGGATGCCGAGCGCGACAGCATCATCGATGGCCTGAAGACCATCCAGGGTGAAATCGAGGCCGGCCAGTTCGACTGGCGCGTCGACCTCGAAGACGTGCACATGAACATCGAAGCACGCCTGACCGACCGCATCGGCGTCACCGGCAAGAAGCTGCACACCGGCCGCAGCCGCAATGACCAGGTCGCCACTGACATCCGCCTGTGGCTGCGTGACGAGATCGACCTGATCCTCGGCGAGATCACCCGCCTGCAAAAAGGCCTGCTGGAGCAGGCCGAGCGCGAAGCCGCCAGCATCATGCCGGGCTTCACGCACCTGCAAACCGCTCAGCCGGTGACCTTCGGGCACCACATGCTGGCCTGGTTCGAAATGCTCAGCCGCGATTACGAACGCCTGGTCGACTGCCGCAAGCGCACCAACCGCATGCCGCTGGGCAGCGCCGCGCTGGCCGGCACCACTTACCCGATCGACCGCGAATACACCGCGCAACTGCTGGGCTTCGACGCCGTCGGCGGCAACTCGCTGGACAACGTGTCCGACCGTGACTTCGCCATCGAATTCTGCTCCGCCGCGAGCATCGCGATGATGCACCTGTCGCGTTTCTCCGAAGAGCTGGTGCTGTGGACCAGCGCGCAGTTCCAGTTCATCGATCTGCCGGACCGTTTCTGCACCGGCAGCTCGATCATGCCGCAAAAGAAAAACCCCGACGTGCCGGAACTGGTGCGCGGCAAGACCGGCCGTGTGTTCGGCGCCCTGATGGGCCTGCTGACCCTGATGAAAGGCCAGCCGCTGGCCTACAACAAGGACAACCAGGAAGACAAGGAACCGCTGTTCGACGCCGCCGACACTCTGCGCGACTCGCTGCGGGCCTTTGCCGACATGATTCCGGCGATCAAGCCGAAACACGCGATCATGCGCGAGGCGGCGCTGCGCGGTTTCTCCACCGCCACAGACCTGGCCGACTACCTGGTACGCCGTGGCCTGCCGTTCCGTGACTGCCACGAGATCGTCGGTCATGCCGTGAAGTACGGCGTGGACACCGGCAAGGATCTGGCCGAGATGAGCCTGGAAGAACTGCGCCAGTTCAGCGACCAGATCGAGCAGGACGTGTTTGCCGTGCTGACCCTGGAAGGCTCGGTGAATGCCCGTGACCATATCGGCGGCACTGCGCCGGCGCAGGTCAAGGCTGCCGTGATTCGCGGTCAGGCGTTGATCGCCAGCCGCTGAAAGCATCGCGGGCAAGTCGAATGCTCGACTTGCCCGCGAACTGGCTTCAAGACAAGTTTCTACTTTTTGGCTGCGATCATCGCCAAAAACGCCGGCATCGCCGCATCCTTGTCCGCGGCAATCTTCTGCACGTGCGGATTCTGTTCAAGCCGCTCCAGCAGCGCCCTGGCCTTCGGCATCTCCGCCAGCAAATCCAGACCGAACAGTTTGTGCCCCACCGCAGCTGCCAGCGGCACGCTGTAGAGGAAGTACAAATCCGCAATGCTCAGGTTGTCGCCCGCCACATACGGGGCGAACTTGCCGTGACGGCCCAGCGCCGCAAAACCCAGCAGCAATTCAGCCTTGGTTTTTTCCTTGATCGCCTCCGGCAACGCCGTACCGAAGAACGCTTCGCCGTAACAGGCACGGGCCGGCAGCTCGATGTACAGCTCGATTTCCTTGGCCACCGCCAGCACTTGAGCACGGGCAAACGGCTCGGTCGGTAACAGCGGCGCACCCTTCTGGGTACTTTCGAGGTATTCGAGCATCACCATCGTTTCATTGATGTAACCACCTTCGGCCCCCAGCACCGGCACCTTGCCGCGCGGGCTGATGGCCAGGGACTCCGGCGTTGGCGTCGGGTAGAACGTGACCTCTTCGAACGGCAGGCCTTTTTCCAGCAGCGCCAGTTTGACCATGTTGTAGTAGTTGCTGACGGAGAATCCATAGAGCTTGAACATCACATAGCCTCCAGGCCGTGCGGGGTGGGCAGTGCCTGTTTATAGATCGCCCCGGGGATTCTCGCCAGCAGCATCACGCCGCTGAATGCGGGTAAACTGGCGCCTTTCCCTGAGGAGCCTGCCATGAGCGAGCCGACTGACATCGACAATGATGACGAAGCGTTCACCGAATCGACGCTGATCGAAGCGATCGAGAACCAGATCGAAAGCGACAACCCGCCAGCGGCCAAGGCAACCTTCAACAAGCTGACCCTGGTCGGTTACGAGCGTGACGACATCCTGAATCTGATGGCCCACGTGCTGGCCTACGAAATCGACGCGATGCTCGACGAAGACCGCGCGTTCGACAGCGAGTGGTACGAAACGGCGCTGCGCGCCCTGCCGGAGCTGCCACCGGAAAAGCAGTAAACGGCCCCGCCCTGTGGGAGCTCGCCTGCTCCCACACAATTTGTCACCCATCTGCGCGGCCTTCTGCCGCCCCCTGACTACACTGGAATCCACCCTGGGACAAAAACCCTGACACGCGCACTGGACAGCCCGCGCCGGCAGGTTCACCTTAGGGGCGCTGTCGTCCAATTCCTAGAAAGTCTGGAGTCCTTATGTCGCTTACCCCTGAGTTGGTTGCCGAACTGGAAGTCCTTGCACTCTTCAACCTGGACAGTTCCCAGGAAGGTCTGAAAATTCATCAGACCGCTGCCCCGAAGCACATTGCCGCCGCACAACGTCTGTTCGAAAAAGAACTGACCGACCAGCCTGACGGCGGTTACCTGACCAGCCTCGGTCGCGATGCCGCACAAAACGTGCAAAGCGTACTGACGATTCTCAAAGAGCAGCAAACCGCCTGATCCTCCCGACTTTGCCCACGGAAACCCCTGCCACGGGATTTCCGCGGGCCAGCCAAGAACATCGCCCATCGCCACGCGATAGAAATCTGACGTCAAAAAACAAATTCAGCTTAAAACTCCTGCCGCTCAGGCGCTAAACTCCCGGACACCCGAGACCCCTTGCCTCCGAGCCCTGCGCGCCGGTTTGAGCCGACATGACCCGCACCCATGAAATCCGCCCCGACCTGGACGAAGGCATCGACCGCAAGGTACTCAGCCAGTTACGCGCACGCTTTCTCAAACTCAACGCAGGCCGCCTGAACCGCGCGCGGGAAGGCCTGTCGACGCGCCAGCAAAGTGTGCTGACGCTGCTGCCGCTGTTTTTCCACGTCAATCATCCGCTGCTGCCCGGCTATGTCTCGGGCAGCACGCCGGCCGGGCTGTCGAATTACGAACCCGACGCCGACGCGCTTGCCGAAGCTCAGCGCCTGACGCGCTCGTTCTCCCACAAGCCGCGTCACGGCAGCAATCCGCCACGGCCGATCCACGGGTTGTTCCTGATGGGCAGCCTCGGCACGCTTGCCCAGGCCGACCAGAGCGACATGGACGTGTGGGTCTGCCACGCCCCCGACCTGAGCGACAGTGAACTGGCCGAGCTGCGTAAAAAATGCCAGCTGCTCGAAACCTGGGCTGCCAGCCAGGGGGCCGAGGCGCACTTTTTCCTGATCGACCCGGTGCGTTTCGTCAAAGGCGAACGCGACACCCAGCTCAGCTCCGAGGATTGCGGCACCACTCAGCATTACTTGCTGCTGGACGAGTTCTACCGCACCGCAATCTGGCTCGCCGGACGCACGCCGATCTGGTGGCTGGTGCCGATTTACGAAGAACGTGCCTACGACGCATACACCCACACCCTGATTTCCAAGCGTTTCATCCGCAACGATGAAACCCTCGACCTGGGGCCGATGGCGCACATTCCACCGGGCGAGTTCGTCGGCGCCGGGCTGTGGCAACTGTTCAAGGGCATCGAATCGCCTTACAAGTCGGTGCTCAAGTTGCTGCTGACCGAGGTCTACGCCAGCGAACATCCCCATGTGCAGTGCCTGAGCCTGCGCTTCAAGCAGGCGGTGTTCGCCAATCGGCTGGACCTCGACGAGCTGGATCCGTACATGGTGGTTTACCGGCGGATCGAGGAATACCTCACTGCGCGCAATGAGCCGGAACGCCTTGAGCTCGTGCGGCGGGCGCTGTACCTCAAGGTCAACCGCAAGCTCACCGGCAACAGCCGCACCCAGAGCTGGCAGCGCTCGCTGCTGGAAAGACTGGCCAGCGAATGGCACTGGGACCAGCGGCAACTGGCGCTGCTCGACAGCCGCAGCCAGTGGAAAGTCCGCCAGGTCAGCGCCGAGCGCCGGGCGCTGGTCAACGAGCTGAATTACAGCTACCGCTTCCTGACCCAGTTCGCCCGTACCGAACAGACCGTCAGCCTGATCAACAAGCGCGACCTCAACGTTCTTGGCCGGCGGCTGTATGCCGCGTTCGAACGCAAGGCCGACAAGGTCGAGTTCATCAATCCCGGTATCGCCCCGGACCTGGCCGAAGACACCCTGACCCTGGTGCAATCGCCGAACAAAAAGGAACCGGGCCAGACCCAGTGGGGCCTGTACAACGGCAGCCTGACGGCGCTGGAGTGGGAACACTTCGCGCCGATCAAGCGCAGCCGCGAGTTGCTGGAACTGCTGACCTGGTGCCACCGCAACGGCGTGATCGACAGCAGCACCCGACTGGCCCTGCACCCCGGCACCAGCGACATGAGCGAATTCGAGCTGTTCAACCTGCTCGGCAGCCTGCAACAGAGCATCGCCCTGCCCTTGCCGACCGTTGCCGAAGAACCGCTGCTGCGCGCCGCCGTGCCGAGCGAGGTGTTGATGCTGGTGAATGTCGGGGTCGATCCGCTCAAGCATCACCGCGACCTGAACATCCTGATGACCACCGAACGCACGGACTCACTGAGCTACGCCGGCGTGCGCGAAAACCTGGTGCTGACCCTGGATCAGGTCACGCTCAACAGCTGGAACGAAGTGCTGGTCAACCGCTTCGACGGTCCGCATGCCCTGATGGACTGCCTGCGCGATTACCTCAACAACCTGCCGCGCGGACCGCAACAGCCGTCGCTGCGGGTGCGTTGCTTCTGTCACAACCGCGCGCAATTCATTGCGCGCCGGGTGGAAGAAATCATCGACACCGCGCAGACCCTGTTGCTCAGCGACCTGAATCACCGCTACCTGATTCAGGTTCAGCAGCATTATCACGTGCTGGAACTGGTGCCGGGCCAGGTCAGCCATGTGGCCCTCGCCACCCTGCCGGCGCTGTTCGATTACCTGGGCGAGGAGCAACCGCGCTACAGCCCGTTGCACCTGGACCCGATGGCGCTGGAAGACCACGACCTCGCACTGATCCTGCCGATGGGCCAGCCTGAATGCATTCAAGTGTTCTACCGGATCACCGAAAAAACCGCCGAGCTGTACGTACTCGACGAGTTCAATGCGCTGTGGCAACAACACTTGCCCTATCACGACGAGCAAAGCCTGTTAGTCCCATTGCAGCGGTTCCTGCAGTCGATCCAGTTCCGGCGCGAAGCATCGCTGCCGATGGATTCCAGCCACGCCGCCAGCCTTGAAATCTTGTATTACCAGTTATTGCCATCAGGCCCGGGACGCGCGCGACGGGTCGAAATGCGCCCGGCACCGCAGACGCCGGCCAACAAACCGTTCTACGACGTGCAGGCGATCGTCGGTAAAGCCGCCCCCGGCGAGGTGCAGGTCACGCTGTATTGCAATCAACGGGAATTCAGCGAGCTGGAACATGGCGACCAGCTGTTCAGCGTGGTCGCTCGGGAGATCGTCGGGCAGCGCCGGGAAACCGAGCGCTACCGCTGCTACATCACCGACCTGGACCTGTCGGGCGTGATCGGTGACGGGCAGAGTTCAAGCAATCTGTATCTGCGCTACAAGGCCGACCTGGAACGCTCTCTGAACGAGGCCCTCGAGCAGGTCTGAGGCGGGTTACTCCGGGAAATCACCGCCGTTGGCCGGCTGCGATTCGACTTCGAGCAAGGTCAGTTTCAGGGTCTTGCCACCCGGTGCCGGCCAGTCGATGTGCTGACCGACTTTCAGGCCCAGCAGCGCACTGCCGACCGGAGCCAGGATCGAGACTTTGCCTTCGTCGGCGTTGGCGTGCTTCGGATAGACCAGGGTCAGGTGGTAGTCCTTGCCACTGCTCTCTTCGCGGCAGTGCACACGGGAATTCATCGTCACGACATCGGCAGGCACTTCATCGTGACCGACCAGGGTATCGGCGCGGTCCAATTCGGTTTGCAGCGCAATCACGCCCGGCAGCGTGTCATCCAGGCTGTCGATCAGGCGCTCCAGACGTTGCACGTCCAGACGGGTAAGGGTGATGGAAGGTGCGGTCATGATCCGGGCAGACTCCTTTCTTCTGCACACAAAAAAAGCAAAACCCCGCCAAAAAAGACGGGGTTTTCACCAGGCCTCGATGGGTTGAGGCGTTTCCGGACACTAACACAGCTCAAAAAATATACAAGCTACGCTCCGGCGAGCTGACGGCGCTGAGCCGCTTGCGCGCAAATCACCCGGCGGCGCTCGTCATCGGCCGAGCGCCACTCGCGGATGTCTTCGACAGGGCGCATGCAACCGAGGCAGACCTTCTGCTCATCCAGCCGGCACACGCCGGTGCACGGCGAAGGCACGGCCGGGCTGACGTTGCTGTAGAGCGGCTTCGGCGGACGGGCGGGCGCGGTGTCAGTCACGAAATCACAGGCCTTCGAAGTCGAATTCGGTGCCGGCCTGCTGCCTGACGATGCGCTCAAGCATTTCGCCCAGCTGTTCTTCGCTCTTGTCGCACATCCAGCGTTCGCTCTCTTCGTCGTAGTCGAAGTGGAAACCGCCGGACACCGCGGCCAGCCACAGCTGACGCAACGGTTCCTGACGACTGAAGATCAGCTGGGTGCCGTTCTCGAACTTGACGGTCAGCACACCGGCCGAGTTCTCCATGTCGATGTCCAGGTCGCTGTCGTCGAAGATGTCTTCCAGTTTTTCCTGGGTTTCATCGACCAGATCGTGGAAACGGGCTTCGGACAAACTCATTGCGGCAACCTCAAAAAATGTCTGATCAGGCTCAAGCGCCGCAAGATACGGACGCTGCCGGCCGATTGCAAAGGATAACGACCAAGCGCCCTGCCCGGCGACGAAATATCCATCCGCCACGCGGGAAAAGTTTCCGCGCCGCAGCCCGAGCCCCGCCGGACGGGAGTTCCGTCGCATAGGCAAGCTGCCGGGTGGCCGGTATACTCCGGCGCAATTAACGCATTTTCAAGGATTTCGCCATGAAGCGCCTGATCTCTTCCCTTGCTGCGCTCGTCGCGGTTGCCTGCCTTGTTTCGGCTTGTGGTCAAAAAGGCCCGCTGTACCTGCCCGATGAAGATCAGGACCCGGCCGAGCAAGCCCAGTCTTCGCAAAAGCAGCCTGTCTCCAAGGCACACAAGCACGACGTTTACTAAGGGATCGCCATGGACGCTTTTAACTACCGTGGCGGGGAGCTGTTCGCGGAAGGTGTGGCGCTGTCCGCCATCGCCGATCGCTTCGGCACTCCCACCTACGTCTACTCCCGCGCCCACATCGAGGCCCAGTACCTGGCCTACGCCGATGCGCTGGCCGGCATGCCGCACCTGGTGTGTTTTGCGGTCAAGGCCAACTCCAACCTCGGCGTCCTGAATGTCCTGGCCCGTATCGGCGCCGGTTTCGACATCGTCTCCCGTGGCGAACTGGAACGTGTTCTGGCCGCCGGCGGCAGCCCGGACAAGATCGTGTTCTCCGGCGTCGGCAAGACCCGTGACGACATGCGCCGTGCGCTGGAAGTCGGCGTGCATTGCTTCAACGTCGAATCCACCGACGAGCTCGAGCGCCTGCAAGTGGTCGCCGCCGAACTGGGCGTTCGAGCGCCGATCTCGCTGCGTGTGAACCCGGACGTCGATGCCGGCACCCACCCGTACATTTCCACCGGTCTCAAAGAGAACAAGTTCGGCATCGCCATCGCCGACGCCGAAGACGTGTACGTGCGTGCCGCGCACCTGCCGAATCTGGAGGTGGTCGGCGTCGACTGCCACATCGGTTCGCAACTGACCACCCTGCCGCCGTTCCTCGATGCCCTCGATCGCTTGCTGGGTCTGGTCGATCGCCTCGGCGACTGCGGCATTCACCTGCGCCACATCGATCTCGGTGGCGGCCTGGGTGTGCGTTATCGCGATGAAGAGCCGCCACTGGCCGCCGACTACATCAAGGCTGTACGTGAGCGTCTGGTCGGTCGTGATCTGGCGCTGGTGTTCGAACCGGGCCGCTTCATCGTCGCCAACGCCGGCGTGCTGCTGACTCAGGTCGAGTACCTCAAGCACACCGAGCACAAAGACTTCGCCATCGTCGACGCGGCCATGAACGACCTGATCCGCCCGGCGTTGTACCAGGCCTGGATGGACGTGACCCCGGTCAAGCCGCGCGAGACCGCTGCGCGCACCTACGACATCGTCGGCCCGATCTGCGAAACCGGCGACTTCCTCGCCAAGGAACGCGAACTGGCGCTGGAAGAAGGCGATCTGCTGGCCGTGCATTCGGCCGGTGCCTATGGTTTTGTGATGAGCTCCAACTACAACACCCGCGGCCGTGCCGCCGAGGTGCTGGTGGATGGCGATCAGGCCTGTGAAGTGCGTCGCCGCGAAACCGTGGCCGAGCTGTTTGCCGGCGAAAGCCTGCTGCCGGAGTAACCCCATGCTGCTGCGTTTTACCAAGATGCACGGCCTGGGCAACGACTTCATGGTTCTCGACCTGGTCAGCCAGCACGCGCATATTCAGCCCAAGCACGCAAAAATGTGGGGCGACCGGCACACCGGCATCGGTTTCGACCAGTTGCTGATCGTCGAAGCGCCGAGCAATCCGGATGTGGATTTCCGGTACCGGATCTTCAATTCCGACGGCTCCGAAGTGGAGCAGTGCGGCAACGGTGCGCGCTGCTTCGCCCGCTTCGTGCTCGACAAGCGCCTGACCGCCAAACGGCAGATTCGCGTCGAGACCAAGGGCGGCATCATCGAACTGGACGTGCGTAACGACGGCCAGATCGGCGTGAACATGGGCGCCCCGCGCCTGGTGCCGGCGGATATTCCGTTCCAGGCGCCGGAGCAGGCCCTGAGTTATCAGGTCGATGTCGACGGTAAGCCCGTCGATCTGGCCGCGGTATCCATGGGCAACCCCCATGCGGTGCTGCGAGTCAGCGATATCAACACCGCACCGGTGCATGAACTGGGGCCGAAAATCGAACACCATCCGCGCTTTCCGGCGCGGGTCAACGTCGGTTTTCTCCAGGTCATCGACCGCCATCGCGCGCAACTGCGCGTGTGGGAACGTGGCGCCGGGGAAACCCAGGCCTGCGGTACCGGTGCCTGCGCTGCTGCTGTAGCGGCGATCAGTCAGGGGTGGATGGATTCGCCACTGCTGATCGACCTGCCGGGCGGGCGTCTGTCCATCGAGTGGGCAGGCCCCGGCCAACCGGTGTTGATGACCGGCCCGGCAGTGCGCGTATACGAAGGACAAGTGCGTCTTTGAGTGAGCAGAAGCCATGACCGATAAGCCTCAGGTACCCGCCCGACAGTCCGGTGAATCAGCGTCCGAGAGCCTGGAGGCGGCAGCCGTTGCCGCGTACCTGGAGGCTCATCCGGACTTCTTCGTCGAGCATGAAGATCTACTGCCGTCCCTGCGCATCCCTCATCAGCGCGGCGATACCGTCTCGCTGGTCGAGCGCCAGATGGCCATCCTGCGCGACCGCAACATCGAGATGCGTCATCGCCTCTCGCACTTGATGGACGTGGCCCGGGACAACGATCGCCTGTTCGACAAGACCCGTCGCCTGATCCTTGCACTGATGGACGCTGCCACTCTGGAAGACGTGGTGATCAGCGTTGAAGACAGCCTGCGTCAGGATTTCCAGGTGCCCTTCGTCAGCCTGATCCTGCTCGGCGACAACCCAGCCCCGGTCGGCCGCTGGGTCACCCACGCCGACGCGCAAACTGCCATTGGCGGATTGCTCACCGAAGGCAAGAGCGTCAGCGGCAGCCTGCGCGAACATGAACTGGACTTCCTGTTTGGCGAAGAGCAGCGCAAGCAGATCGGCTCCACCGCCGTGGTCGCCGTCAGCCATCAGGGCATCCACGGAATTCTGGCCATCGCCAGCCGTGACCCGCAGCATTACAAGAGTTCGGTCGGCACGCTGTTCCTCAGCTACATCGCCGAAGTCATGGGTCGCGTGCTGCCACGGGTCAACAGCTCCCTGCGCTCGGTACGCTGACCATGGAACGACAACTGGACGCTTACTGCGAACACCTGCGCAGTGAGCGGCAGGTGTCGCCGCACACCCTGTCGGCCTACCGACGCGACCTCGACAAAGTCCTCGGCTGGTGCAACAAACAAAACATCGGCAGCTGGCAGGCCCTGGACATCCAGCGCCTGCGCAGTCTGATCGCCCGCCTGCATGCCCAGGGTCAGTCCTCGCGCAGCCTGGCGCGCCTGCTCTCGGCGGTGCGCGGGCTCTATCACTATCTGAATCGCGAAGGCCTCTGCGATCACGATCCGGCCACCGGTCTGGCCCCCCCCAAAGGCGAGCGCCGCCTGCCAAAAACTCTCGATACCGACCGCGCCCTGCAACTGCTCGAAGGGGCCGTGGAGGACGATTTCCTGGCTCGGCGTGATCAGGCGATTCTGGAGCTGTTCTATTCTTCCGGGCTGCGCCTGTCAGAGCTGACCGGGCTCAATCTCGATCAGCTCGATCTGGCCGACGGCATGGTTCAGGTGCTCGGCAAGGGCAGCAAGACGCGCCTGTTGCCGGTCGGCAAGAAGGCTCGGGAAGCACTGGAGCAATGGCTGCCGCTGCGGGCGCTGACCAACCCGGCGGACGATGCCGTTTTCGTCAGCCAGCAAGGCCGACGCCTCGGCCCGCGAGCGATTCAGGTGCGGGTCAAACTGGCCGGCGAGCGCGAACTGGGGCAAAACCTGCACCCGCACATGCTGCGGCACTCCTTCGCCAGCCATTTGCTCGAATCCTCTCAGGACCTGCGCGCAGTACAGGAACTGCTCGGCCACTCGGACATCAAGACCACCCAGATCTACACCCACCTGGACTTCCAGCACCTGGCGGCGGTCTACGACAGCGCCCATCCACGGGCCAAACGCATGAAAGGCGACGATTCATGAGCATCCAGTTGATCACCTTCGACCTCGACGACACCCTGTGGGACACCGCCCCGGTGATCGTCAGCGCCGAAGCGGTTTTGCGCGAATGGCTAAGCGAACATGCGCCGAATCTGGGCGCGGTACCGGTGGAGCATCTGTGGTCGATCCGCGAGCGGGTACTGACCAGCGAACCGGGTCTCAAGCATCGCATCAGCGCACTGCGGCGGCGGGTGCTGTTCCATGCGCTGGAAGAGGCCGGGTACGCCCACGGCGAAGCCTCGGATCTGGCGGACAAGAGTTTTGAAGTGTTTCTGCATGCGCGGCATCAGATCGAGGTGTTCCCGGAGGTCGAACCCGTTCTGGAAACCCTCGCCAAACACTACGCTCTCGGCGTGGTCACCAACGGCAATGCGGATGTACGTCGTCTCGGGCTGGCGGATTACTTCAGGTTTGCGCTGTGCGCCGAAGACATCGGCATCGCCAAGCCGGATGCGCGACTGTTCCACGAGGCTTTGCAGCGCGGTGGCGTGAGCGCCGAAGCGGCGGTGCATATCGGCGATCATCCAGGGGATGACATCGCCGGGGCGCAGCAGGCCGGTTTGCGAGCGATCTGGTTCAACCCCGCCGGCAAGGTCTGGGAAGCGGAGCGCCTGCCGGATGCCGAGATTCGCAGCCTGAACGATCTGCCCGCGGTACTCGCCCGCTGGAACAGCCGCAGCTAGATTTCTTCTGCCCATGAAAAAGCCCGCAGCGACGGCGGGCTTTTTCAGCAAGCAAACGGCACGCCTCAGATAGGGCGGCTGCCATACTTGTTGTCCGGCTTCTTGGGCGGATCGGCGACCACGTTGGCCTCCACTTCCTGAACCTTGCCACCGCGCGCAAGGAATTCTTCCATGGCCTTGGCCAGGGCGTCGCGCTCCTTGTTCTTGGCTTCGATGCTCGGCAACTCGTCGACCGACACCGCAGCCTTGGCTTTACCTTTGGCAGCCGGGGCCGGCGTATCGTCACCGCCATCGTCTTCAGCAACGTCTTCCGCTGCTGCTTCCAGACCGTCTTCGGCCTCGTCTTCGTCGCCTACTTCGAGGTCGTCGTTTTCCAGATCATCGTCGCTCATGTTCTACCTCATGACTTGCGAAAAGCAGATTAGTTATAGACCAGCTTTGGCGACTGTCGAAAGCCGCCGGAAAAAAATCGGTAACCGTTGGTGACCAACGGTTCATGCCCCTTCACCGTGCAAGGTGGCGAGGACTTTACGGGCACCGCCATGGTCACGGTGCTCGCCCAGGTAAACGCCTTGCCAGGTACCCAGTGCCAGTCGACCCGCCGTTACCGGCAAACTGATCTGACACCCCAGCACGCTGGCCTTGAAGTGCGCCGGGAGGTCGTCCAGGCCTTCGTCGTTATGCTCATAGCCGTCTGTTCCTTGTGGGATCAGACGATTGAAAAATCGTTCGAAGTCGCGACGTACCGCCGGATCGGCGTTCTCGTTGATGGTCAACGACGCCGAGGTATGCTGCAGCCACAAATGCAACAGACCGACCCGGCAGGCCTTGAGTTCAGGCAGGCCGGCGAGCAACTCATCCGTCACCAGATGAAAGCCCCGGGGCCTTGCCCGCAGGGTTATCAGAGTCTGTTGCCACATACAGTTCTCCGCACGTTCGGGGCGCATTCTAGCGCGCTCTGGAAAAAAACAAAGGCCCTAATATTCCTTCAATGATGTAAGCCTTTGACCGCAGAAAAACACTCGTCGTAAACACGACCAAAGCAGTACGAAAAATCCTTTCAGCTGTATCAGGAAAGACAAATTCCAGACAAAAAAATGCCCGGCAAGCCGGGCAAGTTTTTGGCGGCGCGTGCTTACAGGTTGTAGCCGCGCTCGTTGTGTTGTGCCAGGTCCAGGCCGACCGATTCTTCTTCCTCGGTCACGCGCAGCCCCATCACGGCATCCAGTACCTTCAGGATAATGAAGGTGACGATCGCGGTGTAGATCACGGTGAAGCCGACGCCTTTGCACTGAATCCAGACTTGTGCGGCGATGTCGGTGACGGTGCCGAAGCCACCCAGCGACGGTGCGGCAAACACACCAGTCAGGATTGCGCCGAGGATACCGCCGATACCGTGCACGCCGAAGGCGTCCAGGGAATCGTCATATCCGAGTTTGCGTTTCAGGGTGGTGGCGCAGAAGAAGCACACCACGCCCGCCGCCAGGCCGATCACCAGGGCGCCCATCGGGCCCACGGTGCCAGCGGCCGGCGTGATCGCCACCAGACCGGCAACGACGCCGGAGGCGATACCCAGTGCGCTGGGTTTGCCGTGAGTGATCCACTCGGCGAACATCCAGCCCAGTGCGGCAGCGGCAGTCGCGATCTGGGTCACCAGCATCGCCATGCCGGCGGTGCCGTTGGCGGCGACAGCGGAACCGGCGTTGAAGCCGAACCAGCCAACCCACAGCATCGCTGCGCCCATCAGGGTGTAACCCAGATTGTGTGGCGCCATCGGCGTGGTCGGGAAGCCTTTGCGCTTACCCAGTACCAGGCAGGCAATCAGACCGGCCACACCGGCGTTGATGTGCACCACGGTGCCGCCGGCGAAGTCGAGTACGCCCCAGTCCCACATCAGGCCGCCGTTGCCGGACCAGACCATGTGCGCGATCGGTGCATAGACCAGGGTGAACCAGATGCCCATGAAGATCAGCATCGCGGAGAACTTCATCCGCTCAGCGAACGCACCGACGATCAGCGCCGGGGTGATGATCGCAAAGGTCATCTGAAAGGTGATGAACACCGCCTCGGGGAACAGCGCCGCCGGGCCGGTCAGGCTCGCTGGCGTGACACCAGCCAGGAACGCCTTGCCAAAACCGCCCACGAACGAGTTGAAGTTGACGACGCCCTGCTCCATGCCGGTGGTGTCGAACGCGATGCTGTAGCCATAAATGACCCACAGCACGCTGATCAGACCGGTAATGGCGAAGCACTGCATCATCACGGAAAGAATGTTTTTCGACCGAACCATGCCGCCGTAGAACAGCGCGAGACCGGGAATGGTCATGAACAGCACAAGGACAGTAGAGGTGAGCATCCAGGCGGTGTCGCCGGAGTTCAGGACTGGGGCTGCCACTTCGTCTGCCGCCATGGCCAGGCCGGGCATTACGATAGACAACAGGGCTCCTAGCCCTGCGAATTTACGCAGAGTCATATTGTTTTCTCCTGGGGCGTTGGGTTTGTGGCGGCGTTTAGATCGCGTCGGTATCGGTTTCGCCGGTACGGATGCGGATCGCCTGTTCCAGATTGACCACGAAGATCTTGCCGTCACCGATCTTGCCGGTGTTGGCAGCCTTGGTTATCGCCTCGATAACCCGATCCAGATCCTTGTCGTCGATGGCAACGTCGATTTTCACCTTGGGCAGAAAATCGACCACGTACTCCGCGCCGCGATACAGCTCGGTGTGACCCTTCTGCCGACCGAAGCCTTTGACTTCAGTAACGGTAATGCCCTGCACGCCGATTTCGGACAGCGACTCGCGCACGTCGTCCAACTTGAACGGCTTGATGATGGCAGTGACTAGCTTCATGAAACTCTCTCCCGAATTGGTGGACTTGCCCCAGGAAAACAAACCCGACTCAAGTCTAAGCGCAGTGCCTGGCTTTGTAACGCTTCGTTGTCGACGCCAGCTAACCGCTCCAGACGAAACTCCCCGCTCCGTCTGCCGCACTGCATTCGTCACAGCGACTGCATCAGTGCATGGGTCAACGGTGACTAAGCAGAAAGCTTGCCATCTCGCCAAAAACCACTGATTTCAATCCCTTGGCGGCTGCCGCAGATGCCATCACCCAAATGGCACTCGGGATACGCACAACAACGGTGCGCAGCCGTGCATCCCGTTGCGCGAAAAGCGTGCATCCGTGCCTGCGCCAATGACTATAGACACTGCGTGATACACTGCCGGCCATTGTTTCCAGGACATATCCCATGCTCGCGCCCAAAGACTTCCTCGACGCCCTGAGCGGCACCGCTTCCCGCCTGTTCAGCGGCGACACGCCGTTGCCAAAAGCCGAAATCGAAAGCCAGTTCAAGATGCTGCTGCAAAGTGCCTTCAGCAAACTGGACTTGGTGAGTCGCGAAGAGTTTGACAGTCAGATGGTGGTACTGGCGCGCACTCGCGCCCGGCTCGAGAGCCTTGAGGCGAAGGTGGCGGAGATGGAAGCGAAGCTGGCGCCGCCGGCTGAGTAAAACCTCGTTTCTTTGTGACTGCGGCCCCCTGTGGGAGCGGGCTTGCCCGCGAATGAAGGTCGGAACGACCTTCCCGCCATCAGGATTCGCTGCCGAATCTCGGCAGAATCCTACAGCTTGCAACCCCGCCATCCGATTGCGTCGTGAAGTCCTGATTCCTAAGCTCACCCAATGCTGAATGTTCAGCACTGGGTTTGGCGACCCGGAAAGCTTAAGGCGCACGACAACCATGATGGCGGCTATGTTTACCGCCACATCGAGTCATGGCGGTTGTGCGTGGGAGACCTTCGGGTCTGCCGGGTTCCTTTTGCTCCGGTTCGCCAACCCGCGTACGACTGCCACCCAATTGTTTGGCGACAATTGAGGGCAGCCCTTAAAGCAAAAGGAGCTGTTCAATGAATAACGAAGAGACGTATCTCACTCCTCAGGTTTTCACCCGCCACAAACTCCCTCTCCACGCCCTGCTCATCCAGAACCAACCCTGGTTCTCTGCCCGCGACCTGGGCCGCCTGCTGCACATTTACCTCAACGAACGCATGCTGCGAAAACTCGACCCCGACCAATACCAAACCCGCAAAACCCTGATCCACAACCAGATCGAAAACACCCTCCTGATCAGCGAATCCGGTATCTACGCCCTCCTCGTCTACCACTACTGCCCCGAATACCGAGGGCTTCGCGGATGCTGCAATCGCTATAGGCCCGCATGCCGGAGCTGAGCCCTGCGTAAATCGTAAGTCGACTGAAGATTCATCCAGAACTCAGGTGTGGTGTTGAGGTGGATGGCCAGCCTGATTGCCAGATCGGCGCAGATCCTGAGCTGGCATTTCACAAGCTTCTCGATCTCGGTTTCAGGCCAGTTCGTGGGCGTGGCCAAGTCCATGACCGTCATGCCCAATGGCTCCATGAATTCCTTATTCAGCACCTCGCCCGGATGAATCGGACGCATACCATTGCGGTCCATTTTTTGCCTTCAGCGGCTGCATTGAGCGGCCAAACTGGTGCATCAGACTTTGCGATACAAGACCGTCGAGTCGCTTTCGCTGGCGTCCTACAACTATTAGGGCATGCCCCTACAAAAATCAGCGTCTGCGCCTGGTTATGCAGTCCTTACGCCTGTCATTACATTAGCGACACCCATCAGGCTGGAGGTCTCTGTGAAGGATAAAAAGAGGAAGACAAAGCTAGCAGCAATTCTTTAACTCCTGGCTTAACGGCCTCGGGTTCAGAATCCGACGGCCTGGCCCGTCGTCACTACTTCAGAGAAACCAGCTTCTCTACTGCCAAAAATGCGGGGGAGCCTTGCTGGTGCCCAGTCCCGATAGATGCGCAATTGCAGTCCTCGAGCGCGAAAAACCTTTAATACTTCTCGAGAGTCAACACTTCAGCGTGAGTGCATAGGCCCGCACAACCGCTTTCTGATACGTCTTGTAAACCTCTACTCAAACGCAAGAACCCCGCTCAACTACCCTTCAAAAACCCGCAGGAAGCGGCCCCTGACTCAACTCAAGGAACGACCATGTCCCTCGCCATCGTCCACAGCCGCGCCCAGATAGGCGTGGATGCTCCCGCCGTCACCGTTGAGGTTCACCTGGCCAATGGTTTGCCCTCGCTGACCATGGTCGGCCTGCCCGAGGCGGCGGTGAAGGAGAGCAAGGACCGGGTGCGCAGTGCGATCATCAATTCCGGGCTGCAGTTTCCGGCGCGGCGGATCACTCTGAATCTGGCACCGGCGGATCTGCCCAAGGATGGCGGGCGGTTCGATCTGGCGATTGCGCTGGGGATCCTGTCGGCGAGTGTGCAGGTGCCGACGTTGACGCTGGATGACGTGGAATGCCTGGGTGAGTTGGCGTTATCCGGCGCCGTGCGGGCGGTGCGTGGGGTGTTGCCGGCAGCGCTGGCAGCGCGCAAGGCCGGGCGGACGCTGGTGGTACCGCGGGCGAATGCCGAGGAGGCGTGTCTGGCTTCGGGACTGAGAGTGATTGCGGTGGATCATCTGCTCGAAGCCGTGGCGCATTTCAACGGGCATACACCGGTCGAGCCTTATGTTTCGGATGGGCTGATCCATGCCGCCAAACCTTATCCCGATCTGAATGAAGTACAGGGCCAACTCGCCGCCAAACGGGCGCTGCTGATTGCCGCTGCTGGCGCCCACAACCTGCTGTTCAGCGGGCCACCGGGGACGGGCAAGACGTTGCTGGCCAGCCGATTGCCGGGATTGCTGCCACCGCTGGCCGAGAGTGAAGCGCTGGAAGTGGCAGCGATTCAATCCGTCGCCAGTGGAGCGCCGCTGACTCACTGGCCGCAACGCCCGTTCCGCCAACCCCATCACTCGGCCTCCGGGCCGGCATTGGTCGGTGGCAGTGTAAGCTCCATTGAAAGTTGCGACTCACTTCGTATTACTGGAATACTCCATCGCTAAATCAGACTGGTTACTAGCGAATGGATCAGAAAGTTCCTGCCCCCCTCCGTCATCTTAAGGGGCGCTGGCGTGTAGATGGTGTTTCTCAAGCAAACTGGAATGGTCGGGATATCAAGGCTGGGATAGTGCTTTCTGAACTCAAGCCCGACGTGGAGAACCCCTTTGCAGCTGACGCCTGCATGCAGAGTGCTCCGACGCTGATCACCCTTAACCCTCACTGGCTCAGCTCACTCACCATAGGCTCGATATGGAATGAGGGAAGGCTGATTTCGAGGCCTGAGCCCTTGCCTGACCATTTCCAAGTGGACACAAGCAAAGCCCAACTCCTCTCCTTCAACAGAAGTGTGAAGCTTGGGGAGAAATACACCGATAACGGCGTAGCTGATCCCGACTTCCTCGACCCCCGAACTCATAGAGATCTCATTGCGAGCCTCTATCTGCTAGTTCCGATAGAAGGAAACAGGCAGTACCAGTGGATGGTCATTCCATGCTCCGAGATTCTCAGGTTCTACATGGGGCCGACCAGCAGGCTCATCGCGAGAGTACTTCAAGGCGACCTCGATTCAATGGTTGTCTCCGGAGAACTGGAAGGTGACACGGTTACACTTTGCGCCGCCACCGACCTGCAAAAGCTAGAAAAAATCATATTTGGCCGGGCCTATGCTAATAAAGACACCTACTTGGCCGAAATGAAAGAAGTCCACCACAGACTACAGAGAATTAATACCAATAATAATAACGAAAAGAGGAATGCAGCTCTTTCCATTGAGGCGAACTTTCCATTCAAAGGCATTACGAATCTAACCATTGCTGGCGTATCTATGAGTTTGGCGAAGGGACTCAATAATGCGCTCTTTGCTATGGAGATTCTCCAATGCACTCACCCAAGCGGATACTCCCACCTAATTTTCAATCGCGAAAATGATGTGGGGATCGGTGGCGATAAAAAAGTTCCCGGCACTTCCCCCAGGTTCGTCCCTCAGGAAGATGACGAGATCGACGATATGATCCTCGACACTCCCTCGGATGCCCGGCTGCCCACGAAGGTGGTGACCAGAGATGCCGATCCGTTCCCATGGATGGAATCCATCACCATGGAGAACCGGCGCAATCAGACGCAACGAGATTGGCGATCAGAAGCTCCTAAAATCCCTGTAGACGTGGAGGGGCACGCCATTGGCGATGGTAGTCATGCGGGTGAGCACAAAGGTAAGCAGCAGATAAACACTGCTATCGACTCTACACCACCGAGCAGGGAGTTAAATTCATTTATAAAGCTGCTCCCCGAGTTAAAACAAGGGTTTGCAGTCAAAAAATGGGAACTACAAACGATCACGCCCAATAAACGAATACGCACTGACAACCCCAACTATTTCGCGACAAGCTTTCCCCCAATCAACAGCAGGCGCTGGACGTGGCACTTGGGTCGGCAGTTGATCTGCGTCGAGGTTAGGCTTGGCCCAAGCTCAAATAATTATTTCTATATTCTGGAGCTGGAGCAAAGCAAAGATGCACATTGCACAGCTCTGCTGCGCACCAGAGACTTCGAGAAGCTTGATAAGGATGCAATAAACAAATTTCTAAAGGCCACGACCTATAGCAATGGTTGGCCTACGTTCGATGGCAAAGACAAGAAAAACGACACAGCGAAACTTGCTGAATCCGAGCTATATAAAAAACACAAATTGGCGCTCAGGAAAGTAAAACATCCCAAACTAGGGAATAACTGGGAAAACCTTCTTCTTTCCGAAATCAACACCTGGGTTTCAGGTCTGGTATAGGCCATAGCCGATCGCCGCGTAGTGGGGGTCGGCAGAGCATCATAACCAGAGCACACAACCGCGGGGTGTTTACCCCCGGTACCGCACAGCTGTCTCCAGCCGAGCCTGTTGATGCTCCCTCACCACAGCCTGCTCAGCTAACAGCGCCTGCATCTGGGTGTAGAGTTGAGCTGCACGTTGTCCCTATCGGCGACGGTGACCACTAGCGAGTATGCCTCTTTCTCGGCCGTCGATGGGTTCCAGTGACAGTCCTACCGGCCCACGACTACAAAACCACTGCTTGAGCGCCCAACGCGAGGATTGCACCGTACCGTGATTTCTCACTTGGGAAGATGTCGCGTTGCTGGACCGTGCCTCCTTGAAAACATCCGTTTCGGCCTTCTGCTCCCGACACCTCGTATTCGTCGCCCAGCATTGCCTCAAGACAGATTATGAATTTTCAAATAATATCGCATAAAAACATATTTTTAGAATTCTCAACCAATTACGCCTTATAATCCAGCATAATAATCTGGTATTTCTTGCTATCGCACCATAGCAGCCTTGATGCCTTACCCTTGCTCAGCGCGAATCTATCCACCGAATTCTAGAGGTTCTGGATATTAATGCGACGGAGCGACCGATACTCCCTGATCCCTCTTGATGAATTCAATTCAGCTCGGTAACGGGCTGCCCGAGCGCCTCCAACCTATTCAGCTCTCTAATCTTCATTTCCATTTCTACGCTCTTGCTATGCAATGAAAACCGTCTGTCGACCCTGGCACGCTGCAGATAGGGCACATGTCGATTATCCTTCGTGATCTTGGCAGCTGAGCGTCTAGAGAATCCGGGGCTACTGAGTGATACCCGCTTCCTATTGCCCGAACAGTCATGGCATTCTGCCCCTATCAAATTACAACTCGAACGACTTAACTCAGAGACGAACCATTATGGATGATAATAAGAACCTCTATAAATACATGGGGCCAGACATCGCAGACAAATTCTTGCTAACTGATAATAAATGCAGCCTGAAATTATCTTATCTCAAGGACTACAATGATCCGTTCGAATTTTTTCTTACCATTGACTACAATCAAGAACCCCAAATACTTGCATACTACCAAGAAATAATCTCTATGGTAACCGAAAGGCCGGTTACCTGTTTTTCCAAGTCTCCATTAATAACCCCCATGTGGGCGCACTATGCCTCAAACTCGCAGGGATTTGTTGTAGAAATAAATGAAGCCAAGTTAAAAAAGTGGCTGCAAGAACAAGAGGCCGCAGAAAGCTTTGGTGACATAGACTATCAAGATACCCCCCATAATCATATGCAGGACATGTTGCAGCGAGCATATGTATTATGCAAACCAAGACATGTCGGCTTCCTTTGGCAGGCTGTTGCGAGTGCTGCGTATTACACAAAGCAAAACTGCTGGAGCTACGAACAAGAAAGACGACTGATCACAAGCGAGAAAATATCCAACAAAATAAACGAAAACCTTTCACTCCTTTATTTTCCTGCCGAGCTAGTGAATTCTATAATTGTAGGTGCGAAGTCATCCCTAGAGACGAAAAATCTATTGAAAGGAATTTCCGATAAAATCGGGTGTAGATATTTTGAGAAGCGTATTGGCAGAAGCTCTACAAGCCCGTATCTTTTAGACAGAGACAACAACACATACACCTTCGATGGCAGCGATATTGTTTTACACGCTAACCGATGCATTTCATGCCTAGAGCCGAAATACAATGCACAGTCCAAACAATGCTCCTGGTGCAGCATCACTGACAACCATGAAAAAGATGCAGGGCATAGAAATTCATTTAGAATGCTGGATCGCGCAGGCATACTCGAAAACTATTTAAAAACGTTCCTAGAAATAGGGAGAAGACAATAAACTCAATACATCCCATTATCGGTTTTCGCGCCTTCAGGCCTACCTGAGTGTATGTATCACAACCAGCAAGCACTGGAGGCCGCGATGATGAAGCTAACGCTCTATAAAGAAATGAGGTTCAGGCCGAGGCGTTAGCTGGAAAGTGATGCCTGCCTTTGGATTCCAGAAGCACCCATCGACCGTCCGTTTCGTGTTGCAGACTCCCTACGAAGCTGTTCAGCGCGTCTTTAACACCGGAGTGATCTGCAGCCTGAGAATACCCAAATGCCATGCTCAACGCTTTATCGACATCATTTCGGGCGCGGACCTTCGCCGAAACATCGTCGAAGTGCTCATGCTCCAGGATGAGCATGATGGCCTCCTCAAGGCAAATCAGGCGCGCCCAAATACCTGCTACGGCCGCATGGTCGTCAATTTTGGACAGTGCAACGAACGCTCTCTTGTCACCGCTGACCATGTAATCGCTAGAGCTCTGATACATGGCAGCAAAGAGAACGGCCTCTCCGGAATCAATGTCTGGTCGCTCAATATCAAGAAAGTAGTTCGATTGCTCAACTCGTACATCAACGAGGCTGGCATGGCGAATCAGTTCCTTGGCAAGCACCACGGATTCTTCTGAGCCGAGCTTTTTCAGCGCCGCCGGCGGATTGTTTAGCCGAAGCTGAAAGGGCAACTGAGGCAGCACTGCAAGATCCGTCAGCCGACAATCCAAAGCGCGTACTAGCTCGTGGATGAGTTGGTACTGGCACAGTTTACGAGCTGCGTCACTGTCGAGAAGGTACAAAGCGCTTACTCACCAAATCCCTGGATCGTCAAAAGGTACTCCTGATTCTCGATGCTCAGCTCGTCAAGTGAGGCACCATCTCGAAAGTACCGCTCTATCACTTCTATCGCACTGGGCTGGGAAGGACTGTATCCAAGGGCCTGATTCGCACGTGCCCAATCGTTATGCTCTTTGGCGTAGGAAAGAATCAGGTGTCCAGAGTCAATACCAAGCTCTCGCCCAAGCACGACCGCTTTGGCAGCGAGCGCTGTACCAGATGTTAGGCGACCCACTGTCGATAAGGGCTTGATATGCCCATTCCGGATTAGGGACAACGCGAACGCGTCCGCCTCACGCTCTTCTGTGTCCTTGCGCTGGTTCGTTACTTCAATCAACGAGTCTGTAACCTCGGCGAGATCCTCGTCGATCAATACACCGTCTTTACCCAAGTGGCCGCAGAGGATGTGGCCAAGTTCATGCGCTAGGACAAACAGCTGCCGCGGATGCTGTGGGCTGTTGAAGCCCAGGACGATGACTGGTCGACCATCAATGCTCACCGCCATACCCGTTACGCGTTTGCTGGCTTTTGGGAGATCTTTCAGATAAAGCACAGGGATGCCATGCACCCAGCAAAACTGGAGCAGACCTTCGAAGTCGACATGTTTTTTGCCGGTGAGCTCGAGGATTTCTTCTCGCAACGCCTGAGGGTCTGTAGTTGGGGCGGTGTAAGCCGTCTTCACACAAAATAAGGCAAGCTTGGCGATTGCGACGCCTAGACCTGCAGAAACGTTGAGCTCGGACTCTTTGGTATCCGAGCGACGCTTAAACCTAGCGCCGCGCGCGTCCGCCTGGATGTGCAGCTCGCCATCGAGCCCGAAGCTGGCCTCCAACCCTAAGCGCTGCTTGAGGATCAAAGCAAATTGGAGAGCGCCGGCGCTGGTTTTGAACAGGCTATTGTCCCACCAGTCGGGCAGGAGTTTCTCAATATAGGAACGCGGGTACCCCGCAGCCTTCAGGCTACTGAACGCTGACTTCACTGTCACTGGGGCTGAAGCCTCATCCATAGCTCCTCCTGTTTACCGCTGTGCATGCTGCCATTTTCACAGAGACGCCTTTTGGTGGGCAAAAAGCAATTGCGCGAGTCGCTTTGCGTGCTGATCAGACCCATCCCAGACCGCCGCCAGGGCATCCATGAGAATAGGCGAAGTGCCGGGGTCAGCCTGTTCGGCATAGATTGAAATTTCTGCATAAATGCATAAGCGTTTGAGCGTGCTGGTCACACGCTGCGGCTGCAGGTTCAGGTTGCGGAAAATTTGGGATTGGTTGATCCCTGTAACCTTTGATATTCCTGAACTTGAAACTACTCCACGCCGATCAAAAAATTGGCGAAGCTCGTTCTGGATTTGGCGGACATCTTTTATGCGATTCATCGCTAAATATTAGCATATTTGCATAAGTATGGTGCTGACGTATCATGCAGGCATGCACGCCCCAATGGGTTAAACTATACGGCTGTTCATAGGCGACTTTTCTTTTATCAGGGCTACATCGATGCGTGAGGCAGAGATCAAGCGAGCATTAGCGCACCACTTGGACTGTGTTCGTGACAGCGTGTCGAGCATGATTCTTGAGGAGCTGCAGCTTAGCGGAGGCGAGATCCGAGCGGATGTTGTCGATGTGCATGACATGCACTGTTACGAGATCAAAAGCGAAGGCGACTCTCTTAAGCGGCTGCTCGGCCAGGGCGGCCGTTATGCGCGGGTATTTGACCACGTCACTCTGGTCACCACCGAGCGTCACCTGAAAAAAGCAATGCCCATGCTTCCCAAATGGTGGGGAATTCTTCTCGTCCCAGAGAATGAAGATGCCCAATTCAAACAGGTGCGAGTCGCCAAGCCCAATAAGGGGCATGAGCCTGAAGTTCTCGCGACGTTGCTTAAGCGCGAAGATTGCATGTCTATCCTGGAGCAACGTGGATCTATTCGTGGGTGGCGAGGCAAGAGCCTGTACATGCTTCAAGAACGCGTTGCGGAACTGCTCACGCTGGACGAGCTCAGGGAAACAGTTCGCAGCTTCCTCATGAGGCGTGGAGAGGCTCCTGTTGAAACGGAGCCTTACGACTTGTTCAGTACTGCTCTTTGACGACGTAGGCGATGTGATGAATCCAGGCCTCGGTGAGGTGCGAGGACGCACCTGACTTCTTGTTTCGGTCTGGCACGCTCTCATCTGCTCGGATTGCCATCTGACGATCGCCCAGAGAGAACTGCGGCCCCATGAAGTCATCAGCGTATGTATTGACCAAAATGACGGACAGGTTGATCGAGTCTTGCTTGCGTTTTCCGGTGGCCTTTAGGATCAGCCAGTCCTTCGCCCTGGTGTATCTGATGGCCACCTTCTTGGCGATCTTCTTCAGTATGTCCTCGGTCCACTTCGGTGACAGGATGCCGTAATCGGAATACCCCAAGGTGAGCTCAGGAGCGACGGCATTCAGTTCCTTCCAAAGCTTCCAATCATTTCGATCATATTCCGCCATTGTTGCTACATCGACCAGACTTTGTGGATAGGCACCGGAGGTTAGGTGCACGGTCGTGTACCCGAAGGCCTTAAGCTTCTGCAGACCCCCCGCGAACGACTGCAGTACCTCAGGCGTCCATGACGTAGGACTTTCACCGAGATCTACCATCAGCAACGGCGACACATTAAGTCCGCTCAACATCGAGAAGGCGCTTCCTGCTTGATCAAAATGCACCTGCGACAACGTCAAGCCTTCTGCTCTCAAACGAACAACTACTGTCTCGAATGTCGAGAGCAGTTGTTGCATTTTATCGTTGAGCTCTAAAGCATCGCGGGAATCGATGACTGGAATGATGGGATAGGTCTTGTCGCCGGCGACGGTCAAGAAAGATTCAAATTCCTTCATTCGCCGGCCATCCAATCGACCGGAAGGATTGGCATAGTCGACTAGAGCCGTGCCTTTCCAGTAGTGATAAACCTCAGACATCAGCAACTCATGATACGTGACACCTCGCACCTCAATGCATGGCCATACGTGCTCGATTAGCTCCTCCCCGATAGCTGAAAGCGCTTTCTGTTCGGCCTTCTGCCATTTGATGATAGGAATGTAGGGGGGATGACTGGGGTACTGGGACGGCATTTCCTCTCCTTGGAACACAATATTAGTTAGCCATCATGGTACTTTTACTGGATCGATTAGGCGAGCGCGCCGAGACACCTTCTGAGGGCTAAGAAAGGCAGTCAGAGGCCGCACAAGCTGTAGCCATCGCCAACCCCATTGATACCCAACTTGACTTGGCCGCGATTCACTTGTCGATATGGCACTTTGATAACCACTATGGGAGATTAAGCGGCTCGGGTTCAATCGAAGCGAACCCATGGTGAATATGGAAGGGATGGTCCAGTCGAGCTATGAAATTACAATCTATACGCCTGTCGAACTTTCAATCTTATGGGTTGGAACCTACCGAGCTGAGTTTTGACAAAATCACCTATCTGATTGGTCCGAATGGCTCCGGTAAAACGGCTGCTCTACAGGCTCTCTGCCGACTATTCGCTTTTGATCCTTCACTGCGTCGCATCCAACGCTCTGACTTCCATGTCCCCCACATTGAAGCTGAAGTACCAGAAGAGCGAAAACTCTGGATTGAAGCCGATTTCCTTTTTCCCGAGCTGACCAAAGACGAAGACAACAGCACCGTTGCTCCCCATTTCGGGCACATGCGACTTGATGAGCTAGAGGGTATCCCTCGTGTGCGCTATCGCCTCGAAGCAACTATGGGCATAGATGGCGATATTGAAGAAAGCTTGGTGTATGTACTCGATGCAGATGCTGATGGAGCTCCGCTCAACACGGCGCAGGTGGCACGTCCAGAACGCAATCACATCCACGTGCACTACCTCCCAGCCAGACGCGATCCTGCTGATCATATCGCCTATGGCGCCAATGCATTACTCGGGCGCATTTTGCGATCAGTGCAGTGGGACAGTGAGCGATCCACCATAAAGGGACTTACTGATCAGATCAGTGAAAGCTTATCCACCAACCCTTGCATTGATGCGTTCAGCACCAGCCTTAGAGCTGTTTGGGGCGAGCTGCATAAAGGTCGCTTTTTCACTGATCCAAAAATTACGTTCGTAGCTTCTGAAATTGAGTCCCTTCTTCGGCACTTGTCCGTCTCCTTTTCTCCGGGACACGACGACAACCTTGTCGACTTTGCCCGCCTGAGCGATGGCCAGAAGTCGATGCTCTATCTGTCGCTGGTCCTGTCATCCCAGGCCATAGGCCGGGCAGTCTTGTCTGGAGAAAATACCTCGTTCGACCCTGACAGACTACGGCCACCTGTTTTTACCCTCATAGCCGTTGAGGAGCCTGAGAACAGTCTTTCTCCCCATTACCTGGGCCGTATCGTCAACGCTTTGAACTCGATGGTGAAGCAACCCGATGCTCAGGCGTTGATAGCAACACATGCGCCATCCATGCTGCGCAGAGTGGAGCCGGAACACATCCGCTACCTCCGCCTAACGGAAGCCCGGCAAACGCGAGTCTCGTGTATCAAGCTTCCTGAGAAGACTGATGATGCTCACAAGTATGTGCGTGAGGCCGTCCAAGCATTTCCGGAAGTCTATTTTTCCCGGTTGGTCGTCTTGGGTGAAGGAGATAGTGAGGAAATCGTTTTACCCCGGCTGCTGCGTGCCAAAAGCACACCAGTGGATGAATCAGCGATCACGATTGCCCCACTGGGTGGCAGGCACGTGAATCACTTCTGGCGCCTGCTATCAGAGCTGCAAATCCCGTACGTGACTCTCTTGGATCTGGATGTTGCTCGTTATGCGGCCGGATGGGGGCGAATAAAGTATGTAAACGATCAGCTTGCTCAATACGAACCAGCCAAAGTGCTCCCTAAAGAATGGCGAATCTCGCATTGGAAAGATGACGCTGTACCGCTACGTACCCATCACTATTTTGAAGTCAACAAGGATGAAAAAAAGGATGTTTTTGTAGCTCTAAAAGAACGCGGTGTTTTCTTCTCTTCCCCAATGGATCTGGATTTTGCAATGCTCCTTGCGTACCCAGACGCCTACCAAGTGGTAAAAGAAGATCCTGATGCCGAGACCATCACTGCTGTCTTGGGTAAGAGCCATCACAACTCGGCTCAATACACCCCTGATGAGCTGAAGTTATTTGGCACCTATCATCGAAGCTTCAAGCTAGGCAGCAAGCCCGCAGCACACCTTGAGGCGCTGGCCAAGCTAACCGATGAGCAACTGCTTATTGGAATGCCTAAGTCGCTCAATGATCTGGCCGATACTGTCATCGCTATGCTTGAGGAGATTCCTGAGTGATCTCCATTGAAGCATGGCAACCAGCAGACGGACTAACGCTCGAACCCAACGCGTCCCTAGCGGCGCGTGAACAAAAGCGCTGCTTGGCTCTTACCGCTGGCCCTGGAGCGGGCAAGACAGAAATGCTCGCCCAGCGCGCAGACTTCCTATTAAGAACTGGCACCTGCCGGTATCCGAAGCGGATTTTGGCAATCTCCTTCAAGGTAGATGCAAGTAAAAATCTCAAGGAGCGTGTTCAGCGGCGCTGCGGCACCGATCTTTCGTCACGATTCGATAGCCACACGTTCCACGCCTTTGCAAAACGCATCATCGATAGATTTCGGCTTGTGCTTACGGGTAACGACAGTCTCGATCCAGGCTACAAAATCGGTGACAGAAAAATTAGCCGTAAGCAGATCGAGTTCGGTGACCTCGTTCCCTTGGCTATTCAAATACTCGAGAAATCCGCCATCGCTCGAAATGCGATTCGGCAAACTTATAGCGATGTCTTTCTGGATGAATTTCAGGATTGCACTGATCAGCAGTATCGGCTGATTAGGACTGCATTCAAGGGCACGTCCATTCGACTGACGGCAGTTGGAGATACCAAGCAGAAAATCATGGGTTGGGCAGGCGCGCTCGATGGCATTTTTAAGACGTTTGCCGAGGACTTCAACGCAATCCCCCTCAATATGTATCGTAACTTTCGCTCTAAACCCCGCTTATTGCGGATGCAGAACGAGATTATCCGAGTGCTGGACCCAGCTTCGGTCATGACTGACGACCAGCTTGAGGGTGAGGAAGGAGAGGTGTTTGCCTATCGGTATGAGAATAGCCAGATAGAAGCTGAAAGCCTGGCAGATCTGATTTCTGAATGGGTCCGTAAGGAGTCTGTACCTATTTCGGAAATCGCCATTCTGGTGTCCAAACTTCTTGACCAGTACGCCCTTCAATTGATGAGCGCGCTGGAGGCTCGGGGCATCCCTTACCGAAATGAACAGCAAATGCAAGACATCACCGTCGAGCCCGCTGCACGTTTGGTTGTGGACTACCTATTGTGCATTTATGGCCAACGCGAGCCCAAGGCCTGGATCAGAATGATGGACCAGTTGATTCCGTACGCCGATGACGAGTTACAGGCCAATGTACGACAGGACCTAGGGCGGTTCATCAAAGCACAGCGTAAAAACGTCGCGATAGCTGACTTAATTGGTGAGTCATTCGAGGGATGGTGGGAAGCAGCTAAAGCTTTTCTCAAGCACATCAGCCTAGAGACGCTGACTGCGCTCTCCCCCGACTATGAATCACAGGATAGGTTAAGGGAGGTATTGCGCGACACACGAGCCCGTATTGAAGATTTGCTTAAGCTTGAGCCTGACCTTCCCAAAGCACTGGTGCGCTTCTCGGACGATCAAGCAGTCAGAATCCTAACCATACATAAAAGCAAAGGGTTGGAATTCGATTCAGTCATCATCATGGCCGTCGATAACGAAATTTTCTTCGGTGATCACGACGCGAACCGCTGTGCATTTTTTGTAGGAGTTTCTCGTGCCAAGAGGCGTTTGGTACTCACGCATGCTGCAGTTCGAGAAAGACCAGAGGGTTATGAAAAAAAATGGAATGTCCATCGGACCGAGCAGGTGGAATTTTTCTCCTACAGCACACCTTTCGTAGCCAGCACAGCACCATAGATACGGAACCTAGCACGTCGGTGTACCGCCGAAAATCACATTCTTCTGAACAAATTGATTGACTATTTTTTGATCGTCGTTGGTAGGTGTCCATATTTTATGGAGTGTGGAAATCTACCAATTGGCACAATCGCGTTGGTCAAACGCACAAGGAGCCAGTGTAATGTCAACTAGAGACGAATTCAGAGCAAAAACGAAAACTGCACTTGCTCGCCGGGCTGCGCATTTTTGCTCGAACCCATACTGCCTCAAGCTTACCGTCGGTCCGTCCTCGGTAGCGACTCAGGCACTAATGTCGGGCCATGCGGCACACATTCACGCTGCCGCTCCGGGTGGCCCCCGCTATAAGGCCTCACAAACCCCCGAAGAGCGTCGCTCCATTGAGAATGGCATTTGGCTGTGTAGAGAATGTGGCGTCTTGGTCGACGCAGATACTTCCGGTTATCCTGACGTACAACTGAGGGAGTGGAAGACAAACCACGAGACCATGGTTTCTGAGGTGCGCAGCGCAGGATATTCGCGCAGTCTTGCATTACTCCAGGCAGGTCGCACAGAGCCTCAAATTGCGAAGAAAATCATCGCAAGTATGGAGGATCGCCGTTCTCTGTGGGTGACCTTCGATGCCGAATTTCCCGACCGCGTACGACAGTCGTTAGACGAGCTCCGATCGCGCCTCGCAACTATCCGCGGCGAGCTACTGGAGGGAAGCTCTCTGGATGGCATTCTGTTTGCGCTGACCAAGACCATTCTGAAGTTCTTCAATACTGTAGAGTCATCCGATCTGAGAACACTGCGCTGCAATGCAAACGATCCTGAGTGGATGCGCTTCAGCGAGGCTCTGGCAGCGCTCAGGAAGTCCATCGGATTGCAGATTGCCAATATTGCAGAGTCCCATGGCCTCAAGCTGAGCAACGATCTCCAGTGCATCGCCCCGCTCAAGGTATAGACGGCCCGCGATGAGTTGCCTGGCGTATCAAATTCGCTGATGCGCCCATTTCTTAAAAAGCCTCCTTGTAGCATCGCGCTGCTGCCCCAAAAGTGGCTGCAACGTTTCTAGTGTCACCACTTGGCCATGTGCGACCAGATAATTGGCCGCTTCGCAGACCTCCTGCTCCGAAACGAAGTAGACCCGCAGATCCAAGTGGTTCGAGAGCACCGTCTCCAGCCAGTAGGGCAGCAACCCTGGGAGCTCTGTCGTCCGGCTCCTAGACATACCCATTGCTCGACAGCAGAACACAAACCGGTCAGGCCACTCCTGCAGTAACCAGCATGCGCGAAGAACCAACTTTAGCCGTCGCTCAATCCGTTGACGTTCGAAGTGGGCCTTGGAGGGAGGCAACACTTCGACGCCTAGATCTGGGCAGAACGTGCGTTGCAGCCGGTCCCCATACTTGCCGTTCAGAAGAGAGATGATCTTGTGTAGACCTACAAAGAAGGGCGCCGCACAGGGTACCCCCTGGACAATCTGCCTCCAAGGGCATGCCTCAAAATCAGTGGCCAGTGCCATCGAAAGCTCTACCGTCTGCTCATCTGGCCACGATGGATACTGGGGGGTGGTGAGCCCTAGATCCACTCCACACGCATGGCACTTTCGAAGCAACGAGACGTGAGGGCATTTGTCTCGTCCTACGCCGTGACGATGGAAAATGACCGGTGCCAGGCACCTCGGACAAACCTCTTCCAACACACAGCCGTGATACTTGCAGGCAACGGCGAGCGCCACCCGCCAGGATTGACGGTAGAAGGGAAGCGGGTCGCTCCTTAAACATAGCGGGCAGTACAGTAATCCTGCGAGCTTATGGGTCCGATGAAATATTCCCAGCGGAAGTAGCCACGCTATAGACCCATGACTAGTGAGCTCCTCATAGAGTGTGCCCTCGTACCTAGCCAGAGACATACCCTGCAGAACCTGAAGAGGCTGCCCAGTTGCTTGGGAGAGCAGCGTCAGTAACTTATTGGGCTGATAGCGATCAATGTCTCGGTTCCAGATAGGCCCCTTGAACCCGAGAAGACCGGAATAGAACGAGTGGAGCGGGAAATAGTTGGAGAATGCCAGCCGCACCAACCAGGACGAGAACAGTTCGTCCTGCAATGGCTGCGGATGCATCGGGAGCATGTCAAACCTCGAGTACCGCTTTCTTGCGTTCAGATGGGGGCCTGTATCCGCACTTGGTCAGCACCACGTCATTGATCTGCTCGATCCCAGAGTCAATGGCATACCGTGCAGCCGAATTCAGGAGCTTCGAAAGCTCGCCAATGGTGCCCTCGCAGATCGAGAGAATTTTCATGGACAGCAGGGGATCAACCAGGTGCGAAGGGTGGCGCAGCGGCAAGATCAACTCAAAGGAGGATAGCAGCCTGTTAAACTCTTTGCCTCGGTCCCAACGAGGTAGAATCTCAGGCTCAAAACGGTTCTGCAGTTGCTCATCGACGCTGAAAGCGTTGATCAACGTCTGGTCCCCCACACCGATGATCGAAATCTGCAGGTCATTGGTTAGGTACTTGATGACATTCAAAAACAAATGCTGACTCTGCGAAGTTCCTGAAAGCATGTTGTGCATTTCATCGATCACCAAGACCTTCAGCTGAATGCCCTTGAGCAGGCCCATCACGAAAGCACGTTTGGTGTCTGCTGAGCCGTTTGGTAAACGCCTCAACAACGGACGCACCAGCTCCATATAGAAACCAGCTTCGGTCGGCTTTGGAGGCGTCTGTACGACCAAGACGGGCACATTGATATGCTCGCCACCGGCGTTGTCACAAGGCGGGTGGCGAGAGGCAAAGCGAGTAATGAGATCGGTCTTGCCGTTATTCGTCCGGCCGATAAGGAGCATGTTGGGCATTCGTGTTACCCGCGGATGTCCATACAGCCACTCAAGCTTCGTATCAATTTCCTTCGCCCGTGTATAGGTAAGCCAACGGGGAGTGTCCAGCCAGGCCTTTCGCTCCTGATCGCTCATGCTACGGGACTTGTCTGCCATTGCCGGTATGAGGTGCTCGAAGTCACTCATGGCATCAACCTAATTCAATTTCAAATGGTTGGACTTCCAGATCTTCAGCCTCGTCTGGCACCACGGAGATATTGTTATCAGTTGCAGGTTTGGAATGAACGCCTTTCCAACCTAATCTCCGCTCGGAATTTCTTCTGTGTCGTTTCTCCGTAGCTCGAGCATTCTTGGCCAGCCGAGTTGCCTCCAATGCCTTTTCCTCGATCTCTAGCATTTTTGCGTAACCTTCGAAAATTCTATCTTCGTTAACAGGAAGCTGGGAATCCTTGAGTTGACGCTTAACCGCTCTAAGCTCCCAAACGCTCATTGGAGGACGATTTGCATTAAAGTACGGAACTGGGTAGTAGGTTTGATCATCTGGATCCAGAAAATAAATAATGCTTATATCTCGCGGATCCCTAACAAACGTAAACTTACGACCCTTGTCGCCCTCACCTTTCTCACCAATCCGCTTCCTTAGAATTGGCGCATAGTAATGAACGTTATCCCAGACCACCCCTTTTCTTTGCACTGTTATCAACTCATAAGGGAGAAAGTCGAGACGCAGTTTCTCTTCACTCTCAATAGCCTCTGGCAATCCAATACCAGGCCTATCCTTAGTGCCATGCACAAGTTCAGCGTATCGATTTATTGGTGAATCATCGCAGATCCCTTCATGGGGGCTATTGTGATAAATATAAACAATAAATATTGTTAGCCAGAGCTCCAATTCCGAGAGAGTGAAACAAGCTTTACCTTCCGAATTATAATTCAGCTTCTCCTGAATGTTAGAAAACGTAGTCCCTGAGATTGAATGCGTTTCAGACATGAACGTACGGAAGGCACGCTCAATGTGCGGACCGTAATTTGGCTGACCTCTAGGGCGCCGCTCTATTATTAGGCCGTACTCGTTGGCGCCACGCCTCATTGATTTGCCAACAAATTCAGCGGCATTGTCGACGTGTATTTTTTGCATCAAGCCGTAAATTGGCCACTCAGCAGGAATATCTCGCTTCGCTAGCCAGTAATCTTTCTTTGCAACAGCGTGCGCAATACACAAGGCAGCCGATGTGGTGCTTGGAGGATCAAGAGTTAGGCAGAAGCCCCCGATCATACGGGTTTCCACGTCAATACTCATCGTAAGATACGGCCTGCCTATTGGTATTCTTAGTCCTTCACTAACTAGAATTACATCGACAGGGGTGTGATCTATCTGAACCACAGCGTTAGGAAACTCGGGATCCGGATAGGAGCCGCGGACCGGACTTAAATTCTGCTTGGCCACCCGTGGTCCGAATCTACGCCGCTGACGTTCTTTCTCATCAATAGAGTAGCAACGTTGATAGGTGGTGTTCGGATGCGGTGCATCCAGCCCAAGTTTTCTGCATTCTGTTCTAATGAGGCTGTGAACCTTTGAAATTTTCTTTCTCTCAAGGCACAAGTAGTGCTCGTTAATATTCTTCTCGATAACGAACTCTACCTCCTCACTCAAGCGTAAGTGACCTGCATCTGAACGCTTAGTACGCAAGAGAGACGAAACCAGTCCAGTCTCCTTAAACCGACTTATCCATCGATAGATCGTCGCGGGGGATTTTTCATTCGCTGCGGCCACCTCCTTCACATCCGTCTTTGAGTAGCCTGCCTTCTGCAGGAGTGGTCGGATAATCTCGTAGCGTTCCGCTGCAAGGTCCCATACAAGATCCTTGGCAAAAACATGCTTCGCTGTGAGCCCCACGTTTGAGACAGGGGTCGTCGACAGCTCTGTTGCGCGAACTACGTGGGTAGTATTGTCGGCCGTGGTTCTGATCACGGCCTCGGTTAAACCCTTGAGTTCAAGAACAACAGAAGCTTGATTGCGCCAGTAGGTAAGCGCTCCTGGGCGAATCGCGTTCATGGCTGGGCCTCCTTCATGGGCCAGATACGAGATGCCATCGTCAGCCTCTGGTCCAGATCGCAGCCAATTTCTCCAATGGCGACCATGTGCCATAGCACAGGAATTAAATGCGCTCGCCCATTGGGTAGAGAGCTCAGGGCGTGAAGTAGGAAGTCGGGGTCTGCTTCACCCAGATCCCAAAGCACTGTCAGCACATGATCCCGAAGGGCTGGATCGATCTTTCGTGAAAGGTAGGGCCACAGGAAGCGCGCGTTCGTGAGATAGTTCGTGCGGATTTCGACCTCGGTAAAGACCCGGAAAACCCAGCCTTGCTCTTGGCAATACGCTTTCGCTGCACGGAATTTCGGAAGGTAGGTTTTCCAGTCGTTACGGAAATCGTCCCTGAATTTCACCTCGTAAAGGATGGAGGGCTCGTGAGTGGTCGCGTTTCTGTAGTGGATGAGGCCATCTGGTGTGTAGCGTCGCTGAGCGCCATCTGGGGTGATGTAGCTGATGGTGAGCGGTTGAGGTGTAAAATGTCGGACAGTTCGATCAAACCGGATCAGCTCCATCATGTCCCGCTCAAGTGTGGACTCATATGCCCCCATCCCGGCGACTATTCCGGTGACTCCGCGGGAAGAGCGGCTTACGTCTCGAACTGGGCCAGAATGCTTGATGGCGTGACGATCTAGCAGACCATGGTGGGTGATAGTGGACATAGAGTACCTGCTGGACTATTTGCCCAAAATGCTACCTATCGTCCGTGAGCGGATTGGAACCAATTCGGCCCCATTTAGGGTGCTAAACCTCCGCCAATGGGCGAAACAAGCTATGCACCATCAGCATCACCGATCAGTAAAGATACTCCGGATGCTCGAAACCTGAGGATTAGGTGACGAGCGTGAATGCGCCAGTCGCAGTGAGCGATGTAAAGCAGTGATTTTTCTCATTTAGCAAAAGAGCCTACAGGCAGCTCAAAACCGCAACCCGGCGAAATCACCCTCGCTCATCACGGCGTGCTGTTTCTCGATGAGCTGCCCGAGTTTGATCGCAAGGTGCTCGAGGTTCTGCGCGAACCGCTGGAGTCGGGCTGCATCGTGATCGCACGGGCCAAAGAGCGCGTGCGGTTTCCCGCAAGATTCCAGTTGGTAGCGGCGATGAATCCCTGTCCCTGTGGATATCTTGGCGAACCGAGCGGCAAGTGCTCATGCACGCCAGACATGGTCCAGCGCTACCGCAACAAATTGTCGGGACCATTGCTGGACCGGATCGATTTGCACCTGACGGTGGCGCGGGAGGCGACAGCGCTGAACCCGGCGGTGAAACCGGGTGAGGACAGCGCCAGCGCGGCCACGCGGGTCGCCGAAGCCCGCGAGCGTCAGCAAAAACGCCAGGGCTGCGCCAATGCGTTTCTCGATTTGCCGGGGCTGAAGGAGCACTGCAAGTTATCCACAGCCGATGAAACCTGGCTGGAGACCGCGTGCGAAAGATTGACCTTGTCGCTGCGCTCGGCGCACCGGCTGCTCAAGGTCGCGCGGACGTTGGCGGATCTCGAAAAGTGCGCAGATATCAGTCGCGAGCATCTGGCCGAAGCGTTGCAGTATCGGCCGGCGACTCAGTAAGTGTCGAGGTCGTGGCGGGCCCAAACGCAAGCAGGCTCGCTCTCACAGGTCCAACAAAAACCCTGTGGGAGCGAGCCTGCTCGCGATAGCTATTTCAGAGACGCCTCACCGGAAGCGGTCGACTTCCTGGCGCAGGTCGGCCGCTAGGCCTTCCAGTTCCTTCGCGGTGATGGCCAGGTTCGACACCACCTCGCGCTGCTCGCTGTTGGCCATCGCGATGCTCTGCAGATTGCTGCTCAACAGCGTCGCGGTGCTGCTCTGTTCCTGGGTCGCGGTGGTGATCGCCGCAAACTGTTGTCCGGCCGAACGGCTCTGCTCATCGATCCGCGCCAGCGCCGAGGCGACATTGGCGTTACGCGACAGGCCTTCCTGCATCAGCAGGTTGCCTTGCTCCATGTTGCTGATGGCGTTGCCGGTTTCCTGCTGAATGCTGTGAATCATGCTGGAAATTTCATCCGTCGCCTGACGGGTACGCGAGGCCAGACTGCGCACCTCGTCGGCCACCACGGCAAAGCCGCGACCTTGTTCACCGGCACGGGCCGCTTCGATGGCCGCGTTGAGTGCCAGCAAGTTGGTCTGTTCGGCAATCGAGGTGATCACACTGACGATGCCGCCGATTTCCTGAGAGCGCTGACCGAGCGTGTTGATCACGGTCGCGGTGGTGTTCAGTGCGCCGGCAATCTGCTCCAGCGAGGAAGACGCTTCTTCCATCGACGTGCGACCGATCTGGGTCTGCTGGGCGTTTTCCTGGGCCAGACGCTGGGTGTTGCCCATGTTGTCGGCAATGTTCAGCGAGGTGGCGGAGAACTCCTCTACCGCGCCGGCCATGCTGGTGATCTCGCCGGACTGCTGCTCCATGCCTTCGTAGGCACCACCGGACAGGCCGGACAGGGCTTGAGCCCGACGGTTGACCTCTTCCGATGCGCGGCGGATGTGCTCGACCATGGTCGACAGGGCCTGGCTCATCTGATTGAAGGCGCGGGCCAACTGGCCAATCTCGTCGTTGCTCGACACGCTCAGACGCACGCTCAGATCACCGGCGCCCAAGGCTTCGGCCTGACGTACCAGATCACCCAAAGGCGCCAGCTTGCTGCGCAGCAACCAGACCACGGAGCCGACCGCCAGCAACATCGCCAGCAGGCTGCCGATGGCCAGTTGGGTACCGACGCTCCAGGTCACTGCGCGGATCTCGGCCTTCGGCATGCTCGCCACCACCGACCACGGCCCACCCTCGAACGGCACGGCGATGCTGTAGAAATCTTCGGATTTGTCGCTCCAGAACCGGCCTTTACCCGGTGCTTTCGCCAAATCGTTGACCACAGGAATCGCCTGATCCAGCGCCTGCACGCCCGCCGGGGCCACCAGCCATTGGTTTTTCTCGTCCAGCAATGCCAGCGAGCCGGTCTGGCCGATGCGGAAGCGCTTGAGGTTGTCGAACTGGGCGTTTTGCGCGTCGGTGTAATCGAAGCCGACGAACAACACCGCAATCACCTTGCCGCTGCTGTCACGCACCGGGGTGTATTGGGTCATGTAGGAACGGTCGAACAGCAAGGCGCGGCCGACGTACCCTTGCCCCGCCATCAACTTCGCATAGGCTGGATGGGCGTGGTCGAGCAAGGTGCCAATGGCGCGGGTGCCATCCTGTTTGGTCAGGGAGGTGCTGACCCGCACAAAGTCTTCGCCGCTGCGCACGAACAGCGTGGCGACACCCGCTGTCATCTGTTTGAAGTCGTCGACTTCCTTGAAGTTGTTGTTCAACACTTCGCTGCCCAGGTGCAGGCCCGGCGTCTGGGTGCCAGCGACATTGACCGGCTCGCTCGGGTGAATGCTCAGGCCGGAGCTGAAGCGTTTCTCGAACAACCCGCTCAGGCGCTGGGTGCTTTCGCGCAGCGTGCCGTGGAAGGTGCTCAATTGGTCGGCGAGCAGACGCGCTTCACTGGCGAGGTGCTCCTCACGAGTGGCGAGGTTGGCGGTGTCCAGCGAACGCAGGGCGAACACCGTACTGCCGCTGATGACTATCGCCAGTATCACGGCGAGCGCGAGGCCCAGCTGCGAGGCGATCCGAGCGCGAGGTTGAGACATGGACAGCTCCTGGCCGAGCCTCGGGATCCTCCTTGATCCTGACTCGGAAATTTTCTAATAGTGGGGTGAATCGTGGAGACCGGCACGACGGTTCCACATGCACGTATTCGGCGGTAAAACCGAATACTTGAGCGAACAGCAGGGTTATGGCCAAAGGCCGGCATTGTGCAGGCTAGAACGTTTCAGCTCAAGCGCGTGACCGCCGGCAGCGCCATGGCCCGGACTTCCCCTTGCAGGAAGTCGCTGAGGCGGCGCAAACGTTCACCTCCCGGACGGGTCTTCGGCCACACCAGATAATAATTCAGTCCGCTGGCGACCGCCGTCGGCCACGGCAGGCTCAGTCGTCCTTGCGCGACATCCTCCGCCACCATCAGCAGATCGCCCATCGACACCCCATAGCCCCGAGCCGCCGCGATCATGCCCAGTTCGAGGGTATCGAACACCTGCCCGCCCTTGAGCGACACCTGATCCGACAGCCCCATGTACTCCAGCCAACTGCGCCAGTCCCGACGATCCGGCGTCGGGTGCAGCAATTCGGCGCTGGCCAGCCGCGCCACGTCCCAGGGCTGATCGTTAAGCAGGTTCGGCGCGCCGACCGGAATCAGCTCCTCCGGAAACAGCAGGCTGGCTTCCCAGTCCGGCGGGAAATGTCCGTCACTGAGCAGCACCGCGCAATCGAAGGGCTCATTGTTGAAGTCCACCGAATCCACGTCCATCCACGCGCTGGTCAGTTGCACCTCATTGCCTGGCTGCAGATGCCGGAAGCGACTGAGCCGCGCCAGCAACCAGCGCATGGTCAGGGTCGACGGGGCTTTCATGCGCAGGATGTCATCTTCGGCACGCAAGGTATTGCAGGCCCGCTCAAGTGCAGCGAACCCCTCGCGGATGCCTGGCAGCAGCAGCCGCGCCGACTCGGTCAATTGCAGGTTGCGCCCGCTGCGGTGGAACAACCGGCAGGCGAAATGCTCTTCGAGCGTGCGGATGTGCCGGCTCACTGCACTCTGAGTGATCGACAGTTCTTCGGCAGCCCGAGTGAACGAACTGTGGCGGGCCGCCGCTTCGAATGCGCGCAGGGCATACAAGGGGGGAAGACGACGGGACATGCAAAGCGCTCCTATGGCGGGATTGAGCCAACTTAGCAGAATCGCCGCAGGATGAGTTTTAATCATGCCACCCATCCTTTTTATCCCTTTGTGCAAAGCGGTACGAGCGCCGAGAATCGACGGACTTTTCCTACAAATCGATCAACAGGCACCCACCTCATGCAACAACCTGTGCGCACCGAACTCTGGGCCATCCTGCGGCTGGCGGGGCCGTTGATTGCTTCGCAGTTGGCGCACATGCTGATGGTGCTGACCGACACCCTGATGATGGCGCGCCTCAGTCCCGAAGCGCTGGCCGGCGGCGGCCTGGGCGCGGCGAGTTATTCGTTCGTGTCGATCTTCTGCATTGGCGTGATCGCGGCGGTCGGCACCCTGGTGGCGATTCGTCAGGGCGCCGGCGACATCATCGGCGCTGCCCGGCTGACCCAGGCCGGACTGTGGCTGGCGTGGTTGATGGCGCTCGGTGCCGGGCTGCTGTTGTGGAACCTGAAACCGGTGCTGTTGCTGTTCGGCCAGACCGAAACCAACGTCAACGCCGCCGGGCAATTTCTGATCGCCCTGCCCTTCGCCCTGCCCGGCTACCTGAGCTTCATGGCCCTGCGCGGTTTCACCAGCGCTATCGGCCGGGCGACACCGGTGATGGTCATCAGTCTCGCCGGAACGGTGGCCAACTTCCTGCTCAATTACGCACTGATCACCGGCATGTTCGGCCTGCCGAAACTCGGACTGACCGGTATCGGTCTGGTCACGGCGATTGTTGCCAACTGCATGGCACTGGCACTGGCCTGGCACATTCGCCGGCATCCGGCCTATGACGCCTACCCGCTGCGCGAAGGCCTGTCGCGGCCGAACCGGCAGTACCTGAAAGAGCTCTGGCGCCTGGGCCTGCCGATTGGCGGCACCTATGCGGTGGAAGTCGGCCTGTTCGCCTTCGCGGCGCTGTGCATGGGTACCATGGGCAGCACGCAACTGGCGGCACACCAGATTGCCCTGCAAATCGTCTCGGTGGCGTTCATGGTCCCGGCGGGCATGTCGTATGCGATCACCATGCGCGTCGGCCAGCATTACGGCGCCGGGCAATTGATGGATGCGCGGATGTCGGGACGGGTCGGCATTACGTTCGGCGCAGTGGCGATGCTGTGCTTCGCCATGGTGTTCTGGCTGCTGCCGAATCAGTTGGTCGGTTTGTTCCTCGACCATGACGACCCGGCGTTTGCCGAGGTGATTCATCTGGCGGTGAGCCTGCTGGCCGTGGCGGCGTGGTTCGAGCTGTTCGACGGCACCCAGACGATTGCCATGGGCTGCATCCGTGGACTCAAGGATGCCAAGACCACGTTTCTGGTCGGGCTCGGCTGCTACTGGCTGATCGGTGCGCCGGCGGCGTGGCTGATGGCGTTCCATCTGCACTGGGGGCCGACCGGCGTCTGGTGGGGGCTGGCGCTGGGGCTGGCCTGTGCGGCGGTGAGCCTGACGCTGGCGTTCGAATGGAAGATGAAGCGGATGATTCGGCTCGAGCCGCATGCTCAAGGCTTCAAGATCGCCCAGGCCGAGTGAGTTTCCCTGTGGAGCGAGCTTGCTCCCACAGGGATTTGAGGCTAAACCACGATCCCCAGCGGCGGCTGACTGGCATCAGCCATCAGGTACTCAACCAGCTCCGCCAACGGCAACGGCTTGCTGATCAGATAGCCCTGCACCTGATCGCAGCCGAACCCACGCAGCAAATCCAGCTGCTCCCGGGTTTCCACCCCTTCGGCCACCACTTCCAGGTGCAGGTTGTGCGCGAGATTGATCATCGCGTGCACCAATTTGCGGTTCTCTTCGCGTTGCTCCATGCCGCCGACGAAGCTCTTGTCGATCTTCAGCAAAGTGATCGGCAGGCTGTTGAGGTGCACGAACGACGAGAACCCGGTGCCGAAGTCATCCAGCGAAAAACGCACGCCGAGGCGACCCAGAGCGTCCATGGTCTGCTTGACCAGGTCACTGCGGCGCATCACGGCGGTTTCGGTGAGTTCGAATTCCAGCCACTGCGCCTCGACACCGCGCTCGGCGATCAGTCGGCTGAGCGTCGGTAACAACTGACTGTCCTGGAACTGGCGGAACGACAGGTTGATCGCCATGTGCAGCGCCGGCAGACCGCGCTCGCGCAGGGCCTGCATGTCGCGCAGGGCCCGGGAAATCACCCAGTAACCCAGCGGCACGATCAGACCGCTCTGCTCGGCCAGCGGCACGAATTCGCTCGGCGGTAGCAGGCCGCGCTCGCTGTGGCGCCAGCGCACCAGCGCTTCGAGGCCGACGATCTGGCCGTCCTGCAGGTTCAGGCGCGGCTGGTAATGCAGCTCCAGCTCGTCACGGCGCAAGGCCCGGCGAAGCTCGCTTTCGAGGTCGGCCATGCTTCGCGCGTTGCGGTTGATCCGCTCGTTGAAGATGTGAAAGGTGCAGCCCTGGGTGCTCTTGGCCTGCTGCATGGCGATGTGCGCATGCCACATCAGCGGATCGGCGCCGCCCTGGGCGCGGGCATGGGCGATGCCCAGGCTGGAACCGATCAACAGGCTTTCGCCATCGACCCAATAAGGTTCGGCCAAGGCTTCGGTGATGCGTTCGGCCATCCATTCGGCCCGTTGCGGGGCGCGGCGGGTGTCGATCAGCAGGGCGAATTCGTCGCTGCCCAGGCGCGCCAGTTGATCGCCGACTTCCAGTTGGCTTTTCAGCCGTGCGACGACTTGCAGGATCAGGCGGTCGCCGGCCTGGTGGCCGAGGGCGTCATTGGCGTGGCGGAAGTTGTCGAGATCGAGGTGCCCGAGGGCCAGGCCGCGGCCATCGTTTTCGGCCAGACGGGCCGTGAGCAGGGTCTGGAAGCCCTGGCGGTTGGCGATGCCGGTCAGCGGATCCTGCTCGGCCAGGCGTTGCAGGGTGTTTTCCAGCACGCCGCGTTCGCGCACATGGCGCAGGGAACGCCGGAGCATGCCGGGATCGAGGGCATCGAATACCAGCCAGTCGCTGACGCCGTCGGGCGCGGTCGCCGGTTCGTGCTCCAGCAGCAACACCGTCGGCAGGCTGCAGCGGCCGGGCGCCGGCTGCAACGCGGGAACGGTCAACAACACCGCGTGGCGGTTGTCTTCGAACAGGCTGCTGACCGACTCCCAGTTCGGCGCGCTGATCAGCACCGCCGCACTCCCCAACGGAGCCAGACACTCGCGCAATAACGCTGTCCACGCTGGCTCTTCGGCCAGTAGCAGCAAACGCAAGGGTTCGACAGGCGTAGTCAAGCTGACTCCCTAGACTCTGCAATGATGTGGGCGGCGGGCATTATGCCGTTGCGGCAACCAATGACCAAACGACAACGGTTATCAAACCGTTATTTTGTGTCACGAATGAGAACATTAGCCGCAAAATCACCGCGCATCCTGCGTGAAAGTAACAAAACCGGCAAATTTGAATCGCGTGCTGCGTCACAAGTCGGAGAGAGCAGCACAAATCGCTGAGCCTGTTAAAATGCCGGCCCATTTCGTCAACGACTCCCGAATTTTCGTATGTCCCGACTCAATCCCCGGCAGCAAGAAGCCGTGAACTACGTCGGCGGCCCTCTATTGGTGCTCGCCGGTGCTGGCTCCGGCAAGACCAGTGTGATCACGCGCAAGATTGCGCACCTGATCCAGAACTGCGGCATCCGCGCCCAGTACATCGTCGCCATGACCTTCACCAACAAGGCCGCGCGCGAGATGAAGGAGCGGGTCGGCACCCTGCTGCGTCCAGGTGAAGGCCGCGGACTGACGGTCTGCACCTTCCACAACCTGGGCCTGAACATCATCCGCAAGGAACATGAACGGCTGGGCTACAAACCCGGTTTCTCGATCTTCGACGAAACCGACGTCAAGTCGCTGATGACCGACATCATGCAGAAGGAATACGCAGGCGACGACGGCGTCGACGAGATCAAGAACATGATCGGCGCCTGGAAAAACGACCTGATCCTGCCAGCCCAGGCCCTGGAAAACGCCCGCAACCCCAAGGAACAGACCGCCGCCATCGTCTACACCCATTACCAGCGCACGCTCAAGGCGTTCAATGCGGTGGACTTCGACGACCTGATCCTGCTGCCGGTAAAACTCTTCGAAGAGCACGCCGACATCCTCGAAAAGTGGCAGAACAAGGTGCGTTACCTGCTGGTCGACGAATACCAGGACACCAACGCCAGCCAATACCTGCTGGTGAAAATGCTCATCGGCAAACGCAACCAGTTCACCGTGGTGGGCGACGACGACCAGTCGATCTACGCCTGGCGCGGCGCGCGGCCGGAAAACCTGATGCTGCTCAAGGACGACTATCCGTCCCTGAAAGTGGTGATGCTGGAGCAGAACTACCGCTCCACCAGCCGCATCCTGCGCTGCGCCAACGTGCTGATCTCGAACAACCCCCACGAATTCGAAAAGCAGCTATGGAGTGAGATGGGCCACGGCGACGAGATCCGCGTGATCCGCTGCCGCAACGAAGACGCCGAAGCCGAGCGCGTGGCCATGGAAATCCTCAGCCTGCACTTGCGCACCGACCGCCCGTACAGCGATTTCGCGATCCTCTATCGCGGCAACTACCAGGCCAAGCTGATCGAGCTGAAACTGCAGCACCATCAGGTGCCGTACCGTCTGAGCGGCGGCAACAGCTTCTTCGGGCGTCAGGAAGTGAAAGACCTGATGGCCTACTTCCGCCTGATCGTGAACCCGGACGACGACAACGCCTTCCTGCGGGTGATCAACGTGCCGCGCCGCGAGATCGGCTCGACGACCCTGGAAAAACTCGGCAACTACGCCACCGAACGCAAGATTTCGATGTACGCCGCCACCGACGAACTCGGCCTGGGCGAACATCTGGACAGCCGCTTCACCGATCGCCTGTCGCGCTTCAAGCGCTTTATGGACAAGGTGCGCGAGCAGTGCGCCGGCGAAGACCCGATCTCCGCCCTGCGCAGCATGGTCATGGACATCGACTACGAGAACTGGCTGCGCACCAACAGCTCCAGCGACAAGGCCGCGGACTACCGGATGAGCAACGTCTGGTTCCTGATCGAAGCCTTGAAGAACACCCTGGAAAAAGACGAAGACGGCGAAATGACCGTCGAGGACGCCATCGGCAAACTGGTCCTGCGTGACATGCTGGAACGTCAGCAGGAAGAGGAAGAAGGCGCCGAAGGCGTGCAGATGATGACCCTGCATGCGTCCAAGGGCCTGGAATTCCCTTACGTGTTCATCATGGGCATGGAAGAGGAAATCCTCCCGCACCGCTCCAGCATCGAAGCCGACACCATCGAAGAAGAACGCCGCCTGGCCTACGTGGGCATCACCCGCGCGCGCCAGACCCTGGCGTTTACCTTCGCCGCCAAGCGCAAACAGTACGGCGAGATCATCGACTGCGCGCCAAGCCGCTTCCTCGATGAGCTGCCGCCGGACGATCTGGCCTGGGAAGGCAACGACGACACACCGACCGAAGTCAAAGCCGTGCGGGGCAATAGCGCACTGGCCGATATACGCGCGATGTTAAAGCGCTAGAATTGACCACTTTTTTAAAACCTTAGGGCGCACAAGGCGCCAACAGAGGACAGCTTCATGGAAGCCCTGCACCAGAAAATCCGCGAACAAGGCATTGTGCTTTCCGACCAGGTCCTGAAGGTCGACGCCTTCCTGAACCACCAGATCGACCCGGCCCTGATGAAGCTGATCGGCGACGAATTCGCCACACTGTTCAAGGATTCGGGCATCACCAAGATCGTCACCATCGAAGCCTCGGGCATCGCTCCGGCGATCATGACCGGTCTGAACCTCGGCGTGCCGGTGATTTTCGCCCGCAAGCAACAGTCCCTGACCCTGACTGAAAACCTGCTGTCGGCGACCGTTTACTCGTTCACCAAAAAGACCGAAAGCACCGTGGCCATCTCCCCGCGTCACCTGACCAGCAGCGACCGCGTGCTGATCATCGACGACTTCCTGGCCAACGGTAAGGCATCCCAGGCGCTGATCTCGATCATCAAGCAGGCCGGCGCCACTGTCGCAGGCCTGGGCATCGTGATCGAGAAGTCGTTCCAGGGCGGCCGTGCAGAACTGGATTCGCAGGGTTACCGCGTCGAGTCGCTGGCTCGCGTGAAGTCGCTGAAGGATGGCGTGGTGACTTTCATCGAGTAACCCGCAACACCGCAGGACTTATGTGGGAGCCAGTTTGCTGGCTCCCACCGGTGTTTTGGGGTGGACAGTTATGGCGCGCTGGCCTTCAGACCAGTGAGCAACAACCGCTGAAACAGGTCTTCTTTCAGACCTTCCGGGTTTGTGAGTTGCATCCGCTCAAGATGCTCCGGATACAGCGAAGCCTGAGGCGCGTCCAGCGCCGCCTTGCCCAACTCCAGAATCTCAGTCAGCTTGAACTTGCTCTTGAGCCAGTTCAGCGCCCGCAACAAATCCTTTTCGACCTCCGTGAAATCGCAGCCCAGCGGATACTCCGGAAACAGGTTCGGATGCCGTGCGGCAATCGCCTGCAAGCGTTGTGGGGTGTTGTCGGTAAAGCGCGGATCGAGACGGAAATCCTTTGGCAGCTTGCCGACCTTCTGCGCCTGTTCGATCAGGCCCTGCTGGAAGCGCGAGTCGCTGATGTTCAACAGCGCCTCGATCACCACCGCATCCGACTTGCCGCGCAAATCGGCGATGCCGTACTCGGTGACCACGATGTCGCGCAGGTGCCGTGGAATCGTGCAGTGGCCGTACTCCCAGACAATGTTCGAACTGACATCGCCGCCGGACTCGCGCCAGCTGCGCAGCAGCAGAATCGAGCGCGCATCGTGCAGCGCATGGCCCTGGGCAACGAAGTTGTACTGGCCGCCGACGCCACTGAGCACCCGCCCGTCTTCCAGCTGGTCCGCCACCCCCGCGCCCAACAGGGTCATGGTGAACACCGTGTTGATGAACCGCGCATCCAGACGTTGCAGGCGCTTGAGCTCTTCCTGACCGTACAGCTCGTTGATGTAGCTGATGCGGGTCATGTTGAATTCGAGGCGTTTGCTCAGCGGCAATTCACGCAAGCGTTCATAGAAACTGCGCGGTCCGAGGAAGAAACCGCCATGGATCGAGATGCCATCGGTTTGCGCCGTCTCGTCGAGGGTCCCGGCGTTAGCCTGCTGCTGGGTCTGCACATCCGGGTAGACCTTGCGCCGGATGATCCCGGCTTCGGCCAGCACCAGCAGGCCGTTGACGAACATTTCGCTGCAACCGTACAGGCCCTTGGCGAACGGTTCGATACCACCCTCGCGTTCGATCAACTGCGCCCATTGGCTGAGGTTCACATCGGCCAGCAAGTCCTGGTATTCGGCATTGTCGGCCTGACGCGCCAGCAACGCAGCGGTCAGCGCATCGCCCATCGAACCGATGCCGATCTGCAAAGTCCCGCCGTCGCGCACCAGCGTACTGGCGTGCAAACCAATGAAGTGATCCTGAAAACCCACGGGCATGTTCGGCGTGGAGAACAGCGTGCTGCTGTCCTTCTCGTCAATCAGCAGGTCAAAGGTATCGATGTCGACTTCGGCATCGCCCGGCATGTACGGCAACCCGGTGTGTACCTGACCAACCAGCAGAATGGTCTCTCCCGCCGCCCGGCGTTTGGCGATCATCGGGAACAGATCGAGGGTGATGTCCGGGTTGCAGCTCAGGCTCAGGCGATCGGGATGTTCGCTGCTGCTGGCGAGCAACTGCGCCACCAGATTCAGCCCGGCGGCGTTGATGTCGCGGGCGGCGTGGCTGTAGTTGCTGCTGACGTAGTCCTGCTGGGCCGGTGCACAGTTGAGCAAACTGCCGGGTTGCATGAAGAATTGCTCGATGCGGATGTTGGCCGGCAGGCTGTCGCGGTGCAGGTCGGCGAGGAATTCCAGCTCCGGGTAATCGCCAAATACCCGCTCGACGAAAGGTTCGATGAAGCGTTTCTGCAAACCGTCGCCCAAGGCAGGACGGCCAAGGCACAGGGCGGTGTAGATCGTCAGCTGACGTTCGGGCAATCCGGCCACCCGCCGGTACAGCGCGTTGACGAAGGGATTGGGTTTGCCCAGCCCCAACGGCAGGCCCATGTGGATGTGCGCCGGCAACCGCGCCAGCACATCGTCCACCGCCTGTTCGATCGAACACAACTGCACCATCTGAAGCCTCCTGCCCGTTCCGTGAATAGAGGTACGACCGAGATTGCCGGTTGTTTGCTGCAAAGAACAGCCTCAGGCCTGAATCGCGGACACAAAAAAACCGTCCGGAGACGGTTTTTTTCGTCAGAAGCGCGGCTTATTTCAGGCCGGACATCTTCTGGATGGCGCCCTTGAGCTCTTCATCGGTGCAGTCGGCGCAGGTGCCTTTTGGCGGCATGGCGTTGATGCCGGTGATGGCCTTGGCCAGGATGCCGTCGAGGCCGCCCTGGTGATCGGCGCGCTCTTTCCAGGCCGCGGTGTCACCGATTTTCGGTGCGCCCAACAGGCCGGAGCCGTGGCAAGCGTTGCAATGCTTGGCAATCACTTCGTCCGGCGTCTTGGCGCCGCCACCGCCGCCTGCCGAAGCAGCGACTTCCATCCCCTTGCACTCTTGCCCTTGAACACACACCTGGCCGACCGGCTCGAGGCGTTTGGCAATGTCGTCATTCGTCGCAGCTTGAGCGCTGACAGCCCAGAGGGCCAGTACGGTTGCTGGTGCAGCCAGCATTTTCATAATTAGATTCACGCGTTCACCCTCAATGGTGGCTATTCACGCCTGCGGCCACGGTTCGCAGGCGGGCGCAAGTATAGCGGTTAGCCCGCTTCACTGAAACAACCCCAAAGTCGAAGGGGTTATATCGCGCTGTGGAAAAACGTTTCGGGCGCCTTCGCCGTATGGCCTGGCGCCTCTTGGTTTAAAAATTCGCCGGCGTGGCTGCGCTGATTAGTCGCGCCGGTGCATCGAACGGATTGCGGAAACGATGCGGCTTGGTACTTTCAAAGTAGTAGCTGTCGCCGGCTTCGAGGATAAAAGTTTCAAGGCCCACCACCAGTTCCAGGCGCCCTTCCACCAGAATCCCGGTTTCTTCGCCTTCGTGGGTGAGCATTTCTTCGCCGGTGTCGGCGCCCGGCGGGTAGATTTCATTGAGGAACGCGATGGCCCGACTCGGGTGCGCGCGGCCGACCAGTTTCATGGTCACGGCGCCGTCGGAAATGTCGATCAGCTCGTTGGCCTTGTAGACGATCTGGGTCGGTTTTTCCTGCAGGATCTCTTCGGAAAAGAACTCGACCATGGACATGGGAATCCCGCCCAGAACCTTCCTCAGCGAACTGATCGAAGGGCTGACGCTGTTCTTTTCGATCATCGAAATGGTGCTGTTGGTGACGCCCGCGCGCTTGGCGAGTTCACGCTGGGAAAGCCCTTTGAGCTTGCGGATCGATTGCAGTCGTTCACCGACGTCCAAGGCTGGAGCCTCCAGATGTTGTAGAAATATTGAGCGTTATCATGGCGACAGCGTTCAGTATTTACAACACTTGGGCCCCGCTTGCGCTTCAACCCTCGGAATAGAGCCTTGGCACCCGGCGCAGGTTGCAGAAGATCTGGTACGGAATGGTGTCCGCCCACTTCGCCACGTCGCTGGCGAGGATGTTCTTGCCCCACAACTCGACGGTCGAACCGAGGCCGGCCTGTGGCACGTCAGTCAGGTCGATGCACAGCATGTCCATCGAGACCCGGCCAAGAATGCGGCTGCGTTGACCGGCCACCAGCACCGGGGTGCCGGTCGGTGCCTGACGCGGATAACCGTCGGCATAACCCATGGCAACCACACCGATGCGCATCGGTTTGTCGGTGATGAATTTCGCACCGTAACCCACCGGCTCGCCGGCCGGCAGTTCGCGTACGCTGATGACTTTCGATTCCAGCGTCATCACCGGTTGCAGGCGATCGGCCACAGCGTTGGCTTCTTCGAACGGGGTGGCGCCGTAAAGCATGATGCCCGGACGCACCCAGTCGCTGTGAATCTGCGGCCAGCCCAGCACGGCCGGCGAGTTGCGCAGGCTGACTTCGGCCGCCAGGCCCTGACGCGCCGCGTCGAATACCGCGACCTGCTCGGCGCTGCTCTGCTCGTGCAGTTCATCGGCCCGGGCGAAGTGGCTCATCAGCACGACTTTTGCCACTTTGCCGCTGGCCAGCAAACGCTGATAAGCCGACAGGTAGTCCTTCGGATGCAGGCCCACCCGATGCATGCCCGAATCGAGCTTCAGCCACACGGTGATCGGTTTGCTCAACGCCGCCTGCTCGATTGCCTCGAGCTGCCACAGCGAATGCACCACGCACCAGAAATCGTGCTCGACGATCAGCGCCAGTTCCTCGGCCTCGAAAAAGCCTTCGAGCAACAGCACCGGCGCGCGAATCCCGGCGGCACGCAGTTCCAGGGCTTCTTCGATGCACGCCACTGCAAAGCCGTCCGCCTCAGCCTCCAGCGCCTGGGCGCAACGCACCGCGCCGTGGCCATAGGCATCGGCCTTGATCACCGCCAGTGCCTTGGCACCGGTGACTTCACGGGCGATACGGTAGTTGTGACGCAGGGCTTGAAGGTCGATCAGGGCACGGGCAGGACGCATGGCAGCAGACTTCTTGGCGGTCATGGGAATAAAAACCGGCGCTGGCTGGCGGCGTGAACCGCCAACAGCACCGGGAGAGGGATCTTTACAACGGGTTACGGCAACGCGGCGACGATGGAAATCTCGACCAGGATGCTTGGCTTGGCCATCTTCGCTTCGACCGTGGCGCGGGCCGGGGCGGCGCCTTTGGGCAGCCACTGATCCCATACCGAATTCATGCCGGCAAAGTGCGCCTCGATGTCGTTCAGGTAGATCGTCGCCGACAGCAGATGCTGTTTGTCGGTGCCGGCCAGATCAAGCAGGCGCTCGATGTTGGCGAGGACGTCGCGGGTCTGCTGTTCGACACCGGCGTTGAAGTCATCGCCGACCTGCCCGGACAGATACACCGTACCGTTGTGGCTGACGATCTGACTCATGCGCTCATTGGTGAGCTGGCGCTGGATTGCCATGCTTTGCGGACTCCTGGGTGGTGTTGCCATAACGGGAAATGTCGAGGCCTTCGGCGCTGATCTGCGGTTTTTTCTTCGCCATCAGATCGGCCAGCAAGCGCCCGGAGCCGCACGCCATGGTCCAGCCGAGGGTGCCGTGACCGGTGTTCAGGAACAGGTTCTTGAACGGGGTGGCACCGACGATCGGCGTGCCGTCCGGGGTGGTTGGACGCAGGCCGGTCCAGAAGCTCGCTTCGGCCAGGTTGCCGCCCTGAGGATAAAGGTCGTTGACGATCATCTCCAGGGTTTCGCGCCGACGCGGGTTCAGCGACAGGTCAAAACCGGCGATCTCCGCCATGCCGCCGACGCGGATGCGGTTGTCGAAACGGGTGATCGCAACCTTGTAGGTCTCGTCGAGAATGGTCGACGTCGGGGCCATCGCCGGGTTGGTGATCGGCACGGTCAGCGAGTAGCCCTTCAACGGATACACCGGGGCCTTGATGCCCAGCGGCTTGAGCAGTTGCGGCGAGTAGCTGCCGAGGGCCAGCACGTAGCGGTCGGCGGTTTCCAGCTTGCCGTCGATCCACACGCCATTGATGCGGTCACCGGCGAAGTCGAGGCGCTGGATGTCCTGGCCGAAGCGGAATTCCACACCCAGTTTGGTGGCCATTTCGGCGAGGCGGGTGGTGAAGATCTGGCAGTCGCCGGTCTGGTCGTTCGGCAGGCGCAGGGCACCGGCGAGGATATCGGTGACACCCGCCAGCGCCGGTTCGACGCGGGCAATGCCAGCGCGGTCGAGCACTTCAAACGGCACACCGGATTCTTTCAATACAGCGATGTCCTTGGCGGCGTTATCCAGTTGCGCCTGGGTGCGGAACAGCTGGGTCGTACCGAGGCTGCGGCCTTCGTAGGCGATGCCGGTTTCAGCGCGCAGTTCGTCGAGGCAGTCGCGGCTGTACTCGGACAGACGCACCATGCGCTCCTTGTTCACCGCGTAACGGTTGGCGGTGCAGTTGCGCAGCATCTGCGCCATCCACAGGTACTGGTCGATGTCGGCGGTGGCCTTGATCGCCAGCGGCGCGTGGCGTTGCAGCAGCCATTTGATGGCCTTGAGCGGCACGCCCGGCGCAGCCCACGGCGAGGCGTAGCCCGGCGAGACCTGGCCGGCGTTGGCGAAACTGGTCTCCATGGCCGCGGCGGGCTGCCGGTCGACCACCACCACTTCAAACCCGGCACGGGCCAGATAGTAAGCACTGGCGGTACCGATGACGCCGCTACCCAAGACCATAACGCGCATTTTTGTATCCCTCATCGCGGCGTGCCGCGCATGTGTGTTGTCAGAGCAATGATGCGCGCAGTGTAAAAAAGATTTGCCAGTGCTTTTCACTGTATATGCGCCTATATTTGGCGACAATTCTCGGCAAAAACCCTTTTCACGGAGGCGCATCCCCTATGCGAACCAACACTCAGACCAAACGTGAGCTGGACAAGATCGACCGCAACATCTTGCGTATCCTGCAGGCGGACGGGCGGATTTCATTCACCGAACTGGGCGAGAAGGTCGGGCTCTCCACCACACCGTGTACGGAGCGGGTGCGGCGCCTGGAGCGCGAGGGGATCATCATGGGCTACAACGCCCGCCTGAATCCGCAGCACTTGAAGGGTAGTCTGCTGGTGTTCGTCGAGATCAGCCTCGACTACAAATCCGGCGATACTTTCGAAGAGTTCCGACGTGCGGTGCTGAAATTGCCCCACGTACTCGAATGCCATCTGGTGTCAGGGGATTTCGACTATCTGGTGAAGGCGCGGATTTCCGAGATGGCCTCGTACCGCAAGCTGCTGGGCGACATCCTGCTCAAGTTGCCGCACGTGCGCGAATCCAAGAGCTACATCGTGATGGAAGAAGTGAAAGAGAGCCTGAGCCTGCCGATTCCGGATTGATCGCTCACACCAGCACCTGCCCACTGGATCGTTCCCACGCAGAGCGAGGGAACGACCAGAGTCAGACCAGCACTTGCCGGTTTTCGGCCATGTACTCGAACACCTGCTTCTCGACCCGCGGGTGAATCAGCTCCACCGGGCGCCGGCCGTTGGGGCACGGCAAGGTCTGCGTCGTTCCGAACAACCGGCAGATCAGCGGCCGTTCGTCATACACCGTGCAGCCATTCGGCCCCAGGTGCACACAGTTGAGCTCTTCCATGGCCGCGTCCTGTTCGGCGCGGGTCTTGCGCGGCAGGCGGGCCATTTCCTCGGGCGACGTGGTGACCGGCCCGCAGCAGTCATGACAGCCAGGCACGCACTCGAACGTGGGAATCTGCTGACGCAGGGCGCGGATTTTCTGGCTGTTGCAGCTCATAGCAGCGGTAACCGGAGCGAAATAGGCGGCAATTGTGCCGCAAAAGCCGTGATCCAGACACCACCGCCCGACCAATGTTGCCCGGCCTCGGGCCTGCGGCTTATGCTCCGTCAAATTTTCTCGACACCCGCTCAGGATGACGCCCATGAATGCCCGCGCCCACGCCTCCGCGAGCCAACCCCACGTTGCCTCTTATTACGCCGCCAGCAGCCTGCCGCAACCCGACCATCCGGTGTTGCAAGGTGAACTGATCGCCGACGCGTGCGTGGTCGGCGGCGGTTTCTCCGGGCTGAACACCGCGCTGGAATTGGCTGAACGCGGCATGAGCGTGGTGTTGCTCGAGGCGCACCGGATCGGCTGGGGCGCCAGCGGTCGCAACGGCGGGCAATTGATTCGCGGGGTCGGTCACGGCCTTGATCAGTTCGCCAACGTGATCGGCACCGACGGCGTACGTCAAATGAAACTCATGGGCCTGGAGGCGGTGGAAATCGTCCGCCAGCGCGTCGAAAAATTTCAGATCCCCTGCGACCTGACCTGGGGTTACTGCGACCTCGCCAACAAACCTTCCGACCTGGAAGGCTTTGCCGAAGACGCCGAAGAGCTGCGCGGCCTCGGTTATCGCTACGAAACCCGTCTGCTGCAAGCGAACGAAATGCACACCGTGGTCGGCTCCAGACGCTACGTCGGTGGCCTGATCGACATGGGCTCGGGACATCTGCACCCACTGAACCTGGCACTCGGCGAAGCCGCAGCAGCGCAGCAACTGGGGGTGAAGCTGTTCGAGCGATCGGCGGTTACCCGCATCGAATACGGCCCTGAAGTCCGGGTGCACACGGCACAAGGTTCGGTGCGGGCGAAAACCCTGGTGCTCGGCTGCAATGCCTATCTCAACGACCTCAATTCGCAACTCAGCGGCAAGGTGTTGCCGGCGGGCAGCTACATCATCGCCACCGAACCGCTGAGCAAAGAACAGGCCCACAACCTGCTGCCACAGAACATGGCGGTCTGCGACCAGCGGGTGGCGCTGGATTATTACCGGCTCTCGGCAGACCGGCGCCTGTTGTTCGGCGGCGCTTGTCACTACTCGGGGCGTGATCCGAAGGACATCGGCGCCTATATGCGGCCAAAGATGCTGGAAGTGTTTCCGCAACTGGCTTCGGTGAAGATTGATTATCAGTGGGGCGGAATGATCGGCATCGGTGCCAACCGTCTGCCGCAGATTGGCCGGCTCGCCGAGCAACCGAACGTGTATTACGCCCAGGCCTATTCCGGCCATGGCGTGAATGCCACGCACCTGGCGGGCAAGCTGCTGGCCGAGGCCATCAGCGGTCAGCACGGCGGCGGCTTCGACCTGTTCGCCAAAGTGCCACACATCACCTTCCCCGGCGGCAAGCATCTGCGCTCGCCGCTGCTGGCGTTGGGGATGTTGTGGCATCGATTGAAAGAGTTGGTCTGACATCGTTCCCACGCAGGGCATGGGAACGATCCTTTCTAGATCCGCCAGAACGGCTTCAACCCCTCCTCCAGCGCCTGCTCGCGGGTCAGCCCGATGTCCTTGAGCTGCTCCGGCGTCAGACGCAGCAACGCCTTGCGCGTGTGCAGACGATGCCAGAACAGGTTCCAGCGACTCAGGCCGGACGGTGCGTTGCGCATGCTCTCGTTGCGCGCATTGTCCTGTTGCCCTGCCTCCAGTTCCTGACTGTGTAACGTCAGCCGCACATCGCTCAAGCCGTTCATTTTCATTGCTCCTGTTTACTTGGGTAGCCAGAGATTCCATGATGCGCGGGCGAGCAAAAGCATTACAGATTCAACACATCTGTATTACTTCCATACAGATTGACCATCTGAAGCTCTGAATTGTCGATTTTTCTCGCATCTGTACCGGTTTACCGAATCACCTGCACCGAGGCAGCGTCATGACCCTGTATGTGAACCTCGCCGAGCTGCTCGGCACGCGCATCGAACAAGGCTTCTACCGTCCCGGCGACCGACTGCCGTCGGTACGTGCCCTGAGTGTCGAACACGGAGTCAGTCTGAGCACGGTGCAGCAGGCCTATCGGATGCTGGAAGACAGCGGTCTGGCTACGCCGAAACCGAAGTCCGGGTACTTCGTGCCGGTCGGTCGTGAGTTGCCGGAGCTACCGGCGATCGGGCGTCCGGCGCAACGCCCGGTGGAGATTTCCCAGTGGGATCAGGTGCTGGAACTGATTCGCGCCGTGCCGCGCAAGGACGTGGTGCAACTCGGTCGCGGCATGCCGGACATCAGCTCGCCGACGATGAAACCGCTGCTGCGCGGGTTGGCCCGTATCAGCCGCCGTCAGGACATGCCCGGTCTGCATTACGACAACATCCACGGCACCCTCGAACTGCGCGAGCAGATCGCCCGGCTGATGCTCGATTCCGGATGCCAGTTGAGCGCCAGCGATCTGGTAGTCACCACCGGTTGCCACGAAGCGCTGTCCACCAGCATCCACGCGATCTGCGAGCCCGGTGACATCGTCGCGGTGGATTCGCCAAGCTTTCACGGCGCCATGCAGACCCTCAAGGGGCTGGGCATGAAAGCCCTGGAAATCCCCACCGATCCGCTCACCGGCATCAGCCTCGAAGCGCTGGAACTGGCGCTGGAGCAATGGCCGATCAAGGTCATCCAGCTCACGCCCAACTGCAACAACCCGCTCGGCTACATCATGCCGGAGTCGCGCAAACGCGCCCTGCTCAACCTGGCCCAGCGCTTCGACGTGGCGATCATCGAGGACGATGTGTATGGCGAACTGGCCTACACCTACCCACGTCCGCGCACGATCAAATCCTTCGACGAAGACGGCCGCGTGCTGCTGTGCAGTTCGTTTTCCAAGACCCTCGCGCCAGGACTGCGCATCGGCTGGGTCGCGCCGGGTCGCTATCTCGAGCGCGTGCTGCACATGAAATACATCAGCACTGGCTCCACAGCACCGCAACCGCAGATCGCCATCGCCGAATTTCTCAAGGCCGGGCACTTCGAACCGCATTTGCGGCGGATGCGCACGCAATACCAGCGTAATCGCGACGTGATGATCGACTGGGTCACGCGATACTTCCCGGCCGGCACCCGCGCCAGCCGTCCGCAAGGCAGTTTCATGCTCTGGGTCGAACTGCCGGAAGGTTTCGATACGCTGAAACTCAATCGTGCGCTGCACGATCAAGGCGTACAGATTGCCGTCGGCAGCATCTTTTCCGCCTCGGGCAAGTACCGCAATTGCCTGCGCATGAACTACGCGGCCAAACCGACAGCGCTGATCGAAGAGGCGGTGCGCAAGGTCGGCGCGGCCGCGATCAAGCTGTTGGCCGAGACCGATTAATCCACCGTAAAAGCGCCCTGCCCTTCAAACCGCACCGGATCGACGGGGCGGCTTGAGGCGTCATCGACTCGCGCATCGAGCTCGAGCTCCACCTCCAGCCGGCTGCCCCGGGCACCGGCATCCGCCCGCCATGGGACGACGTGGATGCCCGGGCGCAGGAAATCGCCTTCGACCGACTGGCCGCTGTCCAGGCGCCAGTGCACCGCCACACCGTCCAGACGCACGGCCACTATGCGTAATTGCAGCGTGCCCGCCGCCCAACGGAAACGCTGCGGATCGGCGGGGGGCGCGACAAATGCCCAGCGCATCAAGCGCACATCGGGACACTGCACCCGCAGGTGCACGCTACGCAGGCCAAAACCCGGTCCCCGGCCATCAAGCGCCGCACGTTGCAGCAGCTCGGCGCGCGTCGCGCTCCCCAGGTTCACGCTGGCGGGCGACAGGCTCGACTGACATGTTTCAGCGCCCCACACCGGTTGAAATAACAGGCACAGCAAGACGATCAGAACCGGCAGAAATTTCATCAGATGTACTCGTTCAGGACAGCTCGGCCGGGGCGCAGGTGGCATCGACCCGCTCGATGAGCGCGCTGTCTTCAGGAAATTCGGAAAGCGGGAAACGCAACTCGCACCGCGTGTTGTCAGGAAGCTGCACATGTAGCCGTTGACCCGCTTTTGCGTCAGGCAGAAAAATCGCTCCGCCGTCCTGGACCGTTGTCAGGTAACGGCCCTGTTCGTCGTGAACGCTCAGCCCCTTGGCCAGCCATTGCCGGTCGACGGTCATCGCGTTGAGCAACAATCGCCGGACGGTCACGAGGGAGAAGTCCAGATGCTGCACCGAGCCTCGTGCCGGCTGCACTTCCTTCACCCCGTCGAGTACTTCAACGTTGCGCGACAGGCTGAGCGGGTCGACTTCCAGCCGCGCCGTCGACCAGGCCGGCAGGCTCGCCGCGACTGCCCGGCCCGAGCCATCGGTCCAGACCGGTCCTTGAGGCGTGTTCAGTTTCACGCCCGATCGATCACCGGCCTTGAGTACGCCGAAGGTGTCGCGCAGGGGATAGGGTGACAACGTTGCGCCATTGCGATGCAACGCCACACCACCGCGCAGCCCCACGTCGTAATCGGTCGCGCCGGATCGCTGGCCGACGCCAACGTCCAGGCTGGTGTAGCGCGGCAGCGCAGTGAAACGTACTCCGTAACTGGCCGCCGTCTCATCGCGGTATTCGGCGTTGGCGTTGTAGGCCAGGTTTTCACTCAGTACATCGCTGACAGCCACGCCCCGGCGCACGCCGGATCGATCATCACGGCGCAAATAGCCGCGCAGTCTTCGCTGGCCACCCAGCGCCATTCCCAGCGTCAGGTAAGCGGAGTTGCCCAGACGATCGGGCGCCGTGTCGCCGATAGCACGCTCCAGGTTTAATGACAGGCTGATGCGCTCAGGCAATGTGCGCGACCACGACAGGCCAAGACGCGACTGCGACGGTTCACCCTGGGTCGAATATCGCGACCAGGTCGCCCCGAATGCGCCCCATTGATCCACCGAGCCTGTGACAGAAAAAACCAGATGATCGCGACCGGGGGATTCGGCCCGGTGAAGGTTCTGATCCCAACCTGTGTCTGACAGCGTGCGAAAATTCCGACTCTGGCGCACGGCAACCAGGCTCGTCGACAGGTGCTCGGACAGCGGCGCACTGAGCGTCAGTTGCGTCTGGCTGCCCCCCACGCCACGGGAGCGTTCATCGGACAGCACCTGCTTCACGCCCAGTGCGTAGCCGCCGGCCCACTGCCGCTGCAGGCCCCAGCCTGTTGACAGATAGTCGGTTGCCGCGAGCACGCCGGCAGTAAGCCGCGTGGCCTGTCCCCAATCCCAGTCCTTGCTGAAGGCGGTGAAAGAAGGCGTCTGTCGGTCGTCCGAGCCCAGCCGTCGCACCGTGCCCAGCGCAAAGTTGAACCCGCTCGGTCCGGCCCATTGCGCTTCGTGGAGGCTGGCTGCCGGCACCCGCAAGCGCCGCGCCTGTCCATCCTGTTCGTGGACAGTCACTTCCAGATCAATCCGGTTGCTCAGCAACGGCAGCGCTCGCAGCGTGAACGGCCCACTCGGCACCATAGTGGTGTAGATCATCACGCCGTTCTGCCGGACTTCGATCCGAGCCGGCGAATATGCGACTCCCTCCACCTGCCCGCGCGCGCCGTCCTGCGCTGTTCGTAATTGCGTGAATGCCGCTTCCGGCAGGATCTGCACACCGGTGAATGACTCACCGGCAAACAAGGTCGACGCGAGATTCAATTGCCCGACCTGCAGACTGGCTTCGGCGTCCTCCAGGGTTCGCGCACCGTAGGCATACAGGTGCTCGAACCGCGAGTGACCGGAGGTCGATGTGTAGGACTGCCGGCTGCGCAACACCCAGTCCCCGGCATTCAGACCAAGCTCCGACCCCAGGCTTTGAAACCTGTCGTGCCGGCCTTCATGCTGGCTGCCGACCATCAACGCGTCATAGTTGAAGACGCCGGCCGTACCACCATGGGCGAAGTTGTTTGGCGCGCGCTCCGGCAACATCAGACTGTCGGTGGGTACCCGCAGGTCAATCAGTTCGCGTCCCGGGTCCAGCTGCACGACCGCTTCGGGAAATCCCTGTGCCAGCGTCATGCACTGCGCCGGTCGCAGCTTGTCCATCGAGGGTGGCGGACGCACGCCGGCGGCGTTCAGCCACTGGGGGTGCAGGCACAATTCGCCGCGCTCGTTGAACGACACCCGCACACGGCCTCGGGCTTGTCCGTTGACCTCAAGCGCCACGGAATGCTCGCCTTGGGTGAAGCGCGGCGCCTCACGAAAGTACGCCGCCAGCGCAGGATCGATGCCACGGTCTCTCAACACTTGAGCGTCGAACTCCAGTGACTCGGTCGCCAGCGCGGTACCGTTGACCGCGAGCAGCCACACGCCCCAACGAACGCAGACTCTCATCAGCGAGTAACCGGCGCATCGTAATGATCGACAGCAAAGCCGTAGGTCGTGGCCGGAAAAATCCTCACCGCCATCGTCTGTGCCGAGGCGTGCAAGGGTAGATCAGCGTGCAGGCGCTCGCCGGGCAAGATGTAGGTCTTTGGGAGATTCACCGAGCGGGTGCCCGGCAGAGGCACAATGGTTTTCGCCAGCCGCACAACATAGGGGCTCGGATTGACGACCTGCACACCTGCGGCATCCATTGACCAGGTCAGTCGCTTCCAGGGTTCACGTTCGACCGGCAACCCGGCAGGACGCAAAATCACCGGCAAGTTCTGGCGTACACCGAGAGTAACCCGCGCTCCGGCGGCGTCACTGGCCGGGCTGATTCCCTCGAAGATCACCCGTTTCAGACGTTCCACCTTCAACGGTTGCCGGTTTTGCAGAATGAATCGCACTTGCTGAATGCCGTCGGGTTCGACCCGGGCAATGGGTGGGGTGAAGATCAGCAGTACGTCGTCGCTGTCTTCGATGTCCTCAACGGTGGTGTGCAGCAATGCAGGGTGCGTATCGGTATTGCGCACATTCATCACCGCTTCACCCATGCCCTCCTCCACCAACAGCACCGGCGTCTGTGGAACCATTCCGGCGGCGTGGACCAGAGGCACTGAAAACCATGCGGACAGGCACAGCGGTGCCGTCTTGAAAACAGACTTGAAAGAAATGAGCATCGGGATAATCCGTGAAATCCTGGATGCGATCCGGCAGGTGCCGGACCGCGCTCGCATGAGCCAGTCCGTCCCGGTGCCTGAGAGGTACCGGGACGCATCCGTCAGAGGTAGAACATGTCGAACGTCACGGAGCCGTCCAGCGGGATTTCGTTGGCAATCGGCAGGGCGTTGCTTGGGCCGATGATCGGCAGCAGGTGCATCGGGAAACCGTGGTGACGAGCGGCAACGGGACCGGTCGCAGCGCTGGCGCCCCACGAGTACAACTGCGGCGCATTGCTGACCAGCGTACTGGTCGGCACACGCCATGCCGGGGCCGCCAGCGTCCGGGTCAGCAGTGTCTGGGCATTGCCGTCGGTCTCCGGAATGCCGTGACGCAAGGCGAAACCGCCAATACGCGTACCGTTGATTTCACCCAAACCGTAAAACAGCGCCGGATCGCTTTGCCCGGCACCATCACTGATACCCGGCAGCTTGGTGCCGGCACGGTTGTCGCGCACCGACACTTCCACCGGAGCCGGTGCATCGCAATTGATGTGCAGCGACACGTCGCGACCGGCCAACAGTGTCTGGGTGGTTGGATTCAGCGTCGCCGCCGAAATCTTGCGCAGATCCACCGTGCTGCCCCCGGCAAAGGCCGGAATGCACGAGGTCGGAATAATGGTACCGATGACATTCAGGTCAACGCTTTCTGCCATCGCCAACGTTGGCAGCAACGCTGCCGCCAGTACCGCAAGACGGGATGTCTTTTTCATAAGCCGTAATCTTCCATTTGATTGACAGTTCAGTCCCTACAAACCTGGTATGTAAGTAAGCGGGCTGATGATTGCGGCTTATGAGAGATAAATCTGTAGGAAATAGTGGCGCTCAAACAGCGAAATCACGACTGGATTAATAGGTAATTTGTGCTCGGTAGTGGGGTCCTACGCTGCCGTAGCCAAATGTTTCAGTTTGCTTGAAAGCGCGCATCGATCTCGAACCGGGTCAGATCGGCAACCCGGGTCTGCGCTGACCCGACCCGCCCTTCAAACTCTACGTCGACGTCCATGCGCTGCCCTTCCAGGGCGACGCCCGCCCGCGCAGGAATCAGGCTTTGCCCGGCGGGCCAGACTGCACCGGATGCGACACCCGGTTCAAATCCAAGCCACTGCACAGCCTTGCCATCCACCCGCACAGCCACCACCTGAACCCTCAACGCCCCGGCGCCAAACCGATAGTCCACGGCACCCGCCGCAGGCGCCGCCAGGTCAAGTCGCAGCGGTCCTGCCCGGTCACACTGAACGGTGATCTGCACCCGCCGGCGCCCGAAACTCAACTGGTCATTTTCCAGTGGCTGTTGCAGCAACTGACCGCGCGTCATCGCTCCAAAATCGACTGAAGGCTGCCCCAGCCTGACGGCACAGTCCGACTGCGCCTGCGACTGATCGGCGACAAACACGGTACCGAGCAATGCCAGACCGATCGTGCCGGTATTCAAACGATGCATGGTGACTGACTCCTTAAACCGCGTGGCAGGTGGCTTGCGCCGTTTCGTACAGCGCGTGCGTGTCGGGTTGTTCGCCGAGGTCGTAGGACAGCCGACAGCGACTGCCATCGGGCAGCACCACGTGCAAAATCGTGTCCGGCCGGACATCGGGCAAAAAGATCGTGCCGGCTTCCAGTACGTTGGTGATGTACTGCCCCTGCGCGTCGAAAACGGCTCCACCCTTGCGCAGAAGAACGTTGTCGGCGGAACGCGCCTGTAACAGCAGGCGCCGCGCGGTGACCATGTCGAATGCAAGCGTCGCTACCGCACCACGCCCGGCTTCGACTTCCAGGTAAGCGTTGTGCACATCGACATTGCGCCCCAGGCTGGCCGTGTCGAGTTCGACCCGGCCTGTGCTGTACGCCGGCAGACTCGCCGCCACGGCGCGCCCGGAATAGTCGGTCCAGACCGGGCCGCGCGGGGTGTTCAGCTTGACGCCGGCACTGTCGCCGGCCTTGAGCAAGGCGAAGGTTTCGCGCAGTGGATAGGGCGACAGGGTCACGCCCTCACCATGGATCAGCGCACCGCCGCGAAAGCCGATGTCATAGTTCTGGTTACCGGCACCGCTGCGGGAATAGCCCATGTCCATCTGACTGTAGTGGGGCAACAGATTGACCCGCCCGTTGAACCCGGCGCTACCGTTATCCGGCCGTTCGGCGCCGATGCTGTAGGCCAGTGTGTCGCTGAGCTGTTCATTGAATCTCAGGCCGCTGCGGGTGCCGCCCACATCGTCGTTGCGCACATAGCCGCGCAACGTCTGCCGCACACCCAACGGCAGGCTGACACTCAGATAAGCCGCGGTGCCACGCGCATCGTCCGGCGCCCCGGCAACATCGCGTTCAACCGACAATGTCACATTGGCCCGCCGAATGCTCTGCGACCAGGCCAGGGCGGCTCTTGAAGTGGCCGTCCCGTCAAGCAAGGAGTACCGCGAGTAGCTGGCGGAGAGGCCGCCGTACATCGGACTGCTGGTGCTGAGATTGGCCGTCAGTTGATTGCGTACCCGCTGAAACGGCTGATCATTGTGCGAGTCCCAGGTGGTATCCGACAGCGTGCGGAAACCCTGGGTCTGTTGGGTCAGCGCAATACTCGCCGACAACCTCTCGCTCAACAGACCGCTGGCCGTCCACTGCAACTGCGCGCCGGACACTGCCTGTTCCTGCGCCCGGGAAATCACCTGTCGGCCACCGAGTACCAGCCGATCGCCGATGCTGCCCTGCATCGCCCAGCCCACCGACTCATAGCCTGTGCCGAGCATGGCGCCGGCCGTAACCTGCCCGCGCGCCCCCAGCCGCCAGTCCTTGCTGGCAGCGGCAAAGGACGGCGAATCTCGATCGTCACCGGCGTAGCGTCGCACTTGGCCGACCGCCAGCCCATAACCGGCCGCCCGTCCCGTCATCCCGCCACGTAACTGCGTCGCCGGCACAATGAAGCGCCGCTGCTGCCCGTCTCCTTCATGCACCGTCACTTCCAGATCCACGCTCTGACTGAGCAACGGCAAACCGACCAGAGTGAACGGGCCACCGGGCACCACCGTGGTGTAGATCAGCGCACCGTTCTGTGTGACTTCGATCCGCGCGGCGGAATAGGCAATGCCTTCAACCCGCGCACCGGAGCTGTCATCGTCCAGCGCCATCAAGGCAAGTTCCGGCTGCACCTGAAAGCCGTTAAAAGCCTCGCCGGAAAACAACGGGGAAACCATGTTCAACTGACCCAGTTGCAGGTTGGCCTGATAGCGCTCCGAGGTGTGCGAGGCATAGGCATACAGGTGCTCGAGGCGATCCTGACCGGCGAACTCGCTGTACACCTGACGACTGCGAAACGACCAGTCCGCCGCATTCAGGCCCAGCTCAGCGTTCAAGTTCCGGTACTGCGATGACTGGCCGGCGAAACGGTTGCCAAGCAATAAGGCATCGTAGTTGAACAGGCCTGCCGTACCACCGTTCAGGAAGCTGCGACGGGCCGGACGTTCGGGCAACAGCACAGCGGAGGGCAACAGCAGGGCGATGTGTTCCTGCGACGGATCGGCTTGCACCACAGCGTCAGGAAAGTACCGAGCGAACAGTTCACACCCCGATCCACCCGCCGACTCAACATGATCCACTGCCCTGATATCGCCGCGCTCCAGCAGTGACGGCGTGAAACACAATTCGCCTTCGGCATCGAACGTAACCTGCACCCGTCCCTTGGGAACGCCGTTGACCGACAGGGTGACGGCCTGCACGCCCTCGCGAAAGCGCGGCGCCTGGCTGAAGTACTCGGCCAGGCGCGGATCCAGCCCGCGGGATTTCAGTACAGCCTGATTGAACTGCACGGACACATGCTCGGCGCTATTGACGACAGGAGCGGCGCCAAAAACGATCATCAGCGCCGCGCCGGCGCGACACATTCGATGCATCAATCCGTCACCAACGGAGCGTCGAAGTGCGCAATGGCGAAACCGTAAGTGGTCACTGGAAACAGCCGTACCTGACGCTGTAAATGGCTCGGCTCGGCCACCCCGCTCAAGGTCAGCTGTTCGCCGGGCAACACATAGGTGCGCCCCAGATCCATCTCCTTGCCACCCGGCAACAACGTCACCGAATGGCCCAGTCGCACGACATACGGGCTGGGATTGCGCACCTTGACCTCAGTGCCCTGACGTGACCAGACCAGATGTTTCCAGGGCTCACGGTCGACCGGCAGCTTTGCCGGCCGCAGGATCGCCGGGATGTTCTGGCGCACACTCAGGCTGACCTGCGCCTTGCCCGTCGCATCCTGCGGCGCGATCCCTTCGAACACCACACGCTTGAGACGCTCGGTCTTCAGCGGTTCAGCGCTGCGCAGAATGAATCGCACACGCTGGATGGCTCCGGGCTCGACCCGGGCCACCGGCGGCGTCAGAAGAAGCAACGGCTCGGTGTCTTGCGGCACATCCTCGACAGAAGTATGCAGCAGCGCCGGATGAGGCTCGCTGTTGAACACATTGATCCCCGCCTCACCCAGTCCTTCATCGAGCACCAGCACCGGCGTTTCGGGAACCATCCCCGCCGCCCGGATCGATCCGGGCCCCAGCAAGAACACCAGCAGTACACGGGTGATGGCGTTGCGTGCGAACGCGTTCATGTCGTTTTCCACAGGCGAGCGCGCAGCCGGCGGCAATGCCGGGCCACGAGCCAGCCGATCAGGTTGATTGGAAATGACAGGCCACGCCTGTCGAGAGTTACTGCAAAGCCTTGGTGTGTCTCAGGTCCGGCACCGTCACGCGCCCCTTCAGAGGTAAAGCAACTCGAACGTAGCCGACCCGTTCAGTGCGAACTCGGAGGTAATCGGCAGGCTCGACGACGGGCCGATGACCGGGACCAGCGTCATGGGAAACGTATGCACGGTGCCAGGTGTCGGGCCTGCCGACAACGACGCCCCCCACGAGTACCGAAGGTTGCCGCCTTCGGTGTATTTCCCGACCAGCGTTGCCGTATCGGGAGTGTCCCAGTTGGCCATGTCTCCTTGCTTGTACAGGATCATCGACGGCTGACCGTCGACGGAGGGTGTGCCGAATCGCAGACCGTAGCCACCGATCTTCGCCCCGGCGACTTCACCGATCCCGTAGATGTACATGGCCCAGTCGGAACCATCGACGACAATCCCGGGCAGTCGTGTATGAGTCTGGTTGTCATGCACCTTGATCGCCATGGGGGCGGCTGCGGAGCAACTGATGCTCAGGGTTATGTTGCGGTTTTGCAGTTCGGTCTGCCGATCCCGGTTCAGAGAACCGGCGGGAATGTCTCCCAGGTCGACCGTATTGCCGCCGGTGAAGGCCGGTGTACACGAGGTCGGAATAATCGAGCCCGTGATCGTCAGATCCGCGCTATCGGCCATGACCCCTGCCGGTAACAAGGTGCTTGCGACAGCAATTGCACGAAAGGTCTTGCGCATGAAAATTCTCACTCCATAAGAATCGAAAGATGACAGCCAGCTACGCGTCTTCTACTGAAAGACAGGAAAATTCCTGTTTCAAAATCAGCGTTGTCATTATTCCAATTGCCTCCCGGCAGCGATGTAAGGCGAAAGCGCGATTCGCACTGGAAAAATCGCTGGCGGGCGTAGCTGATGTGAGCCGGAAAAATCGCCGATCTGTTTAAACATGCTCACCCTGCCGACAGCCCCGGGCTACACGCCGCTCTGCGCCGTGAGTCGGATTGACCAGACACGCTGGGGCAACACCCGGTGCCTGTCGTGCCATACTCCTGATCTCGCCACTCACCCGGAACGATCCGACTTGAGCTCCAGACACACTCTGCCGTTTGCCCTGTTGTTCGTCCTGTTGCTCGGCGGTTGCGCTTCGCTGGATGTTCCCAGGGAACCAAGTCAGGCCTTGCCGGCGAACGAATCGGCATTCGGCCGTTCAATTCAGGCGCAGGCAGCGCCCTACAAGGGCCAGTCCGGTTTTCGCCTGCTGTCCAACAGCACCGAAGCCTTCACTGCCCGCGCCGAACTGATCCGCAACGCCCAAAGCAGCCTCGACCTGCAGTACTACATCGTCCATGACGGCATCAGCACGCGAATGCTGGTGGAAGAAGTGCTGAAGGCCGCTGATCGTGGCGTGCGGGTGCGGATCCTGCTGGACGACACCACCAGCGACGGCCTCGACCTGATCATCGCCACGCTGGCGGCGCATCCGAATATCCAGATCCGTCTGTTCAATCCATTGCACCTGGGACGCAGCACCGGCGTGACCCGCGCCGCAGGCCGGCTGTTCAACCTGTCGCTGCAGCACCGGCGGATGCACAACAAGTTGTGGCTGGCGGACAACAGCGCGGCGATCGTCGGCGGGCGCAATCTGGGCGACGAGTACTTCGATGCCGAACCCAATCTAAACTTCACCGATATCGACATGCTCAGTGTCGGGCCGGTCGCCGAACAACTCGGACACAGTTTCGACCAGTACTGGAACAGCGCGCTGAGCAGGCCGATCGAAGAGTTTCTTTCCAGCAAACCCACCCCCAAAGACTTGCAAAACACCCGCACGCGACTGGAAGAGTCGCTGGAAGACACCCGCAAACAGAATCACGCGCTGTATCAGCAGTTGATGACTTACCGCACCGCTCCGCGCATGGACGTCTGGCGCCGGGAACTGATCTGGGCCTGGAACCAGGCGCTGTGGGATGCGCCGAGCAAGGTGCTGGCCAAGGGCGAACCCGATCCGCACCTGCTGCTGACGACCCAACTGGCGCCGGAGCTCACCGGTGTCAGCAACGAACTGGTGATGATTTCTGCCTACTTCGTACCGGGGCAGCCGGGGTTGGTCTACCTGACCGGCCGTGCCGATGCCGGCGTAGCGGTGAGTCTGCTGACCAATTCGCTGGAAGCCACTGACGTGCCAGCCGTGCATGGCGGTTACGCGCCGTATCGCAAGGCGTTGCTGGAACACGGCGTGAAGCTCTTCGAACTGCGGCGCCAGCCTGGAGATAATTACGGCAGCGGCCCGCACCTGTTTTACAGCAAGTCCTATCGCGGCTCGGATTCGAGCCTGCACAGCAAAGCGATGATCTTCGACGGCAAAAAATCGTTCATTGGCTCGTTCAATTTCGACCCGCGCTCGGTGCTGTGGAACACCGAAGTCGGGGTGCTGGTGGACAGTCCCGAACTGGCAGCGCACGTGCGCGAGCTGGCCTTGCAGGGCATGGCACCGGCGCTGAGTTACGAGGCGAAACTGCAGGATGGAAAAGTCGTCTGGGTTACCGAAGACAACGGCCAGATGCACACGCTGACCAAGGAACCCGGCAGTTGGTGGCGACGGTTCAATGCGTGGTTCAGCACCACGGTTGGACTGGAGCGGATGCTGTAGCAGCCCGCTCCACCAGCCTCATCAAGCGGGCTCCGGCACCTTGCCGAATGCGCCTTGCCGCGACAGCAGAAGCACCAGCCCGAACGCTCCGGCCGCCATCAGCCACGGCAACGCGTGTCCACTGATCCACTGACTGCCCGCTCCCGCCATCAAAGGTCCGAGCAGACAACCAACACCCCACAGTTGCGCAACATGGGCATTGGCTCGCACCAGTGCATCATCGCGGTAGCGCTCACCGATCAGGATCAGCGACAGGGTGAACAGGCCACCGGCACTGGCGCCGAACAACACCCACAGCGGCCAGATCAGCAAGGTGTCGAGCAGCATCGGGATCGCCAGGCTCGACAGCATCAGCACCACGGCGCAACCGGTGAACAAGGTCCGCCGCGACAGGTAGTCGGCCAGCGCACCAATGGGCAATTGCAGCAGCGCATCGCCCACCACGACGGTGCTGACCATCGCCAGCGCAATTTGCGCCGTAAAACCCTGTTGCAGGCAATACACCGGCAACAGCGTCAGGATCATCGCCTCGAATGCAGCGAACAACGACACCGCCCAGGCAATTGCCGGCAGTTCGCGAGCAAAGCCCCACAAATCGCCGAACGTCACGCTGCTGGCCTCGCTGCTTGGGGCGCCGCTGCGGCCCAGCAACAACAAGGGTGAGGCCATCAGCAGGGCGACTCCAACCCAAAAACCATAATCATGCTCAGTGCCGAGCGCACCCAGCAGCAACGGACCAGACAGCTGGCTCAATGCATAGCTGCTGCCATACAGAGCAACCAGTCGCCCGCGCCAGTGCTCGACCACCAGTTGATTGATCCAGCTCTCGCCGAGGATGAACACGATGGTCAGGATCACCCCGATCATCAGCCGCAACACCAGCCAGATCGGGTAACTCGGCAGCAGTGCCAGCAGGCCGATGGACAGTGCCCCGCCCCACAGACAAAGACGCATCAGATTGGCTGTGCCGAAGCGCGCCGCCAGATGACTGGAAATCTTTGCCCCCAGCAACACGCCGATGGCCGGCATCGCCGCCATCACACCGATGGCGAATGAGCCGTAGCCCCAACCCTCCAGGCGCAGCGACACCAGCGGCATGCTGACACCGAGGGCCAGACCAACACTCAAGACAGATGCCAAAACGGCGAAATACGTCGCCCAACGCATGGTCCACGCTCCTGTGGATATTTTTATGTGCACCACAAAACCACTGTGGGAGCGAGCTCGCTCGCGAAAACGGTTTCACATTCAGCAGATTTGCTGACTGATACACCGCTTTCGCGAGCAAGCTCGCTCCCACAGGGATCCTTGTATCGTTCGGGAGCCCGACTCGGGGCTCCCTTAACGGTTTACAGCTTGATCCAGGTCGCCTTCAGCTCGGTGTATTTGTCGAACGCATGCAGCGACTTGTCACGGCCGTTGCCCGACTGCTTGAAGCCGCCAAACGGTGCGGTCATGTCGCCGCCATCGTACTGATTGACCCACACGCTGCCGGCACGCAGTGCCCTGGCGGTCAGGTGCGCCTTGGAGATGTCCTGAGTCCAGACCGCCGCCGCCAGACCGTAAGGCGTGTCGTTGGCGATGTTGATCGCTTCCTCGGCGGTGTCGAAAGCGATGACCGACAGCACCGGGCCGAAGATCTCTTCCTGGGCAATTTTCATCGCGTTGCTCACGCCGTCGAAAATCGTTGGCTCGACGTAGGTGCCACCGGTTTCCTGAAGAATGCGCTTGCCACCGGCCACCAGTTTGGCACCGTCGGTGTGGCCCGACTCGATGTAGGACAGCACGGTATTCATCTGCTGGGTATCCACCAGCGCGCCAACGTTGGTGGCCGGATCCAGCGGGTTGCCCGGTTTCCAGGCCTTGAGGGCCTCGATCACCATCGGCAGGAATTTGTCCTTGATCGAACGCTCGACCAGCAGGCGCGAACCGGCGGTGCAGACTTCGCCCTGGTTGAAGGCAATGGCGCTGGCGGCGGATTCGGCCGCGGCTTGCAGATCCGGTGCATCGGCAAACACGATGTTCGGGCTCTTGCCGCCGGCTTCCAGCCAGACGCGCTTCATGTTCGATTCGCCGGAATAGATCATCAGTTGCTTGGCGATCTTGGTCGATCCGGTGAACACCAGGGTGTCGACGTCATTGTGCAGCGCGAGCGCCTTGCCGACGGTGTGGCCGTAACCCGGCAGCACGTTCAGCACGCCTTTCGGGATGCCGGCCTCGACTGCCAGTTCGGCGATGCGGATGGCGGTCAGCGGGGATTTTTCAGACGGTTTGAGGATCACCGAGTTACCGGTCGACAGGGCCGGGCCGAGCTTCCAGCAGGCCATCATCAGCGGAAAGTTCCACGGCACGATGGCCCCGACCACACCGACCGGCTCCCGGGTTACCAGACCCAGTTGATCGTGCGGGGTAGCGGCGACTTCGTCATAGATCTTGTCGATCGCCTCACCGCTCCAGCTCAGCGCTTGTGCGGCACCCGGCACGTCGATGTACAGCGAGTCGCTGATCGGTTTGCCCATGTCGAGGGTTTCGAGCAGGGCCAGTTCTTCGGCATGCTGCTTGAGCAGGCCGGCGAAACGGATCATGGTGGCTTTGCGCTTGGTCGGCGCCAGGCGCGACCAGACGCCGGAATTGAAGGTAGCGCGGGCGTTTTCCACGGCGCGCTGGGCGTCGGCGGCGTCACAGCTGGCAATTTTGCCCAGCAGACGGCCATCGACCGGGCTGATGCACTCGAAGGTCTCGCCGGAGACGGCATCGGTGTACTCGCCATTGAGGAAGGCGCGGCCTTCAATTTTCAGGTCGCGGGCGCGTTGTTCCCAGTCGGCACGAGTCAGGGTGGTCATTCGAGTGTCCTCCTCTTGTTCAATACGAGCGCCGCGATCGTCGCGGTCGTCCTCAGGAATACTGCCCGGCCAGCCTGCTTTTCGGCCCAAGGCATCCGCCACCCTAAACCAGCGGCCGGGGTTGTTTCAATATATTTGACACAAGACGGCCATAGCGCCTTGCGGCGTTCAATTTAATCAACATAGACTTTGGCCCTTTCAAGCCACCGCGCCGTCACCACGGGAGAAAACAACAATGAACATCCAGAACGTCGTCGACATCAGCCTGACCACCCGCGAAGCCGAACGCTATCGCCCGGACCCGGCCAAAGTGCTGAAGGGGGATCCCGAGCAGGCGGTGTTCAATCAATACGACAGCCCTTGTGGGCAAATGGGCGTCGGCGTGTGGGAAGGGGCAGTCGGTCAGTGGACGGTGAATTACACCGAACACGAATACTGCGAAATCCTCCAGGGCGTTTCGGTACTGCGCGACAGCGAAGGCAACGCCAAGACCCTGCGTGTGGGTGACCGCTTCGTGATCCCGGCCGGTTTCCGTGGCACATGGGAAGTGCTGGAGGCTTGCCGCAAGGTCTATGTGATCTTCGAACAGAAGGCTTGAGGCCCTTCACCAGGCCACAAAAAAGGCCCGTATCGTGAGATACGGGCCTTTTTCGTAAGTCGGGAAAAATCAATTACTTGATTTTGCCTTCCTTGTAGATCACGTGCTTGCGAACAACCGGATCATATTTCTTGATCTCGATTTTGTCCGGGGTAGTACGCTTGTTCTTGTCGGTAGTGTAGAAGTGACCAGTACCGGCGCTCGAAATCAAACGAATCAATTCACGCATGATTAGCTCCCTTAAACCTTGCCGTCGCGACGCAGCTCGGCCAGCACAACGCTGATGCCACGCTTGTCGATGATACGCATGCCTTTGGCGGAAACGCGCAGGCGTACGAAACGTTTCTCTTCTTCAACCCAGAAGCGGTGATGCTGCAGGTTCGGCAGGAAACGACGACGGGTTTTGTTGTTTGCGTGGGAAATGTTGTTCCCAGTCACCGGACCCTTACCGGTAACTTGACATACTCTAGACATGCCTCAGCCCTCTAAAACCACATGCCCAACCCGGCATGGGTTGGCCGCTTAATCTCTAGTCATTGTGGCGCCAGGCGCCGCGATTCTTTAGAGGTCTTACCGGCTACACCTACAAGCGAAGGAACCGGGCCCCTAGAAAAGAGCGCTGCTTTATACCAGAAAGACCACGGAGCAACAACTTTCCGTGAACAAAGAATGGCTAAAAAGCCGCTTTCGACGGCCGCAAGCGCCTTGGGCTAGGGCTGCCGGCAATTTTTACCATTCGTCGAAGAAAATCGATCATACCCGCTATCGAGACTTTTCCTGCCGCCTCTTCCGACAAATCCTCAGCCATGCAGCCTCGAAAATGCAAAAAGGGGATAGTCATTTGCAATCGCGACCACTAGGGTAGGCCTTTTCCAGACTGCACTTGCAGATGGGCCTTCGATCTGTAAAGGAAGCCGACCATGCGCCTCGCTGCCCTCCCCCTGCTCTTCGCCCCGCTGTTACTGAGTCCACTGGCCCAGGCCGCCGCCCTGAGCGTCTGCACCGAGGCCAGCCCTGAGGGCTTCGACGTGGTGCAGTACAACTCGCTGACCACTACCAACGCCTCGGCCGACGTGCTGATGAATCGGCTGGTGGACTTCGACACCGCCAGTGGCAAGGTCGTCCCGAGCCTGGCCGACAGCTGGGAAGTCAGCACCGATGGCCTGACTTACGTCTTCAAGCTGCACCCGCAGGTGAAATTCCACACCACCGACTACTTCAAGCCGACCCGCGAGCTGACCGCCGAAGACGTCAAGTTCAGCTTCGACCGCATGCTCGACCCGGCCAACCCATGGCACAAGGTCGCCCAGAGCGGCTTTCCCCATGCCCAGTCGATGCAGTTGCCGAGCCTGATCAAAAAGATCGACGCGCTGGATCCGCTGACCGTGCGCTTCACCCTCGATCACCCGGACTCGACGTTCCTCGCGACCCTGAGCATGGGTTTTGCCTCCATTTATTCTGCTGAATACGCCGACAAACTCCTGAAGGCCGGCGCGACCGACAAGCTCAACAGCCAACCGATCGGCACCGGCCCGTTCGTGTTCAACCGCTTCCAGAAAGACGCTTCGATCCGCTACAAGGCCAACCCGGCCTACTTCCGCGGCAAACCGGCGGTGGATCCGCTGATCTTCGCCATCACCCCGGACGCCAACGTGCGCCTGCAAAAATTGCGGCGCAACGAGTGCCAGATTGCCCTGTCGCCAAAACCGCTGGACGTGCAGGCGGCAAAACAGGAACCGACGCTGAAAGTCGAAAAGACTGACGCATTCATGACCGCATTCGTCGGCATCAACAGCCAGCATCCGCCACTGGACAAACCGGAAGTGCGTCAGGCGATCAACCTCGCCTTCGACAAGGCCAACTACCTCAAAGCTGTGTTTGAAGACACCGCCGAAGCTGCCAACGGCCCGTATCCGCCGAACACCTGGAGCTACGCGAAGAACCTGCCGGGCTACGCCCACGACGTGGACAAGGCCAAGGCATTGCTGGCCAAGGCCGGATTGAAGGATGGCTTCCAGACCACTATCTGGACGCGTCCGTCCGGCAGTCTGCTCAACCCGAACCCGAGCCTGGGTGCACAACTGCTGCAATCGGATCTCGCGGAAATCGGCATTCAGGCGGAAATCCGCGTGATCGAATGGGGCGAACTGATCCGTCGCGCCAAGGCGGGCGAGCATGACTTGCTGTTCATGGGCTGGGCCGGCGACAACGGCGATCCGGACAACTTCCTCACCCCGCAGTTTTCCTGTGCGGCGGTGAAGTCCGGCACCAACTTCGCCCGTTACTGCAACGCCGACCTGGACAAGCTGATCAGCGCCGGCAAGACCACCAGCGAGCAAGGTGTGCGCACCAAGCTCTACGAACAGGCACAAACGCAGATCCAGCAGCAGGCGCTGTGGCTGCCGCTGGCGCATCCGACGGCGTATGCACTGACGCGCAAAGACGTGCAGGGTTACTCGGTGAGCCCGTTCGGGCGGCAGGACTACTCCAAGGTCACCCTCAAATAACCCGCCAAAACACATAACCTGTGGGAGCTGACTTGCCAGCTCCCACAGGGTTTTCAGTTCCTTGAGATTTACATCCAACCGCACTCCGCCATCGACAACGGCTCACCATCACCGACGATGAAGTGATCCAGCACCCGAACGTCGATCAACTCCAGGGCCTTCTGCAAGCGCTTGGTCAATAATCGATCAGCCTGACTGGGATCGGTGTTTCCCGACGGGTGGTTGTGGCACAGGATGAGCGCCGCCGCGTTGTTCGCCAGCGCACGCTTCACCACTTCCCGGGGATGGACCGCAGTGTTGTCGATGGAGCCCCGAAACAAAGGCTCAAAGGTCAGCACTTGGTGTTTTGAGTCCAGAAACAGACAGCCGAACACCTCATGCGGCTCGTGGCGCAGCATGGCTTTGAGGTAGTCGCGTACGACCTGTGGATTTTCCAGGGTCGGCTTCTGACGCATGCGCTCGGCCAGATGCCGCCGGGCCATTTCCAGCACGGCCTGCAATTGAGCAAATTTCGCCGGCCCCAAGCCCAATTGCTCGCTGAACGCTCCGAGATCAGCCTCCAGCAAAGCACGCAGGCTGCCAAACTGATTCAACAAGTGCCGCGCCAGATCCACCGCACTCTTTCCTGCTACGCCGGTGCGTAGAAAAATCGCCAGCAATTCGGCATCGGAAAGACTTCCCGAGCCCTGTTCCAACAGTTTCTCCCGCGGCCTCTCCGCCGCCGGCCAATCGCGAATACTCATACACATTCCTTGTCTGTGGGCGCCGCTGTTCCGTAGCGGTCGCTGTGATATCGTAGCCCATCTTTTTTGCGGGCGAATTCACCCTGGGGAGGGGGTTTCGCCACGTATGTCACCAACGAAATGAAAGGCAGACCTATGCAGCGGCTGTATCGGAAACGCATCGTTCTGGGCGTCGGCGGCGGCATTGCTGCCTACAAGAGCGCGGATCTTGTGCGCCGCCTGATCGATCAGGGCGCCGAAGTGCGCGTGGTCATGACCCGTGGCGGCAGCGAATTCATCACCCCGCTGACCATGCAGGCGCTGTCCGGCCACCCGGTTCACCTGGACCTGCTCGACCCGGCCGCCGAAGCGGCGATGGGCCACATCGAACTGGCCAAATGGGCCGATCTGGTGCTGATCGCCCCGGCCACCGCCGACCTGCTCGCCCGGCTGGCCCAAGGCATCGCCAATGATCTGCTGACCACGCTGGTGCTGGCCACCGACGCCATCGTGGCGGTCGCTCCGGCCATGAACCAGGCCATGTGGCGCGATCCGGCGACCCAGGCCAACCTGCAACTGCTTGAAAGCCGTGGCCTCAAGACTTTCGGCCCGGCCTCCGGCAGCCAGGCCTGCGGCGACGTCGGCATGGGCCGCATGATGGAAGCCACCGACCTGGCTCAGCTCGCGGCGGACTGCTTCCAGCGTCAGGCGCTGACCGGCAGGCACGTGGTCATCACCGCCGGCCCGACCCAGGAAAACATCGACCCGGTGCGCTACATCACCAACCACAGCTCCGGCAAAATGGGCTTCGCGCTGGCTGAAGCGGCAGTAGAAGCCGGCGCCCGCGTGACGCTGATCAGCGGCCCGGTGCACCTGCCGACGCCGGATCGCGTCACCCGCATCGACGTGGTCAGCGCCCGCGACATGCTCGCCGCGTGTGAAGCCGCGATCCCCTGCGACATCTTCATCGCCTCGGCGGCGGTCGCAGACTACCGTCCGGAAGTCGTCGCCCCGCAAAAATTGAAGAAAGACCCTACAAGCGGTGACGGCTTCGTCCTGCAAATGGTGCGCAACCCGGACATCCTGGCCACCATCGCGACCCGTCCCGACCGTCCGTTCAGTGTCGGCTTCGCCGCCGAGACCGAACACCTGCTCGACTACGCTGCACGCAAGCTGAAGGACAAGAATCTCGATCTGATCGTCGCCAACGACGTCGCCAACCCGAGCATCGGTTTCAACAGCGAAGAAAACGCCTGCAGCGTCATCGACCGTGCGCTGCACGCCACGGTTTTCGCCCAGACCAGCAAGAGCAAGATCGCTCGCCAACTGGTCACTTTTATCGCCGAACGTCTGAACCAGGTTTAATTTACATGCACGCTTTGCAAGCCAAGATCCTCGACCCACGCATCGGTACCGAATTCCCGCTGCCGCAATACGCCACACCGGGTTCCGCCGGCCTCGACCTGCGCGCCATGCTGCAAGAGGACATCGTGATCAAACCGGGTGAAACCGTGCTGATCCCGACCGGTCTGTCGGTCTACATCGGCGACCCGAACCTTGCCGCGCTGATCCTGCCACGCTCGGGCATGGGCCATAAGCACGGGATCGTGCTGGGCAACCTCGTCGGCCTGATCGACTCCGACTACCAGGGCCCGCTGATGGTGTCCTGCTGGAACCGCGGCCAGACTGAATTCACCATGCCGGTCGGCGAACGCCTGGCGCAGCTGGTACTGGTGCCGGTAGTGCAGGCGCACTTCGAAATGGTTGAAGAGTTTGTCGAGACCGAGCGCGGCACAGGTGGTTTCGGCCATTCCGGCACCAAGTGATTGGTTTTGTGGCGAGGGAGCCTGCTCCTTCGCCATAAAAATACGCAGATTCATCTGGAAGCTTTACCGCTGAAAATCAAGGCATTGGCAGGCCAAAGCCACGCCGCACAAGGCGTCATGGCCCTTTCACACCACGAACTCTCTGTGAAAACCGCCGTCATACCCTTCAGTTTGAACCTGCCGTCGAATGAGTCGTCGGTGTGTCCAGCCACTTTCGAGATGGAGCATTTTCGCAGATGAGCACCCCCGCCCAAGTCGCCCCGAAGCTTCCCGACAGCATCTTCCGCGCCTACGACATTCGCGGCACCGTGCCGGAATTCCTCAATGGCGAAACCGCCTACTGGATCGGTCGCGCCATCGGCTCCCAGAGCCTGGCCCAGGGCGAACCGAACGTGTCCGTCGGCCGTGACGGCCGTTTGTCCGGCCCGGAGCTGGTGGCCGAACTGATCCGCGGCATCGCCGAAAGCGGCTGCCACGTCAGCGACGTCGGCCTGGTGCCGACGCCTGCGCTGTACTACGCCGCCAACGTGCTGGCTGGCAAATCCGGGGTGATGCTCACCGGTAGCCACAACCCGTCGAACTACAACGGCTTCAAGATCGTGATCGCCGGCGACACCCTCGCCAACGAACAGATCCAGGCCCTGCACGAGCGCCTCAAGACCGGCAACCTGAGCAGCGGCACGGGCAGCGTGACTCAGGTCGAGATCCTCGACCGCTACACCACCGAAATCGTCCAGGACATCAAACTGGCTCGGCGCCTGAAAGTCGTGGTCGATTGCGGCAACGGCGCGGCCGGCGTGATCGCCCCGCAGCTGATCGAAGCGCTGAACTGCGAAGTCATCCCGCTGTACTGCGAAGTCGACGGCAACTTCCCGAATCATCACCCGGATCCAGGCAAACCGGAAAACCTCGTCGACCTGATCGCCAAGGTCAAGGAAACCAATGCCGACATCGGCCTGGCTTTCGACGGCGACGGTGACCGCGTCGGCGTGGTGACCAACACCGGCACCATCGTGTTCCCGGATCGCCTGCTGATGCTGTTTGCCCGTGACGTGGTGGCGCGCAACCCGGACGCGGAGATCATCTTCGACGTCAAATGCACCCGCCGCCTCGTCCCGCTGATCAAGGAATATGGCGGCCGGCCGCTAATGTGGAAGACCGGTCACTCGTTGATCAAAAAGAAAATGAAACAGTCCGGCGCACTGTTGGCCGGCGAAATGAGCGGGCACATTTTCTTCAAGGAACGCTGGTTTGGTTTCGACGACGGTATTTACAGCGCCGCACGGCTGCTGGAAATCCTCAGCAAGGAAAAATCCGACGCGGAAACGCTGTTCGCGACCTTCCCGAACGATATTTCCACACCGGAAATCAATATCCATGTGACCGAAGAGAGCAAATTCAGCATCATTGATGCACTGCACGATGCGCAGTGGGGTCCAGGCGCCGACCTGACCACCATTGACGGCGTGCGGGTCGACTATGCCAAAGGCTGGGGCCTGGTGCGCGCGTCCAACACCACACCGGTGCTGGTGCTGCGCTTCGAGGCCGATGACGAGGCGGAACTGCAGCGCATCCAGGCTGTGTTCCATGCCCAACTGAAACGCGTTGCACCTGATCTCCAACTACCGTTCTGATTGCTGATTCACCCGGAGCCCTGAATGACCCTCGAACGCGATGCCGCCGCCAACACTGCCAAGGTCCTGTCCGAAGCGCTGCCTTACATCCGCCGATACGTCGGCAAGACCCTGGTGATCAAATACGGCGGCAACGCGATGGAAAGCGAGGAGCTGAAAACCGGCTTCGCCCGCGACATCGTGCTGATGAAGGCCGTAGGCATCAACCCGGTGGTCGTTCACGGTGGCGGCCCGCAGATCGGTGATCTGCTCAAGCGCCTGTCGATCGAAAGCCACTTCGTCGACGGGATGCGCGTCACAGACGCCGCGACCATGGACGTGGTGGAAATGGTCCTCGGCGGTCAGGTCAACAAGAGCATCGTCAACCTGATCAACCGCCACGGCGGCAGCGCCATCGGTCTGACCGGTAAAGACGCCGGGTTGATTCGCGCGAAGAAGCTCACTGTCACCCGTCAGACCCCGGAGATGACCCAGCCGGAAATCATCGACATCGGCCATGTGGGCGAAGTGGTCGGGATCAACACCGAACTGCTGAACCTGCTGGTCAAAGGCAACTTCATCCCGGTGATCGCGCCGATTGGCGTGGGTGAAAACGGCGAGTCGTACAACATCAACGCTGACCTGGTGGCCGGCAAGGTTGCCGAAGCACTGAAAGCCGAAAAGCTGATGCTGCTGACCAACATCGCCGGCCTGATGGACAAGTCGGGCACCGTGCTGACCGGCCTTAGCACCCAGCAGGTCGACGACCTGATCGCCGACGGCACCATCTACGGCGGCATGCTGCCGAAGATCCGCTGCGCACTGGAAGCAGTTCAGGGCGGCGTGGGCAGCTCGCTGATCATCGACGGCCGTGTACCGAACGCGATCTTGCTGGAAATCTTCACCGACACCGGTGTGGGTACACTGATCAGCAATCGCAAGCGTCCTTAAGCGGTAGCGCAAACAAAAAGACCCCGCTCAGCCTGGCTGAGCGGGGTCTTTTTTTGCCTGAAGCTACGATCAGACGCCAAACTGGGCGCGGTAGGCTTCAACGGCTGGCAGGTGCTGCTTGAGCTGCGGGTCGTCAGCCAGGAATTCCAGCACCTGGTTCAGCGACACGATGCTGATGACCGGGATGCCGAAATCACGCTCGACTTCCTGGATGGCCGACAGCTCGCCGTTGCCGCGCTCCTGACGGTTCAGGGCGATCAGCACGCCGGCAGCCTTGGCGCCGTCCTGGGAAGCGATGATCTGCATCACTTCACGGATCGCGGTGCCGGCGGTGATCACGTCGTCGATGATCAGCACATCACCGGTCAGCGGTGCGCCGACCAGGCTGCCGCCCTCGCCGTGGGCCTTGGCTTCCTTGCGGTTGAAGCACCATGGCAAATCACGGTTATGGTGTTCGGCCAGTGCCACGGCAGTGGTTGCCGCCAGCGGGATGCCTTTGTAGGCCGGGCCGAACAGCACGTCGAACGGAATGCCACTCTCGGCGATGGCCGCGGCGTAGAAACGCCCCAGTTGCGCCAGCGCGGAACCCGAGTTGAACAGGCCGGCATTGAAGAAGTAAGGACTGGTGCGCCCGGACTTCAGGGTGAACTCACCGAAGCGCAAAACCCCGCGATCGATGGCAAAACGAATGAAATCGCGCTGATACGCTTGCATGAAAAAAACCCCAAATACCACGGATTTAGCTAATTAGCTTGACGCCGTGTATCATACACGCACGCGATTTTTGGGGCCATTTATGCGGATCATCAGTGTGAACGTCAATGGTATTCAGGCTGCAGTCGAGCGCGGTTTGCTCAGTTGGCTGCAGGCTCAGAATGCCGACGTCATCTGCCTGCAGGACACCCGTGCCTCCGCCTTTGAACTGGACGACCCAGCCTTCCAACTGGATGGCTACTTCCTTTATGCCTGCGATGCTGAAGTCCCTGCCCAAGGCGGCGTGGCTTTGTATTCGCGGTTGCAACCGAAGGCTGTCATCAGCGGTCTCGGTTTCGAGACGGCCGACCGCTACGGGCGCTACCTGCAAGCAGATTTCGACAAAGTCAGTATTGCCACCTTGCTGCTTCCTTCGGGGATGAACGGCGATGAGGACTTGAACCAGAAGTTCAAGCTCATGGACGACTTCGGCAAGTACCTGGACAAACAGCGGCGCAAACGTCGCGAGTACATTTATTGTGGCTCGCTGTACGTCGCGCAGCAGAAGCTCGACATCAAGAACTGGCGCGACAGCCAGCAATCCCCGGGTTTCCTGGCGCCGGAACGCGCCTGGATGGACGAGATTGTCGGCAACATGGGCTACGTAGACGCCCTGCGCGAAGTCAGCCGTGAAGGCGACCAGTACAGCTGGTGGCCGGACAACGAACAGGCCGAGATGCTGAATCTGGGCTGGCGCTTCGACTACCAGATCCTGACTCCAGGGCTGCGGCGCTTCGTGCGCAGCGCACGCCTGCCACGTCAGCCTCGGTTCTCGCAGCACGCGCCGCTGATCGTCGACTACGACTGGACGCTGACCATCTAAGCGGCCTTTCGCAGACACAAAAAAACCGACATCACTGTCGGTTTTTTTGTGGGCGATCGTTCGTTATTTGATCAACCGCCAGGTGAACGGATAGCGGTACGGGAAACCTTCGTTGGCTTTCACCCCACCGATGATCGTCAGCACCAGCGCCGCAATGGCCAGCAGGCCAAACAGCACGAACCCGATAAGCAACAGCATCAGCACGAAGCAGATCATCGAAGCGATCGCCACGGTGATCTGGAAATTCAACGCTTCCTTACCCTGAGCGTCGATGAACGGATCGGTCTCGCGCTTCATCTGCCACAGGACCAGCGGCCCGATCAGCGTACCGAACGGAATCCAGATCCCCAGCAAGGCGGACAAGTGACAAAACATCGCCCATTGGCGAACCTCCTGGCTCGGCTTGGGCAGCAGCTCTTGCTCATCACTCATCGCGTCCTCCTTGCGGGTTACGAACCTGCTCAGTCGGCCAGTGCAGCCTTTTGCAGTTCGAAGATTTCGTTCATGCCTTTCTTCGCCAGCTCCAGCATCGCGTTCAGCTCTTCAGGCTGGAACGGCGCGCCTTCGGCGGTGCCCTGCACTTCGATGAAGCCACCGGTGCTGGTCATCACCACGTTGAGGTCGGTCTCGGCGGCGGAATCTTCAAGATAGTCCAGATCCAGTACCGGCTCGCCCTGGTACATGCCCACGGAAACAGCACCGATCATTTGCTTGAGCGGGTCGCCGCCTTTCAGGCCACCGCGCTTCTTGATCACTTTCAGTGCATCGACCAGCGCAACCATGGCGCCGGTGATCGACGCGGTGCGGGTACCGCCGTCGGCCTGGATCACGTCGCAGTCGACATACAGGGTGACATCGCCAAGCTTGGACATGTCCAGCGCGGCGCGCAGGGAACGACCGATCAGGCGCTGGATTTCCAGGGTACGACCGCCCTGCTTGCCGCGGCTCGCTTCACGCTGGTTACGCTCGCCGGTGGCGCGTGGCAGCATGCCGTATTCGGCAGTCAGCCAGCCTTGGCCCTGACCTTTGAGGAATCGCGGCACGCCGTTTTCGACGCTGACGGTGCAGATGACCTTGGTATCACCGAATTCGACCAGTACCGATCCCTCGGCGTGTTTGGTGTAGTTGCGGGTAATGCGGATCGAGCGGAGCTGATCGGCAGCGCGACCACTTGGACGTTTCATAGGAGATACCTGTACTGGGGACGGAAAACTGCGGAGCATTATAGAGCCGTGCACCGCGCCTGGGCACTCGTTAAAAAATCCGGCCGACGACCGAAGCCCCTGAAACGCGCTTTGCCGACGGCCTGCAGCCCTTTGTCACACCGTGTGTTTGGGCGCATCCGCCGCACTGCGCTACAATCCTGCGCCTTTGCTGCCAGTCGGCTTACATTCATTGAGATCGCCTGCGCGGAACGTCGTTTCTGCGCCGATCTGCATTGCGAGGTACCACCATGGTGCACAGCATGACCGCCTTCGCCCGCGTCGAAAAAGCCGGCGTCCAGGGCACCCTGAGCTGGGAACTGCGCTCGGTCAACAGCCGCTACCTGGAGCCCCACCTGCGCTTGCCGGAGTCGTTTCGCGACCTCGAAGGCGCTGTCCGCGAAGCCCTGCGCCAGGGCCTGTCGCGCGGCAAACTGGAATGCACCCTGCGTTTCACCGAGGAAAGCACCGGCAAGCCGCTGCAGGTGGATCGTGAGCGCGCCGCGCAACTGGTCGCCGCTGCCGAAACCGTCGCCGGCCTGATCAAGAACCCGGCCGCGCTGAACCCGCTGGAAGTGCTGGCCTGGCCAGGCGTACTGGTCGCCGACGCCACCGACCCGCAGGCGCTGAACGCCGAGGCGCTGGCCTTGTTCAATCAGGGCCTGAAAGACCTCAAGGCCGGCCGCGAGCGCGAAGGCGCGGAGCTGGCCCGCCTGATCAACGATCGCCTGACCGCCATCGAGGAAGATGTGGTGACCCTGCGCGAACTGGTTCCGCAGATGCTTGCCACCCAGCGCCAGAAAGTCCTCGACCGTTTTGCCGACATGAAGGCCGAACTGGACCCGCAGCGCCTGGAACAGGAAATGGTCATCCTCGCGCAAAAGAGCGACGTGGCCGAAGAACTGGATCGCCTGAGCACCCACATCATCGAAGTTCGCCGGGTGCTCAAATCCGGCGGTGCCGCCGGCCGGCGCCTGGACTTCCTGATGCAGGAACTCAACCGCGAAGCCAACACATTGGGCTCCAAGGCCTTCGACCCGCGCAGCACCCAGGCGGCGGTCAACCTCAAGGTGTTGATCGAGCAGATGCGCGAACAAGTGCAGAATATTGAGTAAGGCTACCCCCGACATGACCCACAGCACCGGCACCCTGTACATCATTTCCGCCCCTTCGGGCGCGGGCAAGAGCAGTCTGGTCAAGGCTTTGACCGACACCAATCCGGACATTCGCGTCTCGATTTCCCACACCACCCGCGCCATGCGCCCGGGTGAAGTGGACGGCGTGAACTATCACTTCGTGACCCGCGAAGAGTTCGTGAAGATGGGCGAGCACGGCGACTTCCTGGAACGCGCCGAAGTCTTCGGCAACTTCTACGGCACCTCGCAAAGCCGCCTGCAGCAGACCCTGGACGAAGGTCACGACCTGATTCTGGAGATCGACTGGCAAGGCGCCGAGCAAGTGCGCAAGCTGATGCCGCAGGCCCGTTCGATCTTCATTCTGCCGCCATCGCTGCAGGCCCTGCACCAGCGCCTGACCAACCGTGGCCAGGACAGCGACGAGATCATCGATGGCCGGATGCGCGAAGCCGTCAGCGAGATGAGCCACTACGTCGAGTACGACTACCTGATCATCAACGACGATTTCGCCCATGCGCTGGACGATCTGAAGGCGATTTTCCGCGCCAATCAGCTGCAACAGAAACGTCAGCAAGTGCGTTTCGGCAAATTGCTGGCTGAATTGCTGGGCTGAAACAGCACTTCCCAAAACCGCTGCAAGGGCTTTACATTGGCACTTGCAGCGCGTTGAAGAGTCTGGTCAAAAAATCAGCGCTTCCCTAATCGCTGGTGATTTTTTAAACTGTTGAGTCCGCTCGCCCAACCGGGCAGCGCGCATATTGCATTCGCTCCGAGGAATACCATGGCCCGCGTAACCGTTGAAGACTGCCTAGAACACGTGGAAAACCGCTTTGAGCTGGTCATGCTCTCTACCAAGCGTGCCCGTCAACTGGCCACCGGCGGCAAAGAGCCTCTGGTTCAGTGGGAAAACGACAAACCGACCGTAGTGGCGCTGCGTGAAATCGCTGAAGGCCTGATGAGCTACGAGTTCATCGCCGAGCAGGAAATCGTCCACGAAGACCCTGTCTTCGCTGCGTTCGAGGACGAGTCCAACGAGGCCGTCTAAGCCTATGCCTGGTCGACGTAGCACGGCGCGGGATCACAGCTTACGGCAGGATTTATCATGCCGAGCATAGACGCCCTCGCCGATCGCTTATCGACCTACCTCGGCAACGACCAGGTCAACCTGGTCCGCCGAGCGTATTTCTACGCCGAACAAGCCCATGACGGCCAACGCCGCCGCAGCGGTGAGGCGTACGTCACGCATCCTCTTGCCGTGGCGAATATTCTTGCCGACATGCACATGGACCATCAGAGCCTGATGGCCGCGATGCTGCATGACGTGATCGAAGACACCGGTATTGCCAAAGAAGCGCTGCAAGCGCAGTTCGGTGAAACCGTGGCCGAACTGGTCGACGGGGTAAGCAAACTGACCCAGATGAACTTCGAGACCAAAGCCGAAGCCCAAGCGGAAAACTTCCAGAAAATGGCCATGGCCATGGCGCGCGACATTCGCGTGATCCTGGTCAAGCTCGCCGACCGCCTGCACAACATGCGCACGCTGGAAGTGCTGTCCGGCGAAAAACGCCGGCGCATCGCCAAGGAAACCCTCGAGATCTACGCCCCCATCGCCAACCGGCTGGGCATGCACGCGATCCGCATCGAGTTCGAAGACCTCGGCTTCAAGGCGATGCACCCGATGCGTTCCGCGCGGATCTACCAGGCCGTCAAGCGCGCCCGGGGTAACCGCAAGGAAATCGTCAACAAGATCGAAGAATCACTCGGCCACTGCCTCGCCATCGACGGCATCCAGGGTGAAGTCAGCGGTCGCCAGAAACACCTCTACGGCATCTACAAGAAAATGCGCGGCAAGCGTCGGGCCTTCAACGAGATCATGGACGTCTATGCGTTCCGGATCATCGTCGACAAGGTCGATACCTGCTACCGCGTGCTGGGTGCTGTACATAATTTGTACAAACCGTTGCCGGGACGCTTCAAGGATTACATCGCGATCCCCAAGGCCAACGGCTATCAGTCGCTGCACACCACGCTGTTCGGCATGCACGGTGTACCGATCGAAATCCAGATCCGCACCCGCGAAATGGAAGAGATGGCCAACAACGGCATCGCCGCCCATTGGCTGTACAAATCCAGCGGCGACGAGCAGCCGAAAGGCACTCATGCCCGGGCCCGTCAGTGGGTCAAGGGCGTGCTGGAGATGCAGCAACGTGCCGGCAACTCGCTGGAATTCATCGAGAGCGTGAAGATCGACCTGTTCCCGGACGAGGTCTACGTGTTCACGCCCAAAGGCCGGATCATGGAGCTGCCCAAAGGCTCCACGGCGGTCGACTTTGCCTACGCGGTACACACCGACGTCGGCAACAGCTGCATCGCCTGCCGGATCAACCGGCGTCTCGCGCCGCTGTCCGAACCGCTGCAAAGCGGCTCCACGGTCGAGATCGTCAGCGCTCCCGGCGCACGGCCGAACCCGGCGTGGCTCAACTTCGTGGTCACCGGCAAGGCGCGGACGCACATCCGCCATGCGCTGAAACTGCAACGCCGCTCCGAATCCATCAGCCTCGGCGAACGCCTGCTGAACAAGGTGCTCAACGGCTTCGACAGCGCGCTGGAACAGATTCCGGCCGAGCGCGTGAAGGCAATGCTCACCGAGTACCGCCTCGAACTGATCGAAGACCTGCTGGAAGACATTGGCCTGGGCAACCGCATGGCCTACGTCGTGGCACGCCGCCTGCTCGGCGAAGGCGAACAACTGCCAAGCCCGGAAGGCCCGCTGGCGATTCGCGGCACCGAAGGCCTGGTCCTCAGTTACGCCAAATGTTGCACGCCGATCCCGGGCGACCCGATTGTCGGTCACCTGTCAGCGGGCAAAGGCATGGTCGTGCACCTGGACAACTGCCGCAACATCAGCGAAATCAGGCACAACCCGGAAAAATGCATCCAGCTCTCGTGGGCCAAGGATGTCACCGGCGAATTCAACGTCGAACTGCGCGTCGAGCTGGAACACCAGCGCGGCCTGATCGCCCTGCTGGCCAGCAGCGTCAACGCCGCCGACGGCAATATCGAGAAAATCAGCATGGACGAACGCGATGGTCGCATCAGCGTTGTCCAGTTGGTGGTCAGTGTCCACGACCGTGTGCACCTGGCCCGCGTGATCAAGAAACTGCGCGCCCTGACCGGGGTGATCCGCATCACCCGCATGCGTGCATAACTCAAACATTACAAGGAGTCATACATGACCAAGACCGTTATCAGCAGCGACAAGGCCCCGGCCGCCATCGGTACTTACTCCCAGGCGATCAAGGCCGGTAACACCGTTTACATGTCGGGTCAGATTCCCCTCGATCCAAAAACCATGGAACTGGTCGAAGGCTTCGAAGCCCAGACCGTCCAGGTGTTCGAGAACCTGAAAGCCGTGGCCGAAGCCGCCGGCGGTTCGTTCAAGGACATCGTCAAGCTGAACATCTTCCTCACCGACCTGAGCCACTTCGCCAAGGTCAACGAGATCATGGGCAAGTACTTCGACCAGCCTTACCCGGCGCGCGCCGCCATCGGCGTGGCTGCCCTGCCAAAGGGTTCGCAGGTCGAAATGGATGCCATTCTGGTCATCGAGTAATGCGCACGGCGCGGCCTCAGACGCCGCGCCGACTGCTCTGCGGTAAAGAAAAGGTTTTGAAAGGATTCCACCATGCGCAAAGCGCTTGCTCTCTCGCTGCTCGCCATTTTCCTCGGCGGTTGCGCCAGCAACCCTGCCGACCGTGACATCAGCGGCACCTGGATCAATCAGGTCGCCATCGATGCCGCTGCCAAGGGCGGCCCCCTGCGCGAAGCGCTTCAGGCTTACGGCCCGAACCTGGAGTGGGACGTCAACACCAAGGCCGGCCAGGCCCGCTACACCAACGGTTTTGAAAACGTCGAAGGTCGCCTGCTCGGCGAGGAGTCCGGCGCCTGGAAAGTCGACTTCTACGGCAGCTCCGCCAGCGAGCTGAAACGTGACGGTGGTCAACTGCAACAAGCCGCCAATGAAAACGAACCGGAACAGGTCTTCGACCGCGCGCAGATTCCGGTGCCGGAAGGCGCACCGATCGGCGCCAGCTTCGAACGCGCGCTGTATTCCGCTTATCTGGGCGGCAACTGGACCATCACCAGCGGCCAGGGCGAAGGTGCCACCGTGCAATTCCAGGCTGACGGCCAAGTCTCCGGCCTGCCGGGTGCCGACCGCTATGCGCTGTGCCTCGCAGGCGATTGCGCATCGATGAGCAGCGGCAACGACAGCATGTGGCTGCAGCAGAACGGCCAGGGCAACAACTGGATCTTCGTACGCAAGGGCAAAGAGCTGGAGATCCTACAGGCCGTGAACACGGCGCTGGCAGATGAACAACCGCAGTTCACCCCAGGTGAGCGCAAGTGGTTGCTCGAAAAGCAGTGACCGACGCTTGAGACAGAAAAGGCGGGAGCAAGCATTGGCTCCCGCCTTTTTTACGCCCGAGAGTCAGCAGCGCCCCTCAAGAATCGCGGCGTAACCTTCGCGATAACTCGGATACTTCGGCACCCAGCCCAACGCCTTCGCCCGGGCATTGCTGCAACGCTTGCTGCCGGTGCGACGCACGCTCTCGTCTTCCGACCATTCGGTGACGCCCAGATACTCACGCAACCAGGCCACCACCTCGGCCAGCGGTGCCGGCGCATCGTCCACGCCGATATAGATGCCATCCAGCGCGACACCCTTGCGATCCGCCTCCAGCAGAAACGCCATCAACCCCGCCGCATCATCGGCATGAATGCGATTGCCGTACAGTGGCGGATCGACCGCCACACGATAACCACGACGCACCTGGGTCAACAGCCACTCACGGCCGGGACCGTAAATACCGGTCAGGCGCACGATGCTCGCGGGAATGCCGCTATTGAGCGCAACCTGCTCGGCCTCCAGCATCACCCGACCGGAATAACCCGCAGCGACGGTTTCGGATTTTTCATCGACCCATTCGCCGTTCTGCTGCCCGTAAACACTGCTGCTGGAAACAAACAGCAGCCGCTCAGGCTCCTGTCCGTAATCGTTCAGCCAACCCAGCACATGCTGCAAACCCTGCACATACGCCGCGCGATAACCGGCCTCATCGTGATCGGTGGCCGCCGCGCTATACACCAGGTAATCGATAGCACCCACCGGCCAGGTCTCGGGGCAATCTTCATTGAACAGGTCACCGGCTACACCGATGACGCCGTCCGGCAAACGTGAAATATCACGGCGCAGGCCGTAGACCTGGAAGCCGGCAGCCAGCAATTGCGTGGCCAGACGGCTGCCGACATCACCGCAACCGGCGATCAAAACAGAAGGCGCGGACATCAAAAATCTCCCATCGGAAAGCGACAGACTAGCCTCGGCAAGGGACGAGCGGCTAGCAATGAAGGAAAAAAAGCAACTCTATTACTTCTGTTAACAAGAATTACTTGCAATAATGCACGCCACTTTTGTTCTCGGCCTCACGAGGCCGGGAAGAGCATCACCGTTTTTCTATCTCAGGTCCGGCCAGCATGACACGCATTCAAAACTCCGCTTCGCCAACCAACCGACCTCGCGCCTGGAGCGCCGTGGCTGCCCTGCTGCTCAGCCTGATGCTGGCGCCGGTTGCCGCCTTCGCTGACACACAAGCCCCGGCCGCGCCAGCCGCCACCGAGCAGAGCGCTCCGGCCGCCGCACCTGCCGCGACCGATCCGGTGCAGGCCGTAGACACCAGCGCCGCCGACGCACCGCAAGTCCTCGAAGCCGACAACAGCCTGGGCATGGCCCACGATCTGTCGCCATGGGGCATGTACCAGAACGCCGATGTGATCGTTAAAGCCGTGATGATCGGCCTGGCCATCGCCTCGATCATCACCTGGACAATCTGGATCGCCAAGGGCTTCGAGCTGATGGGTGCCAAGCGTCGTCTGCGCGGCGAGATTGCCGCCCTGAAAAAAGCCGCCACGCTCAAAGAGGCCAGCGCCACCGCCGCGAAGGAAGGCACCCTCGCCAACCTGCTGGTACACGACGCGCTGGAAGAAATGCGCCTGTCGACCAACGCCCGCGAGAAAGAAGGCATCAAGGAACGCGTCAGCTTCCGTCTCGAGCGTCTGGTGGCCGCCTGTGGTCGCAACATGAGCAGCGGCACCGGCGTCCTCGCCACCATCGGTTCCACCGCACCGTTCGTCGGCCTGTTCGGCACCGTGTGGGGCATCATGAACAGCTTCATCGGCATCGCCAAAACCCAGACCACCAACCTTGCTGTCGTAGCACCGGGTATCGCTGAAGCGCTGCTGGCCACCGCGCTGGGTCTGGTGGCCGCGATTCCTGCCGTGGTCATCTACAACGTGTTCGCCCGCTCCATCGCCGGTTACAAGGCTCAGGTGTCCGATGCGTCGGCTCAGGTGCTGCTGCTGGTCAGCCGCGACCTCGACCACCAGCCTGAGCGCAACAGCTCGCAACCGCACATGGTGAAAGTGGGGTAATCGGCCATGGGCCTGCATTTGAAAGAAGGCGCAGACGACGATCTGGCCGAGAACCACGAAATCAACGTCACGCCGTTCATCGACGTGATGCTGGTGCTGTTGATCATCTTCATGGTGGCCGCGCCGTTGGCCACCGTAGACATCAAGGTCGACCTGCCTGCCTCGACCGCCAAACCGGCGCCGCGGCCCGAGAAACCGGTGTTCCTCAGCGTGAAGGCTGACCAGCGCCTGTTCCTGGGCGATGACGAAGTGAAAGCCGAAACCCTCGGCGCCGCACTCGACGCCAAGACCCAGGGCAAGAAAGACACGACGATCTTCTTCCAGGCCGACAAAGGCGTGGATTACGGCGACCTGATGGGCGTGATGGATAACCTGCGCGCTGCCGGTTACCTGAAGGTTGGCCTGGTCGGGCTCGAGAGCGCAGTCAAGAAATGATCACCACGCGCCATAAGCTGACGCGTTACAGCGGTAGCCTGGCCGTGGTGCTGGGCGTTCACGCGCTGGCCATCGCGCTGGCGCTGAACTGGACCGCCCGCCCGCCCATCGAATTGCCGCCGCAGGCAATGATGGTCGAGCTGGCACCGGTTCCAGCCCCGCCACCGCCCGCACCGCCGAAAGTCGTCACACCACCGCAGCCACCGGCTCCGGTTGAAGAACTGCCGATCCCGAAACTGGCCGAAGCACCAAAAGCCGAGATCGCGGTGCCCAAACCCAAGCCCAAGCCGAAACCCAAACCGCCGAAGCCGATCGAGAAGAAACTGCCCGATCCGCCGAAGGAGAAGCCGTCCGAAGAGAAGCCGGCCGACACCCAGCCAACTCAGGCCCCGACGGAGAAATCCGCCCAGCCGGCACCGGGCCCGTCGCCTGCACAAATGGCCGCCAAGGCCAGCTGGCAAGGCGCCTTGCTTGCGCATCTGGCCAAGTACAAGAAGTACCCGGCCAGCGCTCAGGCACGGGGCAAGGAAGGCTTGAACCGGTTGCGTTTCGTGGTCGATGGCGAAGGCAACGTGCTGTCGTTCGAACTGGTGGGCCGCTCCGGCAACGCTGATCTGGACCGGGCCACCCTGGAAATGATCCGCCGCGCCCAGCCGCTGCCCAAGCCACCGGCCGATATGCTGACCAATGGCGCGATCGAAATCGTTGCGCCGTTTGTGTACTCGCTGGAACGCCGCCGCTGATCCGCGCTCGCGGAGCTCGGCTTGATCCAGCCAAATAGGCACCGAAAGGTGCCTTTTGCTTATCCATCCGCGGCAAACCGGCATTGCCCGGTGTCGCATTCATCACTCAGTCTGATAACGTGCGTCTATCGATTGCAGCCGGTATGCTTGGCCCGCATCTTCATGGACGCTTGCTATGACTCTCACAGAATTACGCTACATCGTTACCCTCGCCCAAGAGCAGCATTTCGGCCACGCGGCCGAGCGTTGCCACGTCAGCCAGCCGACCCTGTCGGTGGGCGTGAAAAAGCTTGAAGACGAACTCGGTGTGCTGATTTTCGAGCGCAGCAAAAGCGCCGTGCGCCTGACCCCGGTCGGCGAAGGCATCGTCGCCCAGGCGCAGAAAGTGCTGGAGCAGGCCCAGGGTATCCGCGAACTGGCCCAGGCCGGCAAGAACCAACTGACCGCCCCGCTGAAAGTCGGCGCGATCTACACCGTCGGCCCGTACCTGTTCCCGCACCTGATTCCGCAACTGCACCGGGTCGCCCCGCAAATGCCGTTGTACATCGAAGAAAACTTCACCCACGTGCTGCGCGACAAACTGCGCAACGGCGAGCTCGACGCGATCATCATCGCCCTGCCGTTCAACGAAGCCGACGTGCTGACCCTGCCACTCTACGACGAGCCGTTCTACGTCCTGATGCCGGCCCAGCACCCGTGGACGCAAAAAGAATCCATCGATGCCGCCCTGCTCAACGACAAGAGCCTGCTGCTGCTCGGCGAAGGCCACTGCTTCCGCGATCAAGTGCTGGAAGCCTGCCCGACCCTGACCAAGGGCAACGACGGCGCCAAGCACACCACGGTCGAATCCAGCTCGCTGGAAACCATTCGCCACATGGTCGCGTCCGGTCTGGGCATCTCGATCCTGCCGCTGTCGGCGGTGGACAGCCATCACTACGCCCCGGGCGTGATCGAAGTGCGTCCGCTGTCGGCACCGGTGCCGTTCCGCACCGTGGCCATCGCCTGGCGCGCCAGCTTCCCGCGGCCGAAAGCCATCGAGATCCTCGCCGACTCCATTCGCCTGTGCTCGGTCGCCAAGCCAGCCGCACCGGTCACGGCCGGTTAAGCCAGCGTCATGACGGAGCTGTCGCAGGTCTCGGTCACCGCACTCAAGGGTGTCGGTGAAGCCATGGCCGAGAAACTGGCCAAGGTCGGTCTGGAAAACCTCCAGGACGTACTGTTCCACCTGCCGCTGCGCTATCAGGATCGCACCCGCGTGGTGCCGATCGGCGCGTTGCGGCCGGGACAGGACGCCGTGGTCGAAGGCACCGTCAGCGGCGCCGACGTGGTCATGGGCCGACGCCGCAGCCTCGTCGTGCGCTTGCAGGACGGCACCGGTGGCTTGAGCCTGCGCTTCTACCACTTCAGCAACGCGCAGAAAGAAGGCCTCAAACGTGGCACGCGGATTCGCTGCTACGGCGAAGCCCGGCCCGGCGCCTCGGGACTTGAGATCTACCACCCGGAATACCGCGCCATCAACGGTGACGAACCGCCGCCGGTGGATGAAACCCTGACCCCGGTCTACCCGCTGACCGAAGGCCTGACCCAGGCACGCCTGCGCCAGTTGTGCATGCAGACGTTGACCCTGCTCAAGCCATCCACCCTGCCCGACTGGCTGCCGACCGAACTGGCCCGCGACTATCAACTGGCGCCGCTGGCCGATGCGATCCGCTACCTGCACAACCCGCCCGCCGATGCCGACGTCGACGAACTCGCCCTCGGCCATCACTGGGCCCAGCATCGCCTGGCTTTCGAAGAACTGCTGACCCACCAGCTATCGCAGCAGCGCCTGCGCGAAAGCATGCGCGCCCTGCGCGCGCCGGCGATGCCGAAAGCCACCAAACTGCCGGCGAAATACCTGGCCAACCTCGGCTTCAACCCGACCGGCGCTCAGCAACGAGTCGGCAACGAAATCGCCTACGACCTCAGCCAGCACGAACCGATGCTGCGGCTGATTCAGGGCGACGTCGGCGCGGGCAAAACCGTGGTCGCCGCCCTCGCTGCGCTGCAAGCGCTGGAAGCGGGCTATCAGGTCGCGCTGATGGCGCCGACCGAGATCCTCGCCGAGCAACACTTCATCACCTTCAAGCGCTGGCTCGAACCGCTGGGCATCGACGTGGCGTGGCTGGCCGGCAAGCTCAAGGGCAAGAACCGCGTGGCCGCGCTGGACCAGATCGCCAGCGGCACGCCGATGGTGGTCGGCACTCACGCGCTGTTCCAGGACGAAGTGCAGTTCAAGAACCTCGCGCTGGTGATCATCGACGAACAACACCGCTTCGGCGTGCAGCAACGTCTGGCGCTGCGGCAGAAAGGCGTCGGCGGGCGCATGTGCCCGCATCAACTGATCATGACCGCCACGCCGATTCCGCGAACACTGGCGATGAGCGCCTACGCCGACCTCGACACCTCGATCCTCGACGAATTGCCGCCCGGCCGAACCCCGGTCAACACCGTGCTGGTCACCGACACCCGTCGCGTCGAAGTCATCGAGCGGGTGCGCAGCGCCTGCGCCGAAGGTCGACAGGCCTATTGGGTGTGCACGCTGATCGAAGAGTCCGAAGAGCTGACCTGTCAGGCCGCCGAAACCACGTTCGAAGACCTCACCGCCGCACTCGGCGAGCTTAAGGTCGGGCTGATCCACGGCCGCATGAAACCTGCCGAGAAAGCCGCCGTCATGGCCGAATTCAAGGCCGGTAACCTGCAACTGCTGGTCGCCACCACCGTGATCGAAGTCGGCGTCGACGTGCCCAACGCCAGCCTGATGATCATCGAAAACCCCGAGCGCCTGGGCCTTGCGCAACTGCACCAGTTGCGCGGTCGTGTCGGCCGGGGCAGCGCGGTCAGCCATTGCGTGCTGCTCTACCATCCGCCGCTGTCACAGATCGGCCGCCAGCGCCTGGGCATCATGCGCGAGACCAACGACGGTTTCGTCATCGCCGAAAAAGACCTCGAACTGCGCGGCCCCGGCGAAATGCTCGGCACCCGCCAGACCGGCCTGCTGCAATTCAAGGTCGCCGACCTGATGCGCGACGCCGATCTGTTGCCCGCCGTGCGCGATGCCGCCCAGGCTTTGCTAGAACGCTGGCCCACCCACGTCAGCCCGTTGCTCGATCGCTGGCTGCGACACGGGCAGCAATACGGCCAAGTGTGAGCACCGTCGCAGTTTCTGACAGCTCGTTCGAACCAAGCTGGTTATACTCCTGCAATTGTTTCAAAAACGGATACAGACCATGACCGAAGCTGCTCTCGCCCCCGAATCCCCGCACGCTCCGTCTGTTATTCGGCTGCTGCTCAACAAGCTGGGCGTCGCCTACGAAGAAGTGCTCGACCACCACGGCCTCAACGCCTCGCGCAAAGTGCAGGCGGTGTTGCTGGACGACGCGGTCGGTGCGCTGATGGTGCTGTTTCCACAGAGCCAGTTGCTGGATCTCAACCGCCTCGCCGAGCTGACGGGCCGTCGCCTGACCGCCGTGTCCACCGAGCGCCTGGAAAAGATGCTCGGCAAACACAGCCTGAGCCTGCTGCCGGGCCTGCCGGCGCTGACCAGCTCGCCGTGCCTCTACGAAGAAAGCCTGCTGCGCGAGCCGAAGTTGCTGATCAACTCCGGCGAGCCGGGCCTGCTGCTGGAAATCGCCAGCGAAGACTTCAAGACCATGCTGACCAAGGCCAGCGCCGCCAACTTCGGCGAAGCCCTGAGCAGCATCCGCCCAAACCTCGACCGCCCGGACGATGACCGCGAGGAAATCACCCAGGCCGTGCAGGCGTTCACCGCGCGACGCATCCAGCAACGTCTGGAAGCGACCATCGAGATTCCGCCGCTGGCCGAAACCGCGCAAAAAATCATCAAGCTGCGCGTCGACCCGAACGCCACCATCGACGACATCACCGGCGTGGTCGAAACCGACCCGGCGCTGGCTGCGCAAGTGGTGAGCTGGGCGGCGTCGCCGTACTACGCCTCGCCGGGCAAGATCCGTTCGGTGGAAGACGCGATCGTCCGCGTGCTGGGCTTCGACCTGGTGATCAACCTGGCGCTGGGCCTGGCCCTCGGCAAGACCCTGAGCCTGCCGAAAGACCACCCGCAACACACCACGCCGTACTGGCAGCAGTCGATCTACACCGCCGCCGTCATCGAAGGCCTGACCCGCGCCATGCCGCGTGCCCAGCGTCCGGAATCCGGCCTGACCTACCTCGCCGGCCTGCTGCACAACTTCGGCTACCTGCTGCTGGCCCACGTGTTTCCGCCGCACTTCTCGCTGATCTGCCGCCACCTGGAGGTCAACCCGCACCTGTGCCACAGCTTTGTCGAGCAACACCTGCTGGGCATCAGCCGCGAACAGATCGGCTCCTGGCTGATGCGCTACTGGGACATGCCGGACGAACTGGCCACCGCCCTGCGCTTCCAGCACGACCCGAACTACGACGGCGCCTACGCCGAATACCCGAACCTCGTCTGCCTGGCCGTGCGCCTGCTGCGCAGTCGCGGAATCGGCTCCGGCCCGGATGAAGACATTCCGGATGCGCTGCTGGAGCGTGTTGGCCTGACGCGCGACAAAGCCAATGACGTGGTCAGCAAAGTGCTTGAGGCGGAAGTGTTGTTGCGTGAACTGGCTTCGCAGTTCAGCCAGGCTTAAAGCATTCTTCGGAACGTCAACCAGGGCCTGTCTTGATTGCAGATAGGGCCCTGGCTCCACAGATTTCGGCCACTTTGCCAGCAACGACAGCAAACAAGCGCCCTGCTATGATTTGACGGCATTCAGAGGAATTTCCGATGACCCAAACAGATGCTGTCAGCGTTGCAAGCGAAGTGCGCAAGCTTGCCAAAGACAACAAGGTTACAGCCAGTCGTGACGGCATGAGTCGTATGGCCGTGGGGATTACCCGCTTGTCTGGCGATGTCGTCGAGCTGGATGGCATCGAACAGTTGCTCGTCAATCTCAAGCGAAAAGGCGTTCTGAGCAAATCTGAAATCCTGGCGCTCCAAGGGCGCTATCTTCAAGAAAGGCGCGCACAGAAACGTAGCGCATGACTTTTGATCCGTTCGGCGACTTCGACACGGCTGGATATCTTCAAAACTCGCTGCAACTGAAAGATCCCGTTGAAGTAAAAGAGTCAGAGCATCTTTCGTTCGAATTGAGTATCGAAGAGGCGCTTGCCTATCTGGCCAAGAAAAAGCCAATCGATTACCAGACTGTACTCAAGGTTCACGAAATCCTGTTCTCCGGCTTCTATCACTGGGCAGGAAAAGACCGAAACGAGCTTGTCCCCCACCTGGCAGTCTTCAAGGGCTCTCTCGACGACCCTCGCAGCACCGTCTTCGAGCGCCCGGACTCCATCAAAATGTCTGTCGACTATGCGCTCAAGCTCGCATCAGACAAAAAACGCTTCAGAGACCATCCCGGTGGAGTGATGGGCCAACTGGCTTTCGCACACCCCTTCCTGGACGGCAATGGACGCGCGATTCTATTGGTCTTCATGGAACTCTGTTATCGAGCCGGGTTCGCCATCGACTGGTCAAGAACAAACAAAGACGACTACTTGCGGGCCCTCAGCGACGAGATCCGAGAGCCGCGCGAAAGGCATCTCGATAACTACCTCAACCCGTTCGTAGTCGATATATCCAGTCGTGACGAATGGCCAGAGACCATTAGTGGCATCCGAGGCCTGGATGGCCTGGACAAGGAAGACATCACTTACGAGAACCTGGACAACCCGCAAGTCCAGCAGATCTACAAGACATACCGGGCCCAGCCCCTGGACGCCGAGCCTCCCGAGCCCGAAAGCTGAAAAGGCAGGCCCGTCCCGACAAGCTGCCTGAAAGCCCTATGACTTCGGCTTGGCCTTCCGCAGCTTCAAATACTTCATCAACCCCTGAAACCACATCACCAGCGCCGGATTGCCCTTGAGCTGGATCGACTTGTCCTGAATCCCCTGCATGAACGCCAGCTGCTTGTTCTTCGCCTGCATCGTGGCAAACCCGAACGCCGCATCCTTGAACGCAATCGCAAACGCCGGCTCCGCCACCACCCCGGACTTGCTGGTAATGCGCTGGCCTTTCACCACGAAATGCCGCGCCACCTTCCCGTCCAGAGTCTGCAGCTGAAACACCAGATCCTTGTCACCCAACTGCTGCTGGAACGCAGGATTTGTCCGACTGGCCTTACCCATCAACAGACCCAGCATCCACAGAAGAAAACGAAATTTCATGCGCACAGCCTCAAAAGGAAAATGAACGGCTGGGGGAGTGTAAGGGATTCGGATGGATTCGCCACTATCCAAGACTGATAGAAGACGATGCAGCGCTTTTCCTGCCAGATGACTACCAAGTCACGAATTCCAGCCCCTGAACCCGATCGTTCCCACGCTCTGCTTGGGAATGCATCCCGTGACGCTCCGCGTCACACCATCCTCCCGTCCTACACCTGAAGAAACGCATTCCTGTAGGAGCTGCCGATAGCAGTGGTTTCTTGTTCCTCTACCCCGCAAATCCTTGGGAAATGTCCTTCAAACTGCGGTGCTGTCCATGAACTAGGCGTGCTTGGGGTTCATCGATAACCTCTTAACCGCAAACACATGCGCCGGCATCCCCGTCTCGATCTCGAATGCCTCCAACGGACAATTCGCATCGCGCAATTTCAGCCACGCGCGTTGCGACTCTTTAACCTTCGCCGCGTACTCCGCGCCCAATGCCGGATCTGCTCGATAGTCGGTCTCAAGCCGCGCCATCAATTGCTTGTAGCTGACGTTCAGCTGCGTATCGGCAGCCTTCTTCGCCGCCTCCGAGCAGGGCACCATTTCCAGGCTTGAGGTGACATGGCTGCAGTCATCCTGCGCGTACACCGCTGAAAAAGGCAGCAGCACGGCCAGCAGGGTAAAAACAAAACGTTTCACTGTGTTCTTCCTTGAGTCATTCAGGCTTTGCGTTTGGCGAACCGGGTGACGCATTGCTTGGGTATGTTCATTTCCCAATAGGTGCTGAGCAACGCTTTACGCTTTTTGTCGACGCGCAAATTAACGAAACCATCGCCGCAGTCTGGCTGCAACTCTTGGAAGGTGCCGGTTTTGGCTTGGTAAATGAACACCCGGTAATAGTGGTAAGTGCCCATGCCGTCATCGAGTTGCCAGATCGCGAAATCCTTGGCGCCGTCGAAATTGAAATCATCGAACTGCACATGGAGTTCGTTTTCAGCTTGAAAATCGATTGTCCGCGACTCGTTATTCGTTTCGCCTTTGACCGCGATGTTCAGCGTGGAGCCTTCGAGAACCAGCGTTGCTTCGACGCCTTTGGTTGGGCTGAACGTAGTGGTTTCGGCTAACACCGGCATCGCCCACAGCAGACCGAGCATTGATACTGCTAGCGTTTTTGATCTCATGTATCCGCCCTACTCCCACTTGCATCCGGACTCCAAAGAGGAATCGACGCTGGTGTTATTTCCAAAATAGTAAACCTTGCCGTTGGACTTCTTCGTGTACGTCATCGAGACGATCTGCGTTCCTTGAGTCACGAGCTCGTAGATCCCTGAGACCTTGCCGCTGATGACTTCAGACCAGCTTCTGGTGCTCTGCCAAGGGACGTCGGCGCCGAGCATTTCGTTCTGGGTATCCGTCAACACAATGGAAATTGGCTCGCTGGACTTGGCGTACTTGACGTAGCCGCCAGACCATTTGCTGGAAGCGTCGTAAAAGGTTCGGAATTCGAACTTCACCGGACTGGTTTCAGAGCGTTCGAAGCAGAGTGATTCGCTGGTGACTGCGCTGTGGGCGGCGTAAGGAAATAACGCCCAAAAACCAAAATATGACTTTTTCATATTTATCGAAACTCGTTAACCACGGACGTTTTCTCAAAAAACCAATGTAGCGCTGCTATAAAAAAGTGGACGGCGGGCTCAACCGGTCAACGCAACGTACACTTTTCGTTCGTTGATTGGAGCAGATTAAGAAATGGCACGTAGCGAGAGATATGGATTTTCCGCTG